>NZ_JBCLVL010000003.1:0-471231 GCF_048537895.1 Gordonia sp. CPCC 206044
CGCAGATCTCGAAGTTGTTGCAGGAGAACGGCGATGATCTGTCGACCGTGGTGAAGCAGCTGGGGAGTACGGTGCGGACCATCGCGCCGACCGGCTTCGCGACGTCGACGACGTTCGCCATGCTGTCCGCGTTGTCGGCGGGCAGCCACAGCCCTGCACCCGGTGACGGTCAGATCCATTTCGGCATCGTGCTCGAGACCAACAATCCGCCCGCGTGTTCACGTGGCTACGAGAGCACCCAGGCGATGGTGCAGGAGATGAAGCGTAAGGATCCGTCGTTCGACATCCGCTACGACGACTTCCCGTTCAACACCAAGGCACAGTGTTCGGTGCCGGTGGGCAACCCGACCGGCGTGCGCAGCGCCAACCGCTCGGTGTTCGCCAACCCCGACAACGTGCAGCCGTGGGACAAGACTCCGAAGAAAGACCCGGACAAGCTCAACCTCAACCCGCTGGCACAGCAGTTGGCGACGTTGATGGGAGTGCATCCGCGGTGACCGCCTGCGTCGAGGAGCCCGGCGACATCTCGCTTGGGCTCCTCTCAGGCGCCAACCACTAAGGTGACGGCCGATGACAAGCAATACTCTTCCGACCCCGGCACGCCAGGGGGCCGCTCGCGTGATCGTGAGCGTGGTGGCGGTGCTGGCGGTGATCGCGGCAGCCGGATGTGCCGCGTGGTTCGGCTATCAGGGCTATCAGGCCTATTTCGTGCAGAAGCCGATCCAAGATGCGCGCGACGGCGCGGTCGATGGTGCCGAACAGGCCATCCTCAATGTGACGACCGTGGACCCGAAGGACACCGCCGACTGGAAGCGACGCGTCGACTCCTCGCTGACCGGCAAGGCCAAAGAGCAGATCAGTGGTCAGGACGTGAGCAACCTGAACTCGATGATCACCCAGGCCGGGCCACAGGCCGCCGCTCTCTCGTCGCGCCTGGTGCGCAGCGCGCCGACCGAGGTCGACGCCGACGACGGCAAGGCGCAGGTGCTGGTCTATGTGGCCGCGACGTCGAAGCGCGAGAACGAGGCAGGCGTCACGCAGACGATGGGCTTCTCCGTCTCGATGACGAAGTCCGACGACTCGTGGAAGGCCGAGAACATCGTGCCGCTGGACTCCCTCGCCTATGAGGATCCGGGTACCGCGGCCGCCGTGCCGGGTGCCGGTGGCAGCGCACCCGCACCGCAGGGAGGTGGGAACTGATGGCGTCGAATCCACGCCCCCCACGTCGTAAGCCGACGCCCCGGGTGGCCGGACGGCAACACACCGGTTCCGGACGTCCCGACGTCACGCGCGACTCCGAGAACGAACAGAAGACCCCGGTCGAGGCCGCCGAGTCGAGCCGACCGCCAGTCGAGACCGGTGGTGACGATCCGGTCGTCGACTCGACGACTCCCACCCGGGACGAAGACGGCGCCGACAGTGACGCGGACGCCGGGCGACAGGCCGGTACCGACACCGGCGTTGCCGACGACAGGGCCGGGGGAGAGGCAGCCGCAGACGCCGACAGTGCCGCCGAGGAGACAGCAGTCGGGCAGGCATCCGACGCGGCCGCTGCACCCGAGAACGAGGCCGACGATGTCGACAACGCATCTGACGACGGGGAGTCGGCCGACACCAGTGCGCCGACCGCGAAGACCCGCCCGGTGTCACGCGTGTCCACGTTGCGACCGACCGAGACCGCGGCCACCCGAGACACCGCGGCACCCGCCGCGAAGTCGGCTGCGTCGACCTCGAGTGGTCGCGGCTTCGGCAACACCACGATCGGGGTGTTGCTCGCGGTGGCCGCGGTGCTGGGTGTGTTCGCCGTGATCGCAGGCCTGCATCCCGGTGCCGACATCGGCTCCAACAAGGCGTTCGTCGACCAGGCGGCCACCACCGAGCTCACCTCGCAGGTGAAGAGCAAGGCCTGCTCGCTCACGGTGGACACCGTCGACGTCGACAAGTGGGCCGCCAAGGCGCGGTCCGCGCTCACCGGTGAGGCGCTGACCGAGTTCGACAAGTACCTCCCGCAGCAGCGTCAGATCCTGGGCCAGACCAAGGCCGTGGCGGATTGTCGGGTCGAGTCGGTCGGCGTCAACGACCTCACCGGCGGTGGCGACGGGGCGACCGGTCGCGTGGTGGTCAATCTGATCGTCAGCCAGCAGCAGGCAGGCGTGGCCGGACAGAGCGCGGCCCCGCGCTACCAGTTCTCGATGGCCAAGCACGGTGATGAGTGGCTGATCTCCAAGGTCGAGGCCTTCTAGTCGCAGCAGCGTGATCGGCGGGCGACGCGAACGTCTCCGCTCGCCCCCGGCCGCGTGTCCCAGCCATGTCCCGCCACGGTGTTCCTGCCCGGTGCAGGCGCCGTGGCGTGTCTGTCGGGTGGGTGTCGTCGGGGCCGATGACCGACCGGTCCGAATCGCGAGGATCCAGCCCCGGCGTGTCGTGGTGATTTCGTCCTTGCGCAGGTGAAGCGCCGATTTTCTTCGTCAATTTCGCGCGTAGCGCTTGACGTACGGACGTTGTGGGGCCAGTCTGTCACCAGTGAATGACGTGCAGGCAGCCATCAGCGCGGAGTCGCTTCCAGACGCCACTTGACAAAGTGCGTCTATTTTCTGCTACAGTTGGACGTTGCGCTGGCTGCCTCCTGTCCGTCTCTCGATCCTTCCTCTGGCCACCTCTCGAAGTGTGTGCTCGTGGTGATCGCCGAAAAATCAGGTGTCACCAGCGAACGGCCCATCAAGCCAAGCACCGAGCTAGGTAGAACACTTCGTGTTGGAAGGACGCATCTTGGCACTCGACCGCCAGTCCACCTCAACCATCCCCGGCGCGCCGAAGCGCGCATCTTTTGCAAAGATCAGTGAGCCTCTGGAGGTCCCCGGTCTTCTCGACCTGCAGCTCGATTCGTTCGAGTGGCTCGTCGGTTCCCCCGAGTGGCGCGCGAAGGCCATCGCCCGCGGTGAGGAGGGCCCGACCGGTGGTCTCGAGGACATCCTGCACGAACTGTCCCCGATCGAGGACTTCTCCGGCTCGATGTCGCTGTCCTTCACCGATCCGCACTTCGACGAGGTCAAGGCCTCGGTCGAGGAGTGCAAAGACAAGGACATGACCTACGCGGCGCCGCTGTTCGTCACCGCCGAGTTCATCAACAACAACACCGGCGAGATCAAGTCGCAGACCGTCTTCATGGGCGACTTCCCGATCATGACCGACAAGGGCAGCTTCATCATCAACGGCACCGAGCGTGTCGTCGTGTCGCAGCTGGTTCGTAGCCCCGGCGTCTACTTCGATTCGTCGATCGACAAGACCACCGAGAAGACGCTGCACACCGTCAAGGTCATCCCCGGTCGTGGCGCCTGGCTCGAGTTCGACGTGGACAAGCGCGACACCGTCGGTGTGCGTATCGACCGCAAGCGTCGTCAGCCGGTCACCGTGCTGCTCAAGGCACTCGGTTGGACCAGCGAGGAGATCACCGAGCGTTTCGGGTTCTCCGAGATCATGATGTCCACCCTGGAGAAGGACAACACCGCCAACCAGGACGAGGCTCTGCTCGAGGTCTACCGCAAGCTGCGCCCGGGTGAGCCCCCGACCCGTGAGTCGGCGGAGAACCTGCTGGAGAACCTGTTCTTCAAGGAGAAGCGCTACGACCTGGCTCGCGTCGGTCGTTACAAGATCAACAAGAAGCTCGGTCTGACCGCCAACCCGATGGTCGGCGAGTCGGTGCTCACCCGTGAGGACATCGCCGCGACCGTCGAGTACCTGGTGCGTCTGCACGAGGCCGATCCGCACACCGTCGGATTCGCCACCGTCGCAGGTCCCGGTGGCCTCGAGGTGCCGATCGAGGTCGACGACATCGACCACTTCGGCAACCGTCGTCTGCGTACCGTCGGCGAGCTGATCCAGAACCAGATCCGCGTGGGTCTGTCCCGTATGGAGCGTGTCGTGCGCGAGCGCATGACCACCCAGGACGTGGAGGCGATCACCCCGCAGACCCTGATCAACATCCGTCCCGTCGTGGCGGCGATCAAGGAGTTCTTCGGCACCAGCCAGCTGTCGCAGTTCATGGACCAGAACAACCCGCTGTCGGGTCTGACCCACAAGCGCCGCCTGTCGGCGCTGGGCCCGGGCGGTCTGAGCCGTGAGCGTGCCGGCCTCGAGGTCCGTGACGTGCACCCCTCGCACTACGGCCGCATGTGCCCGATCGAGACCCCTGAGGGTCCGAACATCGGCCTCATCGGTTCGCTCTCGGTGTACGCACGGGTCAACCCGTTCGGCTTCATCGAGACCCCGTACCGCAAGGTCAACGACGGCGTGGTCACCGATCAGATCGAGTACCTGACCGCCGACGAGGAAGATCGCTACCTCATCGGCCAGGCCAACACGAACTTCGACGGCACCGGCCTGATCACCGACGAGCGTGTCCTGGTCCGCAAGAAGGGCTCCGAGGTGGAGTTCGTCGGCGCGGGCGAGGTGGAGTACCTCGACGTCTCGCCTCGCCAGATGGTGTCGGTCGCGACCGCGATGATCCCGTTCCTCGAGCACGACGACGCCAACCGTGCCCTGATGGGTGCCAACATGCAGCGTCAGGCCGTGCCGCTGGTCCGTAACGAGTCGCCGCTGGTCGGCACCGGTATGGAACTGCGTGCCGCGGTCGACGCAGGCGACGTGATCGTGTCGTCGGCGACCGGTGTGGTCGAGGAGGTCTCCGCCGACTACATCACGGTGATGGCCGACGACGGCAGCCGCGAGACCTACCGGATGCGCAAGTTCGCCCGCTCCAACCACGGCACCTGTGCCAACCAGCGTCCGATCGTGGACGAGGGTCAGCGCGTCGAGACCGGCCAGGTCCTGGCCGACGGTCCGTGCACCGAGAACGGTGAGATGGCGCTGGGCAAGAACCTGCTCGTGGCGATCATGCCGTGGGAGGGCCACAACTACGAGGACGCCATCATCCTGAGCCAGCGGCTCGTGGAGGAGGACGTGCTCACCTCGATCCACATCGAGGAGCACGAGATCGACGCCCGCGACACCAAGCTCGGTGCCGAGGAGATCACCCGGGACATCCCGAACGTCTCCGACGAGGTCCTCGCCGACCTCGACGAGCGCGGCATCGTGCGTATCGGTGCCGAGGTCCGCGACGGCGACATCCTCGTCGGCAAGGTGACCCCGAAGGGCGAGACCGAGCTGACCCCGGAAGAGCGTCTGCTGCGTGCGATCTTCGGTGAGAAGGCCCGCGAGGTGCGCGACACCTCGCTGAAGGTTCCGCACGGCGAGACCGGCAAGGTCATCGGCGTCCGCGTCTTCAGCCGCGACGACGACGACGATCTCGCCCCGGGCGTCAACGAGTTGGTCCGTGTCTACGTGGCGCAGAAGCGCAAGATCCAGGACGGCGACAAGCTGGCCGGCCGCCACGGCAACAAGGGTGTCATCGGCAAGATCCTCCCCGCCGAGGACATGCCGTTCCTGCCCGACGGCACTCCCGTCGACATCATCCTGAACACCCACGGTGTGCCGCGTCGTATGAACATCGGCCAGATCCTGGAAACCCACCTCGGGTGGGTTGCCAAGGCAGGCTGGAACATCGACGTCGCCAGCGGTGTCCCGGACTGGGCGTCGAAGCTGCCGGAGGAGCTGTACTCGGCCGAGCCCAACACCAACACCGCCACCCCGGTGTTCGACGGCGCGCGTGAGGAGGAGCTGACCGGACTGCTGTCCTCGACGCTGCCCAACCGCGACGGCGAGGTGATGGTCCAGGGCGACGGCAAGGCCACCTTGTTCGACGGACGCTCCGGCGAGCCGTTCCCGTACCCGGTCTCGGTCGGCTACATGTACATCATCAAGCTGCACCACCTGGTCGACGACAAGATCCACGCTCGCTCGACCGGTCCGTACTCGATGATCACGCAGCAGCCGCTCGGTGGTAAGGCGCAGTTCGGTGGCCAGCGATTCGGTGAGATGGAGTGCTGGGCCATGCAGGCCTACGGCGCGGCCTACACGCTGCAGGAGTTGTTGACCATCAAGTCGGACGACGTGGTCGGCCGCGTGAAGGTCTACGAGGCCATCGTCAAGGGCGAGAACATCCCCGAGCCGGGTATCCCGGAGTCGTTCAAGGTGCTGCTCAAGGAGTTGCAGTCGCTGTGCCTGAACGTGGAGGTGTTGTCGTCGGACGGTGCAGCCATCGCGATGCAGGACTCCGACGACGAGGACCTCGAGCGGGCTGCGGCCAACCTGGGTATCAACTTGTCGCGAAACGAATCCGCGACCGTCGACGACCTGGCGAACTGATGCAGTCGCAAGCTCCTGCATGGGCCAACTGACCCTCACCGACACCATCTGACAGAGCCACGAAAGGTAACAAGTGCTCGACGTCAACTACTTCGATGAACTGAAGATCGGTCTCGCCACGGCCGACGACATCCACAATTGGTCATTCGGTGAGGTCAAGAAGCCGGAGACCATCAACTACCGCACGCTCAAGCCGGAGAAGGACGGCCTGTTCTGCGAGAAGATCTTCGGACCGACTCGCGACTGGGAGTGCTACTGCGGCAAGTACAAGCGTGTGCGCTTCAAGGGCATCATCTGCGAGCGCTGCGGCGTCGAGGTGACCCGCGCCAAGGTGCGTCGTGAGCGGATGGGCCACATCGAGCTGGCCGCCCCGGTCACCCACATCTGGTACTTCAAGGGCGTTCCGTCGCGTCTGGGCTACCTGCTCGACCTGGCGCCGAAGGATCTCGAGAAGATCATCTACTTCGCCGCCTACGTCATCACGTCGGTCGACGACGAGCTGCGCCATGCGGAGCTGTCGACCCGTGAGGCCGAGATGGAGGTCGAGAAGAAGGCCGTCGCCGATCAGCGCGATGTGGACCTCAACGAGCGTCAGCAGAAGCTCGAGCAGGATCTGGCCGAGCTCGAGGCCGAGGGTGCCAAGGCCGATGTGCGCCGCAAGGTGCGCGACGGTGCCGAGCGTGAGATGCGCCGGATGCGTGATCAGGCGCAGCGTCAGCTCGACGATCTCGAGGAGATCTGGGACCGCTTCACCAAGCTGGCTCCCGGCGAGCTGATCATCGACGAGAAGCTCTACCGTCAGCTCGACGAGCGTTTCGGTGAGTACTTCGCTGGTGCGATGGGTGCCGAGGCGATCAAGAAGCTGCTCGAGAACTTCGACATCGACGCCGAGGCCGAGTCGCTGCGCGAGACCATCCGCAGCGGCAAGGGCCAGAAGAAGCTGCGTGCGCTCAAGCGACTCAAGGTCGTCGCCGCGTTCCAGCAGTCGGGCAACTCGCCGCTGGGCATGGTGCTCGACGCCGTGCCGGTGATCCCGCCGGAACTGCGTCCGATGGTGCAGCTCGACGGTGGCCGCTTTGCCACCTCGGACCTCAACGATCTGTATCGCCGGGTCATCAACCGCAACAACCGTCTCAAGCGTCTGATCGACCTCGGTGCGCCCGAGATCATCGTGAACAACGAGAAGCGGATGCTGCAGGAGTCGGTCGACGCCCTGTTCGACAACGGCCGTCGCGGCCGTCCGGTCACCGGACCGGGCAACCGCCCGCTGAAGTCCCTGAGCGATCTGCTCAAGGGCAAGCAGGGTCGTTTCCGTCAGAACCTGCTCGGTAAGCGCGTCGACTACTCGGGCCGTTCGGTCATCGTCGTCGGTCCGCAGCTCAAGCTGCACCAGTGCGGTCTGCCGAAGCTGATGGCTCTCGAGCTGTTCAAGCCGTTCGTGATGAAGCGTCTCGTCGACCTGAACCAGGCGCAGAACATCAAGTCGGCCAAGCGCATGGTCGAGCGTCAGCGCCCCGCGGTGTGGGACGTCCTCGAAGAGGTCATCGCCGAGCACCCGGTGCTGCTGAACCGTGCTCCGACGCTGCACCGCCTCGGCATCCAGGCCTTCGAGCCGCAGCTGGTGGAGGGCAAGGCAATTCAGCTGCACCCGCTGGTGTGTGAGGCCTTCAACGCCGACTTCGACGGTGACCAGATGGCCGTGCACCTGCCGCTGTCGGCGGAGGCGCAGGCCGAGGCACGCATCCTGATGCTGTCGAGCAACAACATCCTGTCGCCGGCGTCGGGCCGTCCGCTCGCCATGCCGCGTCTGGACATGGTGACCGGTCTGTACTACCTGACCACCCTCACCGAGGGTGCGGTCGGCGAGTACAGCGCGGCCACCGCCGACGACGTCGAGCGCGGTGTGTACGCGAGCCCGGCCGAGGCCATCATGGCCGTCGACCGCGGTGCGCTGACCGTGCAGTCGGAGATCAAGGTGCGCCTCACCGATCAGCGTCCGCCCGCCGACGTCGAGGCCGAGCAGTTCCCT
Source organism: Gordonia sp. CPCC 206044 (assembly GCF_048537895.1). Classification (NCBI taxonomy): domain Bacteria; kingdom Bacillati; phylum Actinomycetota; class Actinomycetes; order Mycobacteriales; family Gordoniaceae; genus Gordonia; species Gordonia sp. CPCC 206044. Next base: position 8,294 of record NZ_JBCLVL010000003.1, read on the forward strand.
GACGGCTGGAAGTACGGGCAGGCGTGGGAACTCAAGACCACGCTGGGTCGTGTGCTCTTCAACGAGCTGCTGCCGGTCGAGTACGCGTTCGTCAACGAGCAGATGCCGAAGAAGCGTCAGGCCGTGATCATCAACGATCTCGCCGAGCGGTATCCGATGATCGTGGTCGCGCAGACCGTCGACAAGCTCAAGGACGTCGGTTTCTACTGGGCCACCCGCTCGGGCGTGACCGTGTCGATGGCCGACGTGCTGGTGCCGCCGCAGAAGAAGGAGATCCTCGACAAGTACGAGGAGCGGGCCGACGGTCTGGAGCGCAAGTTCCAGCGTGGTGCCCTCACCCCGGACGAGCGTCGTGACGCTCTCGTGGAGATCTGGAAGCAGGCCACCGAAGAGGTCGGTCAGGCGATGGAGGCCCACTACCCGGACAACAACCCGATCCCGATGATCGTGAAGTCGGGCGCGGCGGGCAACATGACCCAGATCCGCTCGCTGGCGGGCATGAAGGGTCTGGTGACCAACCCGAAGGGTGAGTTCATCCCGCGTCCGATCAAGTCCTCGTTCCGTGAGGGCCTGACCGTGGCCGAGTACTTCATCAACACCCACGGTGCCCGTAAGGGTCTGGCCGACACGGCTCTGCGTACCGCCGACTCGGGTTACCTGACCCGTCGTCTGGTGGACGTCAGCCAGGACGTCATCGTGCGTGAGACCGATTGCCAGACCGAGCGTGGCATCACCACGACCATCGCCGAGAAGCAGCCCGACGGCACGCTGATCCGTGATGCGCACGTGGAGACCTCCACCTATGCGCGGACGCTGGCCACCGACGCGGTCGACGAGAACGGCAACGTCATCGTCGAGCGCGGCCACGACCTGGGCGACCCGGCCATCGAAGCACTGCTGGCGGCCGGCATCACCGAGGTCAAGGTCCGCTCGGTGCTCACCTGTGCCACCGGCACCGGTGTGTGCGCGCACTGCTACGGACGGTCGATGGCCACCGGCAAGCTCGTCGACATCGGCGAAGCGGTCGGCATCATCGCCGCCCAGTCGATCGGTGAGCCCGGTACGCAGCTGACGATGCGTACCTTCCACCAGGGTGGCGTCGGTGAGGACATCACCGGCGGTCTGCCGCGTGTGCAGGAGCTGTTCGAGGCCCGCGTCCCCAAGGGCAAGGCCCCGATCGCGGAGGTCTCGGGTCGCGTGCGTCTGGAAGACGACGACCGCTTCTACAAGATCACCATCGTCCCCGACGACGGTTCGGAAGAGGTTGTCTACGACAAGATCTCGAAGCGCCAGCGTCTGCGTGTGTTCAAGCACGACGACGGCTCCGAGCGTCTGCTCGCCGACGGCGACCACGTCGAGGTCGGTCAGCAGCTCATGGAGGGTGCTGCCGATCCGCACGAGGTGCTGCGCGTCATGGGCCCGCGCCAGGTGCAGATCCACCTGGTCAACGAGGTCCAGGAGGTCTACCGCAGCCAGGGTGTGTCGATCCACGACAAGCACATCGAGACCATCGTGCGGCAGATGCTGCGTCGCGTGACGATCATCGACTCGGGTGCCACGGAGTTCCTGCCCGGTTCGCTCACCGAGCGTTCCGAGTTCGAGTCGGAGAACCGTCGCGTGGTCACCGAGGGTGGCGAGCCCGCGGCCGGACGTCCGGTCCTCATGGGTATCACCAAGGCCTCGCTGGCGACCGAGTCCTGGCTGTCGGCGGCGTCGTTCCAGGAGACCACGCGTGTCCTGACCGATGCGGCCATCAACAGCCGCAGCGACAAGCTGATCGGTCTGAAGGAGAACGTGATCATCGGTAAGCTGATCCCGGCCGGTACCGGCATCAACCGGTACCGCAACATCCAGGTGCAGCCGACCGAGGAAGCACGTGCCGCGGCCTACGCGGTGCCGTCCTACGACGACACCTACTACAGCCCGGACGGTACCTTCGGTGCCCCCGCCGGCGCTGCGGTGCCGCTGGACGACTACGGATTCTCCAACGATTACCGCTGACGCGATGTGGTAGTCACAATGCGCGCACAGCACGCATTGTGACTACGAAATCCGTAAGTGCATGACGAACGGCCCCTGCCCGGGTGGGTGGGGGCCGTTCGGCATTTCGGGGTTGGCATTCGTCCTCCCGACCGACACAATCCGGCGGCGTGGTGCCCTCGCCGATAAGCTGTGTCCCGGTGTCGGGGAAGGAATCCGGATGGTTCGAGACAGCGGTGATCGAGGTTCCGACGAACCCGTCGGCGCCGACGAAGAGCTGCCGCCGGGCTGGTCCAGGATGTACGCCACCGGCGATATCGCCCCGGTGCGCAGCGACCGCGGATCGCGTCCCGCTCTGCTGTTCATCGGGGCGATGCTGGTGGTCATCATCGTCCTCGCAGGTCTGATCGTGCTGCTGGCACGGTCGGTCGACCGTGACCGGTCCGATGAACCAGCGGTCGCGACGCCGTCCACGACGGTGGGCGCGACGACGCCGACGTCGACCCCTGCACCCGCGGTCTCCGGGATCGACGGAGGGCCGGGCTTGGTCGCCGGCCCGAACTTCGCCGACACCGACAATCCGTACCGGATCGCGGCCCAGAGGCTGCCGTTCGCGTTCGCGTTCCCCGACGGCTGGGATTGTATGTACGGATCACATGCGGTGCCGACGTCGGGTGGCTACACCTGTTTCGAGAGTCGCGGCGGCGACAGTCGGGTCGGTGGGGTCGTCGGATACCAGCGGTGCGCTGCGGCGTGCACGGCGGACGATCTGAGCGCGCTCGGCGAGCACATGCACGTCGACGCGGGCAGTTGGCGTCCGGTCGACCCGTCGACCACGTTCTCGGACGTGCACGGCACCAACGATGCCGGCGAACCCAAGGAGCGCATCGGTATGCGCTTCGTCTACGCGCAGGGTGGTCGGGGCGAGGCCACCACGATCGCCTTTGTCGTGATGACCGGTGATCCGGAGATGCGGGACACGATGCTGAAGATCGTCAACAGCGTGCGGGCCAACGCGCGCTGACCTGTCACCGATCGATCGAGAACCGCACCGCGGCGCGGATCTGGGCGGCGGTGGCTGCGCCGGCGCTCAGCGGCCACCGGTACATGATGTACTCGGCTGCCTGGTCGATGGTCAGCTGACGCGTGGAGTTGCCGCTGCGCACCCAGAACTCGGTTGCCGCGTTCTTGCCCGCCCGCAGGTACACCGGGCGCGCCGACGGACGAATGCCGACCCGGCAGACCGGTTTCGCCGCCCCGTCCGCGGTGGGGACCTCCTCGACGAGAACCGACACCTCGGCGGCAGCGTTCTGACCGAGCACGCTTCCCAGCAGGTCCCGGAGCCACAGTTCGAACCGGTCGGCATCGGGCACCTTGAGCGTCGCGTAGTCGGGGTCGAGGCCGAGCGGCGTACCCGCATCGTCGACCCCGATCAGCAATGTACCGCCGTTGGTGTTGAGAAACGCCGACACGGTCTTGGCGATCACATGCTCCATGCGCGGATCCTTGTCGCCGGTGCGGAGATTGACCCGCGCGGTCGACTTGAACTCGACCCGGTCGGATTCGCCCGCTGCGAGCAGGTCGGTGACGGACGCATGATCCTTGTGTTGCAGACGGGCGACGACCGCCCCGTAGACCGCGACGGCGGCCACCGAACACAGCAAGGCGAGCACCACCGTCAGCGCGCGTGTCGCCTTCAGATCAGGGTCGATGACACCGGCGAGGAACAGTCCGACCGCGGATCCCAAGATGGACAGGACCATCGAGGTCGTCAGGTCCAGTCGGGCGCGCCGACGCAGAGCAGTGCGGGCGACGGTACCGAACACCACCGAGATCGCCAGGACGATCACCAGCGCGGCGGCGACCGCCCACAACGGATGAGTGATCTCGACGGGGCCGGCGCTCACCGGGGATACGGATTCGTGCACACCGACCAGTATGGCGACGCACCGTCACGCTGTATCCCCGGCACCCACCGCGACGTCAGTTGCCGTATCGGTACGGAAGGTACTGGACGTTCCAATGGTTGCCGTCCGGGTCGTCGAAATAGACGAAGTGGCCCCACGCCTGGATGTCGACGGGACTGACGTCGACCCCGGCGTCGACCAGATGCTGCCGAGCCGCCTCGATGTCGGAGACGCACAGCATCAGGGTGCCCGCGTTGGGCGGTGCGGCCTCGACGATGCCCTTGCCGAACGCGATCGAACAGCCCGACCCCGGCGGAGTCATCTGCACGAACCGGATGTCGTCGCTAGGGGATTGGTCGTGGTCGGGGTTGAATCCGATGCGAGTGTAGAACTCTTTGGCCCGGTCGACATCGGTCACCGGGAGGAACGCGACCTCGAGAGTCCAATCCATGACGTTCACCTTTCTGTGTGGAGCCCGGCTCGTCGGGCGCCGTTGATGACCATTCTTCCGATCATTGAGGACATATTCGGTCCGCAATGATCGAGCAGCGTTCTTTTTCCTCCCGGCGTGGTGGGCAGCGTGTGTTGTCCGGCGATGCCCGTGCCGGGGCCATACGCTCGATGTGTGCAGCCCGACCGGCCGGTGACGATCTTCGGTCCCGACTTCCCGTTCGCCTATGACGACTGGGTCGCGCACCCGGCCGGGATCGGGACGGTGCCGGCCGACGCACTCGGCGCCGAGGTCGCGGTGATCGGTGCAGGCATGGCCGGCATGGTCGCGGCCTACGAGCTGATGAAGATCGGCCTACGTCCCGTGGTCTACGAACCCGAACGCATCGGCGGTCGGCTGCGGTCCGAGCATTTTGTCCCCGGTGAACCGGAGGTCGCCGAACTCGGTGGTATGCGGTTCCCGGCGTCGTCGTCGACGTTCTTCCACTACGTCGATGCATTCGGTCTGCGATCACAGCCGTTTCCCAATCCGCTGACGGAGGCCGCGGGCAGCACGGTCATCGATCTGGGCGGTGAGACCCTCTACGCGCGGCGGCTCGAGGACCTGCCGCCGATCTACACCGAGATCGAGAGTGCATGGGAGAGTGCGCTGGAACGGGTCGCCGGGTTCTCTGCTCTGCAGGACGCGATCCGCGCTCGCAACAGCACCGAACTCAAGACGTTGTGGAACCAACTCGTCGTGGCCTGGGACGATCGCAGTTTCTACGATTTCCTCGCCACCTCCGACGAGTTCGGAGAGCTGACCTTCCGGCATCGCGAACTGTTCGGTCAGGTCGGCTTCGGTACGGGCGGCTGGGATTCGGACTTCGCCAACTCGATGCTCGAGATCCTGCGGGTGGTGGTCACCAACTGCGACACCGATCAGCATCTGATCGTCGGCGGGGTGGAGCAGGTGCCGCGTCGGCTCTGGTCGGACAGTCCCGCGTCCATCCGGTACTGGCCGGTGGGCACGAGCTTGTCGTCGCTGCACAGCGGGGTCCCGCGGGCCGGGGCCGCGGCGATCAGACGGCTCGGGCCGGACCGGATCGAGGTGGTGGACCAGTGGGGGGACGCGCGGGTCTTTCCGGCGGTGGTCGCGACGTGTCAGGCGTGGCTGCTGTCGACCGAGATCGATTGCGACGAGAGCCTGTTCAGTCAGGACCTGTGGATGGCGTTGGACCGCACCCGCTACATGCAGTCGTCGAAGACGTTCGTGATGGTCGACAGGCCGTTCTGGACCGATCGGGACCCGAGCACCGGTCGCGACGTGATGAGCATGACGCTCACCGACAGGCTCACCCGCGGCACCTATCTCTTCGACAACGGGCCGGACCGGCCCGGGGTGATCTGCCTGTCGTACACGTGGATGAGTGACGCGCTCAAGGTGCTGCCGCATCCCGTGGAACGTCGGGTCCGGTTGGCGCTGGACGCCTTACGCAAGATCTACCCCGACGTCGACATCGCCGAGCACATCGTCGGGCGACCCCTGACCGTGTCGTGGGAGGACGAACCGCATTTTCTCGGCGCCTTCAAGGGGGCGCTGCCCGGACACTATCGGTACAACACCCGCATGTATGGCCACTTCCACGGTCAGGAACGGCTCCCGGATGCCGAGCGCGGCATCTTCATCGCCGGCGACGACGTGTCGTTCATGCCGGCCTGGGTGGAGGGCGCGGTGCAGACCGCGCTGAACGCGGTGTGGGGTGTCCTCGCACACTTCGGTGGGAGCTGCCATCCCGACAATCCCGGACCGGGGGACCGCTATGCGGAACTCGGACCGATCGACATCGGGCTGTGACCGAAATGACCGATTCCTCTCAGCTTCGAATCGCGCTCTGGCAGTGCGAATCTCGGCCTGGTTCGGTCACTCACAACCTCGGTCGGCTCGCGGCGACCGCGGCCGCTGCGGCCGCGCGGTCGGCGGATCTGTTGATCACACCGGAGATGTACGTGACCGGGTACGCGATCGGCGCAGATGCCCGGCGGCTGGCCGACCCGGTGAGTGGGCCGATCGCCGACGCTGTCGGTGCGATTGCGCGCACGGAGCGGATCGCGATCCTCTACGGCTGCCCGCAGCGTGGGTCGGACGGCGCGGTGTACAACGCCATCCACCTCGTGGCTAACGATGGAAAAATGCTTGCGACGCATCACAAAACGCACCTGTACGGGGAGCTTGACCGGCGCATGGTCGAAGCGGGAAGCGTGCCGCCTCCGGTGGTCGCGCTCGACGGATGGCAACTCGGTCTGATGACCTGCTACGAGGTGGAATTCCCCGAACTCGTGCGCTCGCTCGCGGTGCGCGGCGCGGAGGTGGTGTGCGTGCCGACGGCCAACATGATCGAGTTCGACGCCGTGCAGTCGGTGCTGCTGCCGGCGCGGGCGCTGGAGAACCAGGTGTACGTGGCATACGCCAATTACTGTGGCGCAGAAGCCGATCTGACCTACGGAGGGCTCAGCGAGATGGTGTCTCCGACGGGGCGCATGGTCGGTTCGGCCGGTCGGTCACCGCAGCTGACAGTGGTCGACGCGGTGCGCGACGACCTGCTGCGATCGCGTGCCGAGTACACCTATCTGCGCGACCGGCGACCCGAGTTGTACTGACCGTCGCCCGATCTCGCACTTCCCGTCGGCGATTGGCTCTGGACACCTGACCGTCCATACCCTACGGTAGCGTTACGCGTCCGAAGGTTACTGATCGGTAAGGGCGCTGGGGTCGGTCCTCACTCACCGCGCAGGCGTCAGAAGCGACGTCCGCGACGTGAAGTGGCATCTCCGGCAAGAATTTTCACGAATATCCAGGGATGGTCTGCCGATTCGCGAGACGATCGGTCGGTTCATCGGTCAGCACGTCACGGTTCGGGGGCTGGTGTGACGACGCCATGTCAAGGAACACGAGGGGGCCCGGATGAGTGAAACACTCACCATGGGATTGAGGAGATCTGTCGACCAGGGGTATCGGCGACCGATGGCGTTGCTCGAGGCGATCGAGGTCGAGGAGATCATCGTGATCCCCGGTCTCGATGCGATTCTCGACTCGCCGCACCTGTTCGGACTGAGTTTCGATTCGTCGATCGCGTTGTCCGGGGTGCTGCGCGCGCACGTCAAGCGGGTTGGCGTGCTGCGCACGATGATTCTTGATGCATTAGGGGAGATGCCCTGTCCGCCTGAGGATCTGAAGCACATTCCCGCGGCGCTGCCGGTTCGTGCGGTGCGGTCGGTCCTCGCCGATGGGCGTTGGGCGGCCGCACCGCGCGGGCGGGCGGTGGTGTCGGTGGCATTCGCGTTCGTCGCGGTCCACGCGCTGACCGACCCCACCGATTGCGGCACCGCTTCGCGGGCGCTGAACCTGAGGCCGAGGCCGCTGCACGACGACCGGGCGCTGCTGCAGAGGGTGTTGTCGGCGGCGTTGCCGAGTCTGGGCGCGGTGGACACGCAGTTGTTGTCGCTCTACATCGGCAAGGCCAGTGCCTTCTTCGCCGATCCCGATCTCGAGCGGTGGGGCCTGCCGTTCTGTGCCGGTGACGGCGATGTCCGCGACTCGTCGTTGCTCGATTACAACCCGGACGCCTTGACCGCCGGGTGTCGTCTTGTCGGTCTGGACACGACGACGATGCGGCTCGCGCAACGGCCCTGACCTGGAGCGGCGGATCGTTCGGCATCCCTGCACGTGTGACAGGTCATAGGAGTTGAGAATTGTGGTGCCCGCCACTGGACATCGCTTGATTCGTACTCTACGGTAGCTTACGCATCGGTAAGCTACTGTCCGGTAGGTTGCGGCGAAGCGTCAGGTTTCTGCACGTCAAGGGGGATACATGAGGGGGCCGCGGGGTCGATGGGGCCGGGTGATGGCCGGCGCACTGACCATCGCGGCCGCACTGACCGCCACCGCGATGCCGGGAGCCGCCACGGCTGCCCCGGCGATCACGGCACCGTCGGTGTCTGCTCCGACCGACGCCGAGATCGCGCAAGCGCAGACACTCACCGACTACATCAACGCGACCGCGAAACCCGGGTCGCCGCGAGCGGTGAACGGCCTGCGGCACGACACGTCGAGCCGTCCGCTCGGACCCATCGCGAACACGCAGGGCGTCGGTCCGGCGCAGCGCGGATTCTGGCCTGCGTTCGCCTACTCGCAATTTCACCCGAACGTCGCCCCACCCGGAGCCAACGACTGGAACTGCAAACCCCGGCCCGGGCAGCGGCCCATCGTGCTCGTGCACGGAACGTGGGAGAACGCCTACAACAACTGGGCGGCATTCGCGCCCGTGCTCAAGAAGGCCGGCTACTGCGTGTTCGCCCCCAACTACGGCCGCACCGATCTGCTCAACGGTGGTGGGCTCGGAACCGTACTGCCCGGCACCAACGGTGAGATCGCCATCGAATACTCGGCGGCGCAACTCGGCGAGTACATCGATCGCGTCCGGCAGGCCACCGGTGCCACGAAGGTTGACGTCATCGGGCATTCACAGGGCGGCTTGATGGTTCGCCAATGGATGAAGTTCGGCGGTGGTGCCGACTACGACCACCCGGAGCGCTCCAAGATCGGCAAACTCATCACCTACGGCGCCACCCACAAGGGCACCACCCTCCTCGGTATCGGCGCGCTCGGACGCGGCATCAACAATGTGGGTCCCGCGTTCAACGTGCTCGGTGTGGTCGAACTGCTCGTCGGTCGGTCCGGAATCCAACAGACCGTTGACTCGCCCTTCATCAAGAACCTGAACCGGTCGAAACTCGTGTTCCCCGGCGTGGACTACACGATCGTCGGCTCTCGGTACGACGAAGTTACCACCCCGTTCGACCTCACCTTCATCCATCGACCAGGTGTGAACAACATTGTGCTGCAGGATGGTTGTCCCCAGGACACATCCGACCACATATCGATGTCCTACTCGCCGCGCGCAATGTCGATCGCATTACGTGCGCTCGATCCGCAACGGTTCAGCACCTTGGCGTGCGGACCGAACCCATGGTTCTTCAGCTTCTGATCGCGATAGACCACGTCGACGCAGGGGAGGGCGTCGCTGCGGGGTCGGGTCGGGTCGGCCAGGTGCAGTGCCGCCTCGGCCGGCCCGACCCGGAGACGTCTTCGGCCCCGATCCGGCGGGCCCCGGCAGTAGGCTGAGTGGGTGGCCGACTCACCACCTCGGTACCGGTGGCTGCTCCATGTGGACCTCGACCAGTTCCAGGTCTCGGTAGAGCGGCTCCGTAGTCCCGAACTCGTCGACGTCGCGGTCATCGTCGGGGGCAACGGTGACCCGACCGAAGCCCGCAAGGTCGTGACCTGCGCCTCCTACGAGGCCCGCGACGAGGGCGTACATGCCGGGATGCCGCTGCGCAGTGCCTACCGCAAGATGCCCGACGCCGTCTATCTGCCGCTCGACATCCCGGCCTACGATGCAGCGTCTGCCGAGGTCATGACGGTGCTGGGCAGCTTCGGTCATCCGGTCGAGGTGTGGGGTTGGGACGAGGCATATCTGGGCGTTCAGCGAGTCGACGTGCCCGACTCGGCCACCGCCGATGTGCCCACCGTCAGCGACGCCGACGTGCAAAACATCGCTCGCGAGATCCGCTCGGCGATCGCCGCCTCAAACGGCTTGTCCTGCTCGATCGGCATCAGCGACAACAAGCAACGGGCCAAGATGGCGACCTCATTCGCCAAGAAGTCCGTCCAAGACAAGGTGTTCGTCCTGGACGGACGTAACTGGCTCGACCTGATGGGGGACCGGCCGTGCCGTGACCTGTGGAGTGTCGGGCCGAAGACCGCCGCCAAACTGGCCGCGCGCGATGTCGACACGGTGCGCCAGCTCATCGACACCCCACGCGACGACCTGATCGAGATCTTCGGTCCTCACCAGGGCAACTGGTTGTACGTGCTCTGCCGCGGTGGTGGCGATTCGACCATCACAGAGGAGCCATGGTTGGCGCGGTCGCATTCCAAGTCGCGGACCTTTCCCGTCGACCTCACCGATATCGACGAGATGCACGTGGCGGCACGCGCATTGACGCGCGAGGTGCTCGACCAGGTGCTCGATGAGGGACGTGTCGTGTTTCGGGTGGCGGTCACACTGCGCACCTCCACCTTCTTCACCCGCACCAAGTCTCGGAAGCTCTCGTCGGCGACAACTGTGTATGACGACATCGAACCGGTGGTGTCGGAGTTGCTCGACGATTTCGAGCGAGGTCGCCCGGTTCGGCTGCTCGGTGTGCGTCTGGACTTGGTGACCGACGAGGAAAGCGCGGATGGCGTGAGTGGAGAAGCATGAGGACAGTACGAATGCGGTGGGTGATCGGGGCTGTCGTCGCGGTACTCGCGACCTGGGCGGCCGTCGCGCCCGGTGACGCCGGGGCGCGACCGGACCGGCTGCCGGTGACCTACGACTTCCTCGCAGGCATCACCGCGGAGCTGCGCGACCCGGGAGGCTCGTTGCCCGGCACCAACGACTTCCGCTGCAAGCCTTCTCGTGAGCATCCGCGTCCTGTCATTCTCGTGCACGGCAGCGGTGGGGGACGCCAAACCAATTGGGCGACACTCGCTCCGGTGTTGGTCAACAACGGGTACTGCGTCTTTGCGCCCACGTACGGGACGCTCGGGTCGGTGTGGCCGCTGTCGGCGCTCGGCGGCCTCGGTGTGAAGACGGATAGTGCATGGCAGATCAAGGTGTTCGCCCACCGCGTGCTCGAGGCGACTGGGGCTCGGCAAGTCGACATCGTCGGACACTCTCTCGGCACTGAGATCCCCACGTACTGGATGAAGTACCTCGGCGGCAGAGGAAAGGTGGCCCATTACGTGTCATTGGCCCCTTACTGGCGGCAGGGACCGGATGAGGATGACGCGCGCAGTGACATGGTCGGCGCGGTCCAGCGAGGACTGGGGATTGCTCCGCTTGTGCAGTCATCGTGTCCGGGATGTAGTGCGCCACCGGCGGATACTGATTTCAATCGTGCGGTACGGCAGCCCACTCCGTATCTACCCGGCGTGCGCTATACGAACATCACCACCCGCGACGACGAGATCGTGACCCCCTACAGTAACGGTCTCCTCCACGGCCCCGAGGGGTCTGTCGTGACGAATATCGTTGTGCAGCAAGGGTGCACGTCGGATCATTCCGATCATCTGTCCATCGTCGCCAATCGGAGGTCCGCCGCGATGGTGCTCAATGCGCTGGATCCTGCGCATCGCCGGCCGGTGCCGTGTGTTTCCGTGTCTCCGTTCACCGGAGGCTGACTCTCTTGCCTATGCGGCCGTCGTCAGGTTCGTCAGTGTGCGGCGTGCCTGCGACCGGACCGGGGTACGCGTCGCGTCGAGTGACTCCGGCGGGACGAACCACGGATGTCGATCATCACCCATGACCACATCCCAGCCTGTGTGGTGAATCGCGGTGTGGTGCCGGCGGCACAGGAGCACGCAGTTGTCGAGGCTGGTGTCACCCATGTGTTCCCAGTGGACGATGTGATGGGCTTCTGCCCACGCGGGCGGGGCCGTGCAGCCCGGGAACGCGCAGCCTTTGTCACGGACGATCAGTGCCTGGCGAATGGCCGGCGTGACGATTCGGTGTTTGCGCTTCACATCCAGTGGCACTGACTCCGAGTCGAGGAGGATCGTCGTGATTTCGCTGTCGCAACTGATGAGCTCGGCCGTCGCGGCAGACACCGGCCCGGTCCAGGCAAGAGTTGCAACGGTCGAGCCGTCGACCGTACTCGTCCCGTCGGAGATGTTCGCCCGCGGTGCCTGTCCGGCCGGAAGTGTCAGCGTCACGTGGGGGCGGTGACCACCGGCGTGCGAGATGGTGTTGTCGCCCTGTAGATAGTTGTCGAGGATGATCTCGATGGCGTCGGCGCGACGCTGCCCGTCGTTGCGCGGGTCTGGTGACCCGTCGTGCTGTGGGGCGGGCCGCGACAGAGCGTTCACGGTCGCGAGCAGTTTCTCTCCGATCACACAGTCGAGGTCGAAGCGCCCGTGGACCCGGCCGTCCGCACCCAGCGCGGCGTCAGCCATGTTCAACGAACGATCCTCTGCTACTGGGATTTTCCGCTCAACGGAGGGTGCCAGCTCGATGGCGATGGCCCGAGCTCTGGCGGAAACCTGGGGCGGCGAAGTGGTGTGCGCGTGCGCCAGGAGTTGGCGCACCACGTGGGCGCGTTGTTCCTCGTTCAGGTGGGCGCGACCCGCCACGTGTGCGAGACCGTCGATGACGGCATGCACGTGTTCTCCGGACAGCCCGCCGTCAGCGGCATCGCGACTGACAGTGGGGAGTTCTCGCAAGGCTGCGCCGTCGCGAACCCATCGGTAGGCGAGAAACGGGGAGATGCCGAGACTGGTGAACCATTGGCCGGTGGATGCTGCTCCGAGGCGCCGCGCTGCGCCCCGGCGGTCGATCTCGGCTGCCAATCGGAGCAGCACGCCATCAGTTGCGTTGCGTATCTTGACCATTCGAGTGGCCGCGGAAACCAAGGTGGCATCGTCGACGGAACTCACATCCCAGTCGCCGAGCAGGTCGAGAAGAGCCGTGGTGACGGCATCGAGATCGTTCATGATCGCGAAGCTAGTGGCCTGAGACGGCGTCGATTCGCGCTCGGAGAGATCTGTGGATGGTTGCGGTTGGCCGGTGGGAATCTGGACAAGTCGGTGACCGGAACCCCGAGTTGCCATGGAACCGGATCCGTCTGGGCACCGTCTGAACATGAGAAGCAGATTCAGTTGGGGAGGGCAGCGCATGCTCGACGGGCGACTCACGCCGGTTCCTCACACGCGTGGACGGTCGCGACGCGGCCCCGTGCTACGGCTCGTTCGGGGCTTCTCGCGGTACCCGAACACCCGTCAACCGCGCGTCCGGATCCGCATCGAGTCCGATCCGATGCCATGCCGACCCCACCGACAGGACGGCGTACGCGGAGGTCGGGAAGCGGTCGATGTTGCCCGAGTCATCCACGGTGAGAGCGGTGGCAGGCATACCCGGCGAATGCCCGACGACGAGCACCGTGGTCGCGTCGGCCGGGGCGTGCACCCGCAGCACCTCGAGGATCTCGTCGGGCGCTGCACCATAGATGTCATCGAGGTAGGTGGTCGGCGCCACGATCCCGGTCCGGTCCAGTGTCTCCCGCGTGCGAGTCGCAGTGGAACACAGCACCGCGTCCACGTGCAGTCCCTCATCGACCATCCAGAGCCCGGCGAGGGCCGCCTCTCGGCGGCCGCGATCGGCGAGCGGCCGTTCGTGGTCGGCGACCCCGGGCGGATATCCGGACTTGCCGTGGCGCATCAGCACAAGTGTGCGTGTCATGCGGCACCGACCTCGCCGTTCGCATGGCCAGGCATTCGCGACATCGATCGCAAGACCGCCACTGTGGCCCGCCACGCCGCCGCCTCCTGCCGACAGAGTGTCGCCTCATCGATGTCGCCGGCCGCGAAATGGGCGTCGGCGTACTCGTCGAACGCGAGATATTCGTCCACGGCCGTGCCGATCAGATCTGGCAGACATTCCGGCGTCGAGCACGCGCGGTCGATCGTGTCGGCGTCCAGGGTTGCGAGACGTTCGAGTTCGGGCTGGAAGCGCATGCCCTCAATTTACGACTCCTGTCCGACACCCTGTCGGACCCACACCGGGCACGCGTCGCGGATGCGCCCAGGTGGTCGTCCGCCTTGAACGATTTGCATCAGTCGTTAGCCTGGGCGATGTGCATTCCTGGGTTCCCGCGTTGCTGGCGGTGCTGGCGGCGTTGCTGATCGCCGGCGGCACCGTGATGCGACAGCGCGCATCGTATGCCAGCGGGGCGATCGGCCGGGGGTGGTGGACCGGGGCAGTCGTCGCGGTGTGTGGCTTTCTGTGCCAGGCGGCAGCGCTGGGCCTTGGCTCGTTGTTGCTCGTGCAGCCGCTGGTGGTGCTGGCCATCCTGTTCGCGCTGCCGATGGAGGCGTGGGCAGAACATCGGCGCCCGCTACGCCCCGAATGGGTGTGGGGCGGGGTCCTGGTGATCTGTGTGACCGTGTTCTTGTCGATCTCGCGACCCGAGCCGTCGCTGCGCAGGCCCGACAATCTGGTCATGACCGTGACGATCGGCGCAGTCATCCTCGCTCTGGCCGCCTGCGTGATCGCTGCGGAACGATCGACCCCCCACTACCGCGCCCTGTGTTACGGAGTGACCGCAGGTGCGCTGTTCGGGATGTCTGCGCTCTTGGTGAAGGCCGTGGCCGGACAGCTCTTCGATGATCCGCTACTCATGTTCGTGCAGCCGGAGTTGTACCTGTTCCTCGCAGTCGTCGGTGGAGCGATCGTTGCGCAGCAACGCGCGTTCGGTGCCGGCGAGCTCCAGACGTCGTTTCCCGCCCTCACTGTGATGGAACTGGCCGTGTCGATGGCGCTCGGCGTTCTGCTGCTCGGGGAGAACCTCAAGGTGTCGGTGCCCACGGCCCTGTTCCTCGGTGTGGTGCTCGCGGTGATGGTGCGAGCGGTTCTGGAGCTCGCGAAGCTCGCGGCCGTGCGCGCCGAAGAGGTGCACGGCCGCCCAGAGTCGTGCGTTTCAGGTCAGATCGACCCGGCGCTGCTGGCGCCGGAGCCGTCGAATGCGAGGTCGTCGAGCGTCAGCTGGCAGTGACCGGGTCGACGACCGAGGCGATGCCTTCGGCCCACTCGGCGGCCTGCTTGGCAGGTTTGATCGTTGACGAAGCGTCATGGCGGGCGTGCTCGCCGACCTGGACTGCGCCGCGCTTGGTCAACATCTCGGCCATGATCTCGCCGCCGCGGTTGAAGGTCTCGCCGTAGACGGTGTCGCCGAGTCCGAACACGGCGAAGCGCAGGCCGCTCAGGTCGGGGTTCACGGAGTCGAGTTCCTCGGCGAACGGCTCGGCGCCGGTGGGCAGCTCACCCTCGCCATAGGTCGAGCACACCACGACGAGGAAGTCGTCGGCAGTCAGATCCTCCACCGCGTACTCGCTCATGTCGTAGATCGACGGATCGTGATCGACCGCGAGGACATCGGAGATCGCGTCGGCGACGAGCTCGCCGGTACCGGTCTCGGTGCCGTACAGGATGACGACCGACATGTGTGACAACTCCTCTCGACGCGACTCTCTGACGGTCGCGACCGTATAGCTCCGACAGAGGCTACCCTAACTCGACTTTTCGGCGCCAATCCCCAGTTCAGAGGGGGTTGCAAAAATACTTGGATGTCCTACTATATGGAGATGTAAGCCACATGCCCGGCTCTGCCCCGACCGTGAATCAAGGTGATCTCCCGTGTCCACACCCGACGCAGCCAACGCTGTCCGCTCCGTCCCGCACTACCTGAACGGCGCTGCGGTGACCGCCACCGACGGCCGCTTCGCTGACGTGTTCAATCCGAGCACCGGTGCCGTCGCGGCCCAGGTGCCGCTCGCGAGTACGTCCGATGTCGACGCCGCGGTGGCCACCGCGGTGGCGGCGCAGAAGGAGTGGGCGGCCTGGAACCCGCAACGCCGCGCTCGCGTGCTGATGAAGTTCGTCGAGCTGGTCAACGCGAATGCCGACGAGCTGGCCACCCTGCTCTCGCTCGAGCACGGCAAGACCCATGCCGACGCGAAGGGCGACATCCAGCGCGGCATCGAGGTCATCGAGTTCGCGATCGGCATCCCGCACCTGCTCAAGGGTGAGTTCACCGAGGGGGCGGGTGGCGGCATCGACGTGCACTCCATTCGTCAGCCGCTCGGTGTGGTCGCCGGGATCACCCCGTTCAACTTCCCGGCGATGATCCCGCTGTGGAAGGCGGGCCCGGCGTTGGCGTGCGGCAACGCCTTCATCCTCAAGCCCAGCGAGCGCGACCCGTCGGTCCCGGTGAAACTGGCCGAGCTGTTCACCCAGGCTGGCCTACCCGACGGGGTCTTTCAGGTGGTGCACGGCGACAAGGAGGCAGTTGATGCGCTCCTTGGTCACCCGGAGGTGCGGGCGCTCGGATTCGTGGGTAGCTCCGACATCGCGCAGTACATCTATGCCACCGCGGCTGCCAACGGCAAGCGCGCACAGTGCTTCGGTGGCGCGAAGAACCACATGATCATCATGCCCGACGCCAACCTCGATCAGGCGGTCGATGCGCTGATCGGCGCCGGATACGGCAGTGCGGGCGAACGGTGCATGGCCATCAGCGTCGCGGTGCCGGTGGGGGAGCAGACCGCGGAACGGTTGCGTGCCAAGCTGATCGACAAGGTCAACGCACTGCGTGTGGGCCACAGTCTCGATCCCAAGGCCGATTACGGGCCGTTGGTCACCGCGGCCGCACTCGAGCGGGTCAAGGGCTACATCGCCAAGGGGGTCGAGGAGGGCGCCGAACTCGTCATCGACGGCCGCGAGCGTGCCAGCGACGAACAGCAGTACGGCGACGAGGACCTGTCCAACGGATTCTTCATCGGGCCAACACTTTTCGACCACGTCACCAAGGACATGACCTCCTACGTCGACGAGATCTTCGGACCGGTGCTGCAGATCGTGCGTGCCCACGATTACGAGGAGGCGCTCGCCCTCGCCAGCGACCATCAGTACGGCAACGGGGTGGCCATCTTCACCCAGGACGGTGACGCCGCGCGCGACTTCACCGCCCGGGTCGACGTGGGCATGGTCGGCGTCAACGTCCCGATCCCGGTCCCGGTGGCCTACTACACCTTCGGCGGCTGGAAGCGGTCCGGCTTCGGCGATCTCAACCAGCACGGCCCGGCATCGATCCAGTTCTACACCAAGACCAAGACGGTCACCACGCGTTGGCCGTCCGGCATCAAGGATGGCGCGGAGTTCGTCATCCCCACCATGGACTGACCGGGATTGCAGGGATACAGGCAGCGGGAGAACAGAATCCGATGACCATCAGTACCGACGGCGGTCTCGACGCGGACGAGCGCGTCATCGTCGAGACCGCGGCCGGGTTCGCGGCCAAGAAGTTGGCGCCCTACGCGCTGGAATGGGATGAGACCCATCATTTCCCGGTCGCGGAGTTGCGGGAGGCCGCGGCATTGGGGATGGCGGCCATCTACTGCGCCGAAGACGTCGGCGGCAGTGGGTTACGCCGCCTCGACGGTGTGCGCATCTTCGAGCAACTCGCCTACGCCGACCCGGCCGTCGCGGCGTTCCTGTCCATCCACAACATGTGCACGTGGATGGTCGATCAGTACGGCACCGACGAACAGCGAGCGACGTGGGTGCCGCGACTGGCGACGATGGACGCGATCGCGAGCTATTGCCTCACCGAACCGGGGGCCGGCTCGGACGCGGCCGCCCTGTCGACGCGGGCCGTGCGCTCGGGCGACGACTACGTGCTCACCGGGGTCAAGCAGTTCATCTCCGGCGCGGGGGCGAGCGACGTGTACGTGCTGATGGCCCGCACCGGCGCCGCCGGCGCCCGCGGCATCTCCACGTTCTTGGTCGAGAAGGACAGTCCCGGACTGAGTTTCGGGGCGCAGGAACGCAAGATGGGGTGGCATGCCCAGCCCACCGCGCAGGTCATCCTCGACGAGGTGCGAGTGCCCTCGGCCAACCTGCTCGGCGCGTCGGAGGGCATCGGCTTCGGCATCGCGATGAACGGGCTCAACGGTGGCCGGCTCAACATCGCGGCGTCCTCGCTCGGCGGCGCGCAGGCGGCCTTCGACCGCGCCGCCGAGTACGTGGCGTCGCGGCGGGCATTCGGCAACGCGCTCATCGACGAGCCGACCATCAGATTCACGCTGGCCGACATGGCGACGGCGCTGCAGGCGTCGCGCCTGATGCTCTGGCACGCCGCGTCGGCGCTCGACACGAATGCCCCCGACAAGGTCGAGCAGTGCGCGATGGCCAAACGCTTTGTCACCGACAGCTGCTTCACCGTCGCCGACCAGGCGCTGCAATTGCACGGTGGCTATGGGTATCTGAACGAATACGGTTTGGAGAAGATCGTCCGCGATCTGCGTGTGCACCGGATACTGGAGGGCACCAACGAGATCATGCGGGTGGTCGTCGGCCGATCCATCGCCGGGCGTCACCGCGACGGCTGACCGCATCCGTCGGCCGAGTTCGCAGCACTGCGTCAACGACAACGCGCAACGACAACGCGTCAACAACACCGAAACCGAAGAGATCCTGGGAGATTCGACAATGACGACGATCGCCTTTCTGGGCCTGGGCAACATGGGTGGCCCGATGGCCGTCAACCTCGTGACAGCAGGCCACACGGTCCACGGGTTCGACCCGGTCCCCGAAGCGGTACAGGCCGCGCAGGCGCGGGGGATCGCCACGTTCCCGAGTGCGGTGGAGGCAGTGGCCGCTGCCGAGGTCGTCATCACCATGCTGCCCAGCGGGGCCATCGTGAAGAAGGTCTACGACGACGTCCTGCCCGCGGCTCCGACCGGAGCGCTGTTCATCGACAGTTCGACGATCTCCGTCGCCGACGCCCGGTTGATTCACGAGCAGGCGGCCGAACACGGTTTCGCCCAACTCGACGCTCCGGTCTCCGGCGGGGTGAAGGGGGCCACGGCGGGCACCCTGGCCTTCATGGTCGGCGGTGACGACGAGGCATTCACCGCGGCACGCGCGACCCTGGAGCCCATGGCGGGCAAGGTCATCCACTGCGGAGCGGCAGGCGCCGGACAGGCTGCCAAGGTGTGCAACAACATGGTTCTGGCGGTACAGCAGATCGCGGTCGGCGAGGCCTTCGTGCTCGCGGAGAAGCTCGGACTGTCCGATCAGGCGCTCTACGACGTGATCACCGGGGCCACCGGCAACTGCTGGGCCGTGCAGACCAACTGCCCGGTTCCCGGCCCGGTGCCGACGTCGCCGGCCAACAACGACTTCCGGCCCGGGTTCGCGACCGCCCTGATGAACAAGGACCTGGGGCTGGCCATGGACGCCGTCGCCGACACCGGGGCGCGTGCCCCACTCGGCACCCACGCCGCCCAGATCTACCGCGCATTCGCCGAGCAGCACGGCGATCTCGACTTCAGCGCGATCATCGGGTCGCTGCACTGACCGGTGTTCGGGTGCGGCCCGTCGGCCGCACCCGAACCTCAGAAGTCCCCGGCGTGGTGGCGTAACGACTCGATCGCCGAGACGAGTCCGTCGATCTCGGTGCGGCTCATGCCCACGTCCCCGAAAACCTGACGGTTGAGCGTTGCGGTCGCATCCTCCACCGTCGAGATACCGAGATCGGTGATCTCGACCAGTGTGGTCCGTCCATCGGTGGGATGTGGAACGCGCCGTACGAGTTTCGCCTCCTCCAGGCGCCGGATGGCGTGGGTCACGCTGGTCACGTGCACCTGTAGCCGGTCGCTGGCCTTGGTGATGGGCAGCGCGCCCTGCCGCGAGAAGGCCAGCAGGCGAAGCAGTTCGAAACGCGAGAAGCTCAGATCGTAGGGGCGCAAGGCATTTTCGACCCGCGCCAGTAGGATCTGGTGCGCACGCATCACCGAGGTCACCGCGACCATGCCGTCGGCGACGTCATTCCATCCGGCCTCTGCCCAGTTCTGTCGCGCCTGCGCTATCGGGTCGAAGTCCATGCTGCGGCCTGCCATGTGATCACCTTAGCCAGGTTGGCTGCGCCACCCGTCGATGATGGCGGTTGCCGCCGCGACGGGATCCGCGCCGGCCGGGAAATGGCCGGACAGCAACAGCAGTGCCATGCCGTGTACCTGCGACCACAGCGACGCGACGACCGTGTCCACGTCGGCGGAGCGGAACAGCCCCGACTCGATCGCCTGGGTCACGCCGCGGCGCAGCGGTGCGATTGCCCGTGCCGACGCGGCATCGGTTTCCGGCGTGGGTGCGATGCCGGTCATCGCCTCACCGAACATCACTTCGTACAGTCGCGGGTTCTCCATCGCCCAGCCGACGTACTGCACTCCCAGCCCGGCGAGGTCGGCGGGGCCGCCGTCGGGTGCGTTCGACTCCTGGGCGGCGCTGAAGGAGTCGAAGGCGCGAACCAGCACGCCGCGGACGAGTCCGTCCTTGTTGCCGAACAACGAGTAGACCGCCGTCGTCGAGGTTCCGGCGCTGCGCGCGACGTCACGCACCGACAACGCGGTGATGCCGTGCGCGCCGACCACCCGGACCGCCTCGTCGAGGAGCCGGTCGCGCAATTCGTCGGTGTGCACTTTGGGTCTTGCCATACGGGCCATCATTTCATAACGTTGTTTTGTAACGTTGTTACTAAACTCATCGGAGGTCGTCGTGGTCAGTACGGATGCTCGTCGCACCACCAACGTCACGCCCCCGCCGGGCACCACGTTGTTTCTCATCGGCATGCGGGTCACCCACCCGCTCCGGTTGTATGCCTGGCTGTACCCGTTCTTCGCGATGCCTCGCATGCTGATCCACCTGCGACGACACCGGGACGCGGGGATGCTCACCTGCCGCCTCTATCTCGGTGCCTCGCTGATGGTGGTGTCGTATTGGCGATCGGCCGACGATCTACGACGCTTCGCCGCCGATCCGGGCGCACCGCATCTCCCGGCGTGGCGAGGCTTCGCCAAGCGCTTCGCCGGCACGAATTCGGTGGGCATCTGGCACGAGACGTACGTGATCGGCGAACACGAGACGAGTGCGTCCGGGATGCCGCCGTGGGGGCTGGCCGAGGCGGTCGGGGTCAAGCCGATCGGTTCGGGTGAGGGGAGTGCCGCGCAGCGACTCGCGGCCACGTCCTGTCCCGTCCCCCACGGTGAGGCTTCGGCCTGACAGGCACGGCAGCGACGCCTCGATCGTTGGGGCCGAAGGGGATTCGCGGTGCGGCAACGCATATTTGCGATATTTAGTATTGCTAATGTGCTGATCAATTCAGAGAACTTCGGTACGTTCAGCATGTGGGTGCCGGCGAGCGATCGCCGAGCGACCCGAACCAGGTGACCACGTGTTGTGGTGGATCACTTCATGACGTGACCCGAGTGCCTCGGTGCCGGAGGTCCGAGTCGAACGGCCTTCTGCGCGTTGAGGTGAGAACGGGTCATCTTGTAGACCGAGCTCGATCCCACTTCCCCGAGGATGCCCATGTTCTCTCTTCGTCGTCTGCCCATGTTCGCGCGCATCTCTGCCGTCGCGGTCTCCGCGACCGCCTTGTCGCTCATACCCGGTGTCTCCAGCGCCGGTGCCGGGCCCAACGGCAGTCTCGACCAGATCCTGCCGCCGGGCTTCCCCTGTATTCACACCAACGTGTACCCGCCGATCGCCACGTGGGGATGGACGCGCCTCGACGGTGCCGAACCCGCCTTCGCCGTTGGCCAGGGTGCGTCGGGCAACGGTTACCTGCACTTGTTCCGGCCGGGATCGTCGCAGTACGCGAGCCTGTTCCACCCGGGATTGAGCACGCCGCTCGACCAGTTGGCCAAGCAGCGCAATGCTCTCGGCTTCATGTACAAGGGCACCGCGACCACCTTCCAGATCCGCATCCGCGGGGCCAGCCGCGTCGACAGCGTGCTGTCGGGATTCACCACACTCGTCTGGCAGCCGCAACACAACGGCAATCGCGGCGCAAACGGCTTCGTGACGGCCAACGATCTCGCCCGCGGGAAATGGTGGAGCACCCAGAAGATCAACGGGCAGACCGACCGGACCACGTTGCTGAATCTGACCCAGATCGCCGAGAACAATCCGCGGGCGTGGGTCAGCGAATACGGCGTGCGGAACGGCACGCTCGACAACGAAAACTCCTACGCCGACAACATCGTCTACGGATGTTCGAAGTGGGATTTCGAACCGGACGCGGGCTCCTGATCTAATCCCCGGACGCGGGCCGGTCGACGTCAGTCGGCCGGCCCGTTGCGTGTGAGCACCTCGATCGCGCCGACGATGACCTCGACGAGACCGGCGGTTGTGTGGTCGTCGAGGTCACCGCGTTCCTCGTCGGAACGCATCATGATCACCGACTCGACGAGGCGGAAGGGGAGCATACTGCGGGAGTCGTCGGCATTGCCGAGTGCGGCGCAGGCGAGCGTCTCGTAGATCTGTGCGAGTTCCGTTCGCGCCGCGCGGAACTCGGCGAACCTGTCGTCGGCGACCTCGGGCAGCAGATAGAGCGCGCCCAGGTTCCAGCGCGCGGCCGCGAGCCCGGACACGTCGAAGCGGGCGAGGTCGAGGAGTCGCTGCGTCGCACTGCGATCCTCGGCCATCAACTCGCGTGCCCGCTCGAGGGAGGGATCCACGGTCGTGGCCAACAATGCCGCGAGGATGTCGTTCTTGGTCGCGAAATAGTGGTACAGCGACGCCTGGCGCATGCCGACGGCATCGGCGATCATGCGGGTCGATGTGCCGGTGTATCCGTGGCGGGTGAACAGTTCGGCTGCGGCGTCGAGGATCTCGTCGCGCGCGGTGTTGCCGATGCGCTTGGGCTTGACCAGTCGGGGTCGGCCGGGGCTCGCGCCGGCCCGCGACGATGTCGATTGAGCCGTCATCTCCGATCCCCGTTCTCCTCGCGCCGGTCTGCTGACAGATTTCACCCTAGTCGCGCCGAGGCGGGACCGCCGTGCGCCCGACCTGCGCCATGTAACACACTCGTAGCGGAGGTTTCCGCATCGGAAACATTTCTGTCATTCGACAGAAATCGCTGGACGGTTATCTGTCAGTCGACAGGTAAAGCTCATCGTGGAGCCCTCGACGACCCTGAGCAGAGAGATCCAGCCATGACCTCCACCACCATCGATCCACCGGCCGAGCCGCCCGCCTCGCGCGGCGGCGACGCCGATGATCTGTCCGCGTTCGGTTACGACCAGCAACTGCACCGGTCGCTCGGCAAGT
This sequence comes from Gordonia sp. CPCC 206044, assembly GCF_048537895.1. Lineage (NCBI taxonomy): Bacteria > Bacillati > Actinomycetota > Actinomycetes > Mycobacteriales > Gordoniaceae > Gordonia > Gordonia sp. CPCC 206044. The sequence goes on from NZ_JBCLVL010000003.1 coordinate 31,380, forward strand.
TCGCGTCGTTCGCCGCCGGATTCTCGTTCGTCTCCATCCTCACCACCATCTTCCAGTTGTTCGGCCTCGGATTCGGCTTCGGCGGGCCGGCGTTCTTCTGGACCTGGCCGTTGGTCTACGCGGGCCAGTTCCTGGTCGCGCTCTGCTTCGCGGAAATCGCTGCGCGCTATCCGATCTCGGGAGCGATCTACCAGTGGTCGCGGCGGATGGGTGGAGAGGTGATCGGGTGGTTCGGCGGCTGGTTCATGATGATCGCGCAGGTCGTCACCGCAGCCGCGGCAGCCATCGCACTACAGGTGGTACTGCCGTCGGTGTGGACCGGCTTCCAGATCATCGGTGACGACCCGACGCTCACCAGTACCAGCGGTGCCGCCAATGCGGTGCTGCTCGGCTCGATCCTGGTGGTGATCGTCACCGCCATCAACTGCGTCGGCGTCGCCTGGATGAGTCGGGTGAACAGCATCGGCGTCACCTGCGAACTGGTCGGTGTGGTGGCGGTGGTGTTGGCCCTGTTCACCCATGCCAAGCGCGGGCCCGACGTGGTCTTCGACACCGGCATCCCGGGTCAACAGCCCGGCTACATCTGGGCATTCATCGTCTCCGGGTTGATGGCCGCCTATGTGATGGTCGGCTTCGGCTCGGCGGGCGAGTTGGCCGAGGAGACCCGCAACCCGCGTCGCGTGGCGCCGCGCACCATTCGGATGGCGTTGACCGTCTCCGCTGTCGGTGGTGGACTCATGCTGCTCGGTGCCCTCATGGCCGCCCCCACCCTCGACGAGGAACTCGCCACCGGCGGTCTGCCCTACGTGCTCGACTCGGTACTCGGCAGCTTCTGGGGCAAGGTCCTGCTCTGCGACGTCGCGGTAGCGATCCTGATCTGCACCCTGGCCATCCAGACCGCGTGTTCGCGCCTCATGTTCTCGATGGCGCGGGACGGTCGACTGCCGTTCTCCCGCGCGCTGTCCCACGTCAACAAGCGCACCGGGACGCCGATCGCCCCCGCCATTCTCATCGGCGTGCTGTGTATCGCGATCCTCGTTGTCAACGTGGGCAACTCGGCGATCTTCGCGACCCTGGCCAGCGTGTGCATCATCCTGATCTACCTCGCGTACCTGGCGGTGACCGGACCGATGCTCTACCGCCGACTACGCGGCTGGCCGCGCGGCGAGGTGGCCGTCGATTCGGAGGGGCGAAAACTGTTCACGCTCGGACGATTCGGGGTCGTCGTGAACCTGTTGGCCGTCCTCTACGGGGCGCTCATGGTGGCCAACCTGTCCTGGCCGCGCGCCGAGGTCTTCGACCCGGCGGGTGAGATGCCGATCCTGCGCTGGGCCGGGCCCATCTGCATCGCGATCACCGTCGTCGTCGGCATCGCGTGTTTCCCCCGCGGCAGAGCGCACCCCAAACCCGTCGAACTCACCCGCTGACCCCTCCCATCCCCGCCCTCGCTCGCCGACCACCGCGCCCTTCGCGCCGCATGTCGCCCCGGCATGCCCGAGGGCGGCGAGACAACCACCACACCAAGGAGATCCATCGTCATGAGTAGCACCACGGTTGCCGCGACCGGGACCACTGCGGGCGCCCGCGACCACGCTCGCGCACAGGCAGGCACCATCACCGATGCGATGCCCGTCGTGCCCGCCACGGGCTGGCCCGACCCGCCTGCCGACCTCGACGCCTCTCTGCTGACCTGGGCCGAGACCGTGCCCGGAGGTCGGTACACCACCAAGGTGCTGGCCCGCGGCACCCGGCTGCGGCTGCGGGACATCGACGGTCGGGCGTGTGCCCACCTGTTGCTGTGGCGGGCCGAATGCCCCTGGGAGCGAATGAATGTCGCCGACACCGTCAAGGTGCCCTGGCAGGCATACCTGGGCACCGGGCATCCGCTGCTCAGTGACCAGGGGCGGGTCCTGGCCACCGTCGTCGCCGACGACAGCGCGCACCACGACGCGCTGTGCGGAACCACCACACTTGCCGACAACGCCACCAAATACGGTGCTGGAACAGCACATTCGGACAGCCCCGCCGGTCGTGAGCTGTTCACCCTCGCCGCTGCCAAACACGGACTGACCCCGACCGACGTGGCGCCCTCGCTCTCGTTCTTCCACGGCGTCGTGGTGGAGGCCGACGGCACGCTCACCTCGAAGGGTTCGGCCGGTCTGGACAAATCCGTCGACCTCATCCTGCACCTGCCGTGCGTGGTCGCGATCGCCAACACCGCACATCCGCTGGACCCAGCACCGAGCTTCACGACCGGCCCGCTCGAGGTCCTCGCCTGGCGTGCGGCAGACGAACTCGACGACCTGATCGCCGCGTCGGCCGATCGCGATCCGGAGTATCAGCGTGCGGTCGCCAACAGCGAAGACGTGTGGGCAGCAAGGCATTTCTGAACAATCGCGGATATCTGCACCATCGGCGATCTGTCGAGCACGGAGCCGACCCGACCCACGAGGGAAACCATGATCACCACCACCGATCTCACCACCACACCCGCCGACCACCTCGCCCTCGTCCCGGGCGAGATCATCGACGACGCCGTCGTCGGAGCGCGCGCGCCCTGGTCCGGCGTCGTCGACGCCGGCGACGTCCTCACCATCGTCGACCTGTACGGCAACCAGGCGGTCGACACGCTGTTCTACGGCGCACACGACCATCGCATCCGCTACTCGGCCCAGGCCACCATCGCCGCGCAGGGCAGCATCTTCCTCACCACCGGCAGCGTCATCCGCGACCAGGAGTCGAGCGCGTTGATGACGATCGTCGACGACGAGGTGGGCAACCACGACACCCTCGGCGGCGCCTGCTCTCAGGAGTCCAACACCCTGCGCTACGGCCACCACACCAAACACCAGCACGCGTGCGTGGAGAACTTCCTCATCGAGGGGGCACGCCACGGGCTCGGCAAACGTGATCTGGTCGGCAACGTCAACTTCTTCATGAACGTGCCGGTCGATCCGGACGGAGCGCTCGGGATCGTCGACGGGCTCTCCGCGCCCGGCAAGCGGCTGGCGTTGCGGGCCGAGGTCGACACCCTGGTGCTCGTCTCCAACTGCCCGCAGATCAACAACCCCTGCAACGGATTCGACCCGACCGCGATCCGGATCATCGTGACGCGCCCCGGCGCCTGAGCCCGCCAACCCGAGGAGAGACCAGACCATGGCCACCATCACCGTCCTACGCGCCGGGCCGCTCACCACGATCCAGGACTGGCCCGGCCGTGTCGGGCACTGGAAGGTCGGAGTGCCACCGTCGGGGCCGATGGACGACCTCTCCTTCCGCCTGGCCAACGAGGCCGTCGGCAACCCGTCCGACGCCGCCGGCCTGGAAGCCACCCTGATGGGACCCGCGTTGCGCTTCGACGCACCGACGACGATCGCGGTCACCGGCGCTCCGGTGACCGTGACCGTGTCGGGAAATACCGTGCCGCAATGGGTTCCGATCAGGATCGAAGCCGGCGACGTCCTCGACGTGGGCGCCGCGACCGAGCTCGGGTTGCGGGTCTACATCGCGGTCGCAGGCGGCATCGACGCCGAGGTCTATCTCGGGAGCCGGGCCACCTTCACGATGGGACGTTTCGGCGGACTCGACGGACGCATCCTGCGCGACGGCAACGAACTGTCGGTGGCCGGTGAGGCCACGGGGCCGACGCGGCGCATCCTGGGCGACGAGCAGCCCGCCCTGACACGCGCATGGCAACTCGGGGTGACGGTGGGTCCGCACGGCGCCCCGGAGTTCTTCACCGCCGACGACATCGACGACCTGTTCGCCGCCGACTACGAGGTGCACTTCAACTCCGACCGCACCGGTATCCGACTGACGGGTCCACAGCCGCGCTGGGCGCGCACCGACGGCGGCGAGGCGGGCCTACATCCGTCGAACATCCACGACAACGCCTACTCGGTCGGTGCTCTCGACTTCACCGGCGACACCCCGATCCTGCTCGGCCCGGACGGACCGAGCCTCGGCGGGTTCGTCTGCCCGGTCACCGTGGTGACGGCGCAGCGCTGGAAACTCGGGCAGCTGGCACCCGGCGACACCGTACGTTTCGTCGCGGTGCGCAGCGAGGACACCGCATCGCCGTCGGAACTCGGACTGGGTCGGCGGGCCTGCTTCGTCGAGGTGCTCTCCCGCGGGGGCGACACCGACGACGGGATACTGGGGACCACGACGACCGCCGACGGCACCACCGCGGTGACCTACCGCCGCAGCGGCGACGACAACATTCTCGTCGAATACGGTGACATGCGTTTGGATCTGGCCCTGCGCGCCCGAGTGCACGCGCTGGCGCAACGGATCGAGGCCGAGCAACCGGCCGGACTCGCCGACCTGACCCCCGGTATCCGGTCACTGCAGGTGAAGGCCGACCCTGACGTGTGGTCGCAGCGGCGGATGCTGGACTGGCTCACCGAATGTGAGGCACAACTGCCCGCGGCCGAGGACCTCGTCGTACCCAGTCGCACGGTGCACCTGCCGCTGTCCTGGGACGACCCGGCCACTCGCGAGGCGATCGAACGGTACATGCTGGGGGTGCGCTCGGACGCACCGTGGTGCCCGTGGAACATCGAGTTCATCCGCCGGATGAACGGTCTGAACTCGGTCGACGACGTGTACCGCGCGGTGTTCGATGCGAGCTATCTGGTCCTCGGTCTGGGCGACGTGTATCTCGGTGCGCCGGTGGCGGTCCCGCTCGATCCGCGGCATCGTCTGGTCACCACGAAATACAACCCGGCGCGCACCTGGACACCGGAGAACGCGGTCGGTATCGGCGGCGCCTACCTGTGCATCTACGGGATGGAAGGCCCCGGCGGGTATCAGTTCGTCGGCCGCACCACCCAGGTCTGGAACCATCGGCATCCGCTGCCGGCACCCGGTTTCGACCCGCAACATCCGTGGCTGTTGCGGTTCTTCGATCGGATACGGTGGTATCCGGTGAGCGCCGAGGAATTGCTCGACATGCGCGCCGATGTGGCGGTCGGCCGCGGTGACAGCGTCCGGATCACCGACGGCACCTTCTCGCTCGCCGAGCACGAACGGTTTCTGGCAGACAATGCCGACGACATTGCCGCCACCCGCTCGAGCATGGAGGAGGCGCGCGCCGAGGAACGGGAACGTTGGTCGCGCGGTGGCGAATTCGCCGCCCGGGTGACCGACACAGCAATGAGTCCGGCAGAACGAGAGAAGGTCGCATGAACCGGATCGACGAGATCTACCAGCGCATCGCGGAGGCCGACCGTCCCGAGGTCTTCATCACCCTGCGCCCGCAGGCCGATGTGGAGGCCGACCATCGGGAATCCGTGAGCGCCGGTGGCCCATTGGCGGGTGTCGTCCTGGCCGTCAAGGACAACGTCGATGTCGCCGGACTGCCCACCACCGCCGCGTGCCCCGGTTACGCCTACACGCCGACCACCGACGCGGCAGCGGTGCGGGCACTGCGTGACGCCGGTGCCGTGGTGATCGGCAAGACCAACCTCGACCAGTTCGCGACCGGCCTCGTCGGCACCCGCAGTCCCTATGGGGCGGTGCGTGATGCGCGTCGCCCCGACCACGTCTCGGGCGGTTCGAGTTCCGGTTCGGCGGTCGCCGTGGCGTTGGGGTTCGCCGACATCGCGATCGGCACCGACACCGCGGGCTCCGGCCGGGTCCCGGCCGGATTCCAGGGTGTCGTCGGCGTGAAGCCCACCGTCGGAGTGGTGTCCACCGAGGGGGTGCTGCCCGCCTGCGCCAGCTATGACGCGGTCACGATCTTCGCCGGCGACCTCGAGACGGCCAACGCGGCGATGACCGCGATGGCGCAGGCGCGGGGGCCTCGACCGTTCGGCTCGGACCTGCACCTCGCGGCGCCCGAGCATCCCACCCTCGCCATCCCGGCGGAACTCCCCGAACTCGACGACGCGTGGCGCGCCGCATTCGCCGCGGCGGTCGCCCGCGCCGAAGACGCCGGGTGGCGGGTCAAGCCCATCGACCTCTCCGCGTTCCTGGCCGCGGCCCGACTCCTCTACGAGGACGCACTCGTCGCCGAACGATACGACGCCGTTGGCGAGTTCATCGACCGCGCAGACGATGCCGCCGGCGTCGATCCGGTGGTGGCCGGGATCATCGGGGCGGCAGGGGAATACACCGCGGCCGAGCTGCTGCGTGCGCGGCGCAAGCTCGCCGATCTGCGCACCGAGGCGATGGCCGAGTTCGCCGAGGCCGATGCGCTGATGGTGCCCACCGCGCCCTGTCATCCGACGATCGCCGACGTCGCCGCCGATCCGATCGGGGTCAACGCCCGGCTCGGTACCTACACCAACTTCTGCAACCTCTTCGACCTGTGCGGACTGGCCGTGCCGGCCGGGACCGTACGCGAGAAGGACGGTGACCGAGCGCAATTCGGGATCACTCTGCTGGCACCTGGGCATCGCGACGCCGTGCTCGTCGATCTCGCCCGACGGCTCGCGGGTGCGGGCGACTCGTTGATGACCTGGCCCGAATCAATTGTGGGGCCCGAATCGGTTGCCGGGCGCGATGTCGTGGACGTGGCCGTGTTCGGCGCGCACATGCGTGGCGGTGTGCTGGCGCACGAACTCGCCGACCGGGGCGCGCGCTGGGCGGGGCCGCTCGAGACCGCGGCGAGCTACCGGCTGGTCGCGTTGGACACCACACCACCCAAACCCGGCCTGGTGCGCGACCCCGACGGCCGATCCATCGAGGGCGAGCGGTGGATCGTCTCGATCGCCGCGCTCGGCTCCTTCCTCGCCGATCTGCCAGCACCGATGATGCTGGGCGACGTGGAACTCTCCGACGGCCGGTGGGTGGTCGGATTCGGTTGTGCGGCCGATGCCGCCGCTCGCGGCGAGCCATTGGAGCGTCGACGGTGGTGAGCCGGAGGAGCTGACGCGGAGGAGCTGACTCGGAGGCAACGGGCCGCCGAATCGATGTCAGGGCAGGGCGGTGAACGACGTCGCAGCCTCGACGTCGACCACCGCGCAGCGCGGACCGGGGGATCCGCCGGTTGTCTTCGATAGAGTGGATGTCACATCCCGCGTCATCGGAGGAGGAGGCAGCGACATGGCGGTAGATCCGGCCAAGCGCAAAGCGGTCACCGAGGTGGTCCGTGAACATCCCGGCATGACTCTCGCCGCGGTGTCGCCGGGATTGATCGTGTTCGCCGTGCTGTGGTTGGTGATGGGCTTCTGGCCGGCACTGATCATCGGTCTGGTGGCGGGAGGGGCCGGCTACTACTTCATCACCAGGCAGAAGTAGTCCCGCGCCCGATGACCACCCGTGTCGACAGCTGGATCTGGGCGATCCGGCTGACCAAGACCCGGTCCGCTGCCGGTGCGGCCTGTCGTGGCGGCCATGTCCGAGTCAACGGCGTGACCGCCAAGCCGGCCCAACCCGTCGTCGTCGGTGACGAGGTGCGTGTGCGCCTGCACGGCCACGAACGCGTCGTCGAGGTGACCAAGCTGATCAGCAAACGGGTGTCCGCTCCGGCGGCCGCCGAATGCTACATCGACCACAGTCCGCCTCCACCGCCGCGCGAGGTGCTCGCAAGTATCCCGCGCCGCGATCCGGGCGCCGGGCGGCCGACCAAACGTGACCGCCGTGAGCTGGACCGGTTGCGCATGCGCGGTGGGTTCCTCGTCGCGATGGTGGCGCTGATGGCGATCGCCCTGGCCGGCTGCTCCGACGACTCCGATGATCCGGCCACCCCGAACACCCCGGCCGCACCCGCCAAGGCGGGCGACGGCCCGTTCTTCGGCGCGTGCGGCGGTGTCACCACCGAGGAGGTCACCCGCATCACCTCGTTCTCCGGTCTGAGCAACACGGTCAACAACGCGTCGGTCTGCGAGTGGGGCAGCAGCTCCGACCGCACCGGGCCGGTCGCCTCCTTCAACTGGTACCGCGGCTCACCCATCGGGCGAGAACGCGCGACCGAGCAACTGTCGCGGCAATCGACCAAAGACATCGAGATCGACGGCCACAAGGGATTCATCGCCTCCGACTCCGGCATCTGTGAGATCGGCATCGCGTTCGGCGCGGACTTCTTCGAATGGTCGGTGAGTGCCGGAGTCCAGACGTCCCTCGACGACCCCCCGCCGGCCACCGAACGCATCTGTGACGCCACCCGTGAGCTCGCGGGCATGTCGATCGAGCGGTCCTCATGAGGCGCGTGCTGGCGGTGGTGGCCGCCCTCCTGCTGGTGGTGGGCGCCGTGTCGGCATGTTCGCGCACGGTGGACGGTCAGGCCGTGTCCGTCGGGGCCGCCGACAACGAACAGGAAGGTCACGTCGACACCGACCAGTTCGACAAGCTGCTCCTCGAATGCGAGGTGCTGTCGTCGGCGCAGATCGCCGAGGTCGTGGGCGGAACCGTGGCCCGCGGCACCTTCAACGGGGCCATCTGCCGATGGCTGGTCGAGGGGTCCACCCTGACCAACGTCACCTTCAACTGGTTCGAGTGGGGTAACCCGAACGTGGAGAAGGACACCGCCAAGCGGCTCGGGTACGAGACCGAGAACGTCAAGATCGCAAGCCAGGCGGCGTTCACCCAACGCGATCCCAAGCGACCCGCGGTCTGCGGCGTCACCGCGCGGGCCCCCAGCCGCGGTGTCTACACCTGGTGGGTGGAACCCGCGAGCAACGCCGTGCCCGGCGACCCGTGCGCGGCACCGACCAAGCTGATGGAGCTGCTGCTCAGCGGCGGTCAGTGATCATTCGGTCAGCGATCATTCGGTCAGTGATGATTCGGTCAGCGATCATCCCGGCCGCCCGCGGTCACGCCGACGTGACCTGGCCGAGCGCCTCCGGCGGCAGCACCGACACCGACACCGTGGCCGCGACGACGAGCTCGTCGTCGGGTCCCGGGATCAGCATCCACATCAGCAGCCGATCGTCCTCACGCACCCGACGCAGCGTGATCGGCACCCCCGGCACGATCGGACGCAGGTATTCGATCACCGCCCGGTGCGGGACGTCGACGAGATCGGCGTGGTCGACGAGCTCGTCCTCCACCGCTTCGAGGTAGGCGGCATTGTTGAGGTGCTTGAACGGGTCGAAGTCGGTGCTGCGCAGCACATGCACCCGGTCCGGCAGCTCGACGTCGGCGGGGTCGGGTGCCTTGTCCGGGTTCATCGACTTCCACCGCAGGCGGTGTTCGTCGGTCATCTCCGAGAGCATCTCCAGCATGCTGTCGGTGATCCGCGACGGCATGCCCTGGTCGTTGACGTTGATCCAGAACGCCTCGGTCTCGATCAGACCGGGGTCGCGGGCGTCGGTGTTGAACCTGTTGACCTCGTGGTCGGCGGTCAGCCGCACCCGCATGTTCGTCCAGCGGGTGGACAGCGCGCCACACCAGCGCTGTGCGGTGACACCGGCCGGCCACGAGATGGGTCGGATCACGTCGATGACGGTTCGGCGGACGATCCAGAACGGGTCGGTGTCACCGTATTCGGTGGCCTCGATGTTGTCGTTGGCCACGTCCTGCAGATAGCGTGCGACGGCGTCGAGACGAACCCGCATCTGTTGATCGACATCACCGGTGCGTACCCGGTAGCCGATCTCGAAGAATCGGGCGCCGTCCTTGCGGTCGGGCAGTGGCCCGATCGGCGTCCCAGTGGTTCTTGGTGTCCCAGTGGTTTTTGGTGTCTCAGTGGTGCTTGGTGAGGGGTTCACTCAGGTCCCTGCTTTCGGTCACCGGTATCTTTGCAGTTAAGATACAGATGACGGCAAAACTAGAACACGTTCCACGTGTTGGATTACGAGGAAACCGCAGATGGCGCATGTGATCACCAGACCATGTTGCAACGATGCCAGTTGTGTCAGCGTCTGTCCGGTGAACTGTATTCACCCGACTCCCGACGAGCCGGAGTTCTTCACCGCGGAGATGCTGTTCATCGATCCGGAGACGTGTATCGACTGCGGCGCGTGCATCGACGAATGTCCCGTCGAGGCGATCCTGCCCGACGATCAGCTCGAGGCGCGTGACGAGCCCTATCTGCAGATCAACGCCGACTACTACAAAGACCACGACGTCGAGGGTGGCCTGGTGCCGCCCAAGAAGGCGCCACAGCTGGGTGACGGTGAGCTGCACGTCGCCATCGTGGGCGCCGGCCCGGCCGCCTTCTACGCCGCCGAGGACCTGGTGCGCAAGCCGCAGGTGAAGGTCGACATGTTCGATCGGCTGCCCACCCCGTACGGGCTGGTGCGTGCCGGTGTCGCCCCCGACCATGCCGCGACCAAGGGTGTGGAGAAGACGTTCGCGGCCACCGCGGCCAAGCGGAACTTCCAGTACTTCCTCAATGTCGAGGTGGGCAAGCACATTTCGCACGACGAACTCGCCGAGCGGTATCACGCGGTGATCTACGCCGTCGGCGCGGCCACCGACAAGCGGCTGGGTATCGAGGGGGAGGATCTCGCGGGTTCGATTCCGGCCACCGAGTTCGTCGCCTGGTACAACGGGCACCCCGACTACGCGGGCTTCGACGTCGACCTCTCGGGTGAGCGGGCGGTCGTCGTCGGCAACGGCAACGTCGCACTCGACGTCGCGCGCATCCTGGTCACCGATCCGGACGATCTGGCCAAGACCGACATCGCCGATCACGCGCTCGCCAAGCTGCGCGAATCGAATGTCACCGAGGTGGTGTTGCTGGCACGTCGCGGCGTCGCGCAGGCCGCGTACACCAACAGCGAGTTCCTGGCGCTCGGCGACGTCGAGGGCGTGGACGTGGTCGTCGATCCCGACGAGCTCGTCCTCGATCCGCAGACCCAGGCAGCGCTCGACGACGACACACTCGACTCGACGGTCGCCACCAAGATCCGGCTGGCCCGCGAGTTCTCCGAGCGCAGCACCACCGAGGGCAACCGGCGCATCGTGTTCCGGTATCTGGTGTCGCCGCTGGAGCTGACCGGCGACGGTCAGGTCGAGCGACTGGTCTGTGTCCGCAACGTGTACGCCGAAGGCGGTGCGCGGGTGGCGGTCACACCGACCGAGGAACGCTTCGAGATCGAGACCGGACTGGTCCTGCGTGCCATCGGCTACCGCGGTGTGCCGGTACTCGATCTGCCGTTCGACGAGTCCAAGGGCGTCGTGCCGAACACGGAGGGACGTGTCCAGGCAACCGCCGACGGTGATGTGGTGTCGGGGCTCTACGTCACCGGCTGGATCAAGCGGGGAGCGACCGGGGGGATCGGAATGAATCGCATGTGTGGCCAGCAGACAGCCGAGGCGGTGCTGAAGGACTTTGTCGCCGAGGCACTCTCGGCGCCGACCACGTCGCGTGACGACGTCGCGGACATCGTCTCCACGAGGGGCGCGCGGCGTATCGACCTCGACGGTTGGAAGGCCATCGACGCAGCCGAGAAGGGTGCAGGTAAAGAGGCCGGGCGCCGCCGGGTGAAGATCACCTCGCTCACCGAGTTCGAAGCGGCCGCCGGCATGGAATCGGTGCAGTAGATGCGCGTCGCATTGCTGTCGTACCGCAGCAAACCGCATTGTGGTGGTCAGGGCGTCTACGTGCGCCATCTGAGCCGCGAACTCGCACTCCTCGGCCACGACGTCGAGATCTTCTCGGGCCAGCCGTATCCGGACCTCGACCAGGTTGCGATCGATGCCGGCGTGAAGCTCACCAAGGTGCCCAGCCTCGGGCTGTACGACGAGCCGGAGCCGTTCCGGACGCCGCGCCCGGGGGAGTACCGCGATTGGATCGACCTGCTCGAGGTGGGCGCGATGTGGACCGCGAGCTTCGGCGAGCCACTGACCTTCAGCCTGCGGGTGGCGCGGCTTCTCAAGAAGCGGCGTGCCGATTTCGACATCGTGCACGACAACCAGTGCCTCGGCTACGGTCTGCTGGACATCCAGAAGGCCGGGTTCCCCCTCATCGCGACGATCCACCATCCGATCACCCGTGACCGCACCCTCGCGGTCAAGGCGGCCAAGGGATGGCGCAAGATCACCGCGTGGCGGTGGCATTCGTTCCTGCGCATGCAGGGTCGTGTCTCGCGGCGAATCCCGGAGCTTCTCACGGTGTCCCGGAGCAGCGAAGTCGACATCCGCAAGGCCTTCGACATCCCGTCCGGTCGGATCACCACCATCCCTCTCGGCGTCGACACCGAGGTCTTCCGTCCGTCCGCCGAGCGGGTCGCCGGACGAGTGGTGTGTGTCGCGAGTGCCGACGCTCCGCTCAAGGGCGTCTCCTATCTGCTCGAAGCGGTCGCCAAGCTCAGTGCCGAGCGCGACGTCGAGCTGGTGCTCGTCTCCAAACTCGACCCGAACGGTCCGTCGGCGCGGATGATCGAAGACCTCGCCATCGCTGACCGGGTGCGAGTGGTCTCCGGGCTGGCCGACGAGGAGATGGCCGATCTGTTGGCCTCGGCCGAGGTGGCTTGTGTCCCTTCGCTGTACGAAGGTTTCTCGCTGCCCGCGGTAGAGGCGATGAGTTGTGGCACGCCGCTGGTGGCCACCCGCGCGGGGGCCATCCCGGAGGTCGTCGGCACCGACGAGGAGGCGGCACTGCTGGTGCCGCCACGCGATTCCGAACGGCTGGCCCAGTCGATCGGCACGCTGCTCGACGACGCCGAGCTGCGTGGTCGCCTCGGGGAGGGCGGACGTCGCCGCGTGGAGGACCGCTACAGCTGGGCGGCCGTGGCGGCCAAGACGGCCGCGCACTACGAAACGGTGTTGCAGCGGGTGGGCAGTGAGCCCACCGTCGCCGCCGGATGATCGATCAACAGTAGATCCGACGAAGGGGAAACGCGTGCTGACAGTGGATTTCGACCGCCTGGGGGTGGGTCCGCAGACCAAGGCGATCGACATCGGGGCGGGGCAGGGCAGGCACTCGTTCGAGATGTTCCGTCGGGGTGCCGACGTCATCGCCTTCGACCAGTCCGAACAGGACATGGCCGATGTGGCCGAGATGTTCGACGCGATGATGGCGCAGGGGGATGTCCCCTCCGAGGCCAAGGCACGCGCCGAGGTCGGTGACGCCCTTCGTCTTCCCTACGCCGACAACAGCTTCGACGTGGTGTTGATGTCGGAGATCCTCGAGCACATCCCCGGCGACGAGGCCGCCATCGCGGAGATGGCCAGGATTCTCAAGCCGGGCGGGCTGGCGGCGGTCACCGTCCCTCGGTACTGGCCGGAGAAAGTCTGCTGGGCGCTCTCTGACGAGTACCACGAGGTCGAGGGCGGTCACGTCCGTATCTACAAGGCGTCCGAGCTGGCCGGCAAACTGGGCCGCGCCGGCCTGGAGGTGACCGGCACCGACCACGCGCACGCGCTGCACGCACCGTACTGGTGGCTGAAATGTGCTGTGGGAACCGAGAACAACGACAACCTGCTGGTCAAGGGTTACCACCAGCTCCTGGTCTGGGACATGATGAGCAAGCCGTGGCTCACCCGGGTCGGCGAGCAGGTCCTCAATCCGTTCATCGGCAAGTCGGTGGCGCTCTATCTGCGTAAGCCTGCCGATTCCTCGGCTCCCGCCGAGTCCTTGTGACGCGACTTCCGGCGATCGTCGGGGTGCTCACCGCTGCGCAGATCGATGCGACCGGCGCGGCGATCGCTGCCATGCAAGAGGATTCGGGAGCCCTGCCGTGGTTTCCCGGTGGGCAGACCGATCCGTGGGATCACGTCGAGTCCGCCATGGCACTGACGGTGACCGGGCGGACCGCCGAGGCGGAGGCCGCCTACGACTGGTCGCGCCGGCATCAACGTGACGACGGTTCGTGGCCGATCCGCACCGTCGTCGGGCATGTCGAAGACGCCAACGTGGACAGCAACTTCTGCGCGTACATCGCCGTCGGGGTCTGGCACCACTACCTGATCACCGGCGACGACCGCTTCCTGGAGCGGATGTGGCCCACGGTGTGGTCGGCGATGAATCTGGTGATGCGATTCCGACGGCCGGACGGCGCATTTCGTTGGGGCGCAGATCATCGCACCGGTGCGATGTTCGATCAGGCTCAGATCACCGGTAATGCCAGCATCTTTCAGGCCCTGGACTGTGCGGTGCGGATCGCCGAGGTGGTCGGGCAACCCGACCACGACTGGGACCGCGCGCACACGGCGCTCGGTGACGCGATCCGGGACCGGCCGGAGATCTTCGAGCCGCCGTCGGATCACTCGATGGACTGGTACTACCCGATCCTGGGTGGCGCGGTGCGCGGTCGAGCCGGTCAGGAGCACATCGCCCGACGCTGGGACGAGTTCGTCGTCGCAGGCAAAGGGATCCGATGCGTCGACCACCGGCCGTGGGTGACCGGCGCCGAGACCTGCGAACTCGCCCTGGCCCTCGACGCTCTCGGTGACACCGACGACGCGGTCACGCTCATCGCATCGATCCAGCATCTGCGCGACCCGGACGGGTCGTATTGGACCGGGCTCGTCTACGCCGACGGAAAACGTTGGCCTGTGGAGAAGAGCTGTTGGACCTCGGCCGCGGTTGTTCTCGCGGCCGATGCCGTCAGCCGCACCAGTGCGGGCAACGGAATCTTCCGGGATGTGCGTCAGACCCTGGTCGCCGGGGCCTGAATCACCTAGACTGGTGTCCAGTCATCCGTCCAGAGTCGGACGGTCCGGGTGGCCGTGCCCCCGGCCGGAATCAGCAGTGGAGGATTCATGGAATTCGGAATCGTGCAGTTCACCAGCGACCGTGGGCTCAAGCCACACGTGTTGGCCCCGCTGATCGAGGAGGCCGGTTTCGCGTCGTACTTCGTTCCCGAGCACGGACACATCCCGACTCGCCGCGACGCCGCACACCCCGGGACAGGTGACTCGTCGTTGCCCGACGATCGCTACATGCGAACGCTCGATCCGTGGACGTCGCTGGCCGCCGCCGCGGCCGTGACGGAGCGGATTCGTTTGGCCACCGCGGTGGCACTGCCGGTGCAGTCCGATCCGATCACCCTCGCGAAGACCCTCGCGACCCTCGACCACATCTCCGGTGGCCGACTCACCCTGGGCGTCGGATTCGGTTGGAACCTCGACGAACTCAGCGATCACAACGTCCCGCCGAAGCGGCGGCGCACCATGCTGCGCGAGTACCTCGAGGCGATGCGCGCGCTGTGGACCGACGAAGAGGCCGAATACCACGGCGAGTTCGTCGATTTCGGTCCGAGCTGGGCGTGGCCGAAGCCGCCCCAGTCGCACATCCCGACCCTCGTCGGCGCAGCGGGCAACGAGAAGAACTTCAAGTGGATCAGCCGCAGTGCGGACGGCTGGATCACCACGCCGGGTGAGGAGGACATCGAGGGATCGGTGAGCCTGCTGAAGACCATCTGGTCGGACGCGGGACGCGAGGGCGACCCGCAGATCGTCGTCCTCGACTTCCGGCCGGTGCCCGAAAAGCTCGCGAAGTGGCGTGAGATCGGGGTGACCCAGGTGCTCTACGGTCTGCCCGACGACGACGTCGACAAGGCGCGTGGCTACCTCGCCAAGCTGGCGGGCAAGCTCGATCTCGCCCCGGCTCCCGCCTGAGTCGCCACTGCTCGGTGCCCGGCGAGCCTCACGAAGGGCCCCTTCGTGAGGCTCGTTCGCGGTTCGTCGGCGACGGTGGTGGGTTCACGTCATGTCCTCGGCGTCCGCTGAGGTCGATAGAGGGAGCCGTGCTGTTCGGTGCGAGTGAGGCGCCGGTCGGCCACGACGAACCGGGGGTCGTTAAGGTTCGGTTCGCAGCGCAGGCATCAGGTAGCGACGGATCTGGGTGAGCACGGCATCGTGGTCGTCGGGATTCACCGTGTCACCGGGCACGGTACCCAGGCTGATCAACAGGCGCGCAACCCATTCCGCGACCTCGGCGAGGTCGTGTCCGGGGTGGATCTCACCGCGTGCGGCGGCGGCGTCGACGTAGGGGCGCCAGAACGTCGCGAGATCGGGCACGAGGCCGGCCACTCCCGCTCCGGCACATGCGGCGAACTCCTCGGGCTCGGTGGTACGCAACCGGATCAACAGCGCGCCGGGGTCGTCGTAAGCGCCACGCCCGATTCGGACGCCGACCGCGAGTTGCCGGTCGAAATCCTCGATCTGGTCGAGTTGCGCCTGGGCGTCGGACCAGAAGGTCTCGTTCAGCCGGACGATCGCCGCTCCGATGAGGCTCGGTTTGTCGGGGAAGTGCCGATACAACCACGCCCGAGACAGACCGGCGGTCTCGGCGACCTCCTGCATCGTCGTCGCGCGAATGCCCTTGTCGGCGAGCAGCTTCTCGGTGGCATCGAGCAATCGCGAGGCAGCCGTGGGGGCCACCTGCGGTGTCGTCGATGCCTCGGTCACGCTGCCAACCTAACAAATCGGCGGAACACGTCGCCGAATGCGATGGCCCGCCAGCGTGGTGGAGCACCTCGTCGGGGCGGATCGAGGGTTTACCCCGGGGTCGAAATGCGGTAGACAGAATGAACAATCTGTCTACTCGCTCGCCACGGGAGTGCACCGGCGGGCCACACGGGTGAGGATCCCATGAGCGCTTACCTACCGCGGACCGCGATCATCGGCGCAGGCATCAGCGGGCTCACCGCGGGCAAGATGCTGACCGATTACGGAGTCCCGTACACCTGTTTCGAGTCGTCCGACCGCATCGGCGGCAACTGGGCGTTCGGGAATCCCAACGGTCACAGCAGCGCCTACCGGTCGCTGCACATCGACACGTCCAAACACCAGCTGTCGTTCCGGGACTTTCCGATGCCGCCGGAGTACCCGGATTTCCCTCACCACACCCAGATCAAGTCGTATCTCGACTCCTATGCCGAGGCGTTCGACCTGCTCGACAACATCGAGTTCACCAACGCCGTGACCCATGCACGCCGCCTCGACGGTGGCGGTTGGGAACTGGAGACGCAGCATGGTGAGGTGCGTCGATTCGATCTGTTGGTCGTGGCCAACGGACATCACTGGGATCCGCGCTTCCCGGACTTCCCCGGCCGGTTCGACGGCGTCGAGATGCACGCGCATCACTACATCGACCCGAAGACGCCGCATGACTTCTCCGGCAAGCGAATCCTGGTGGTGGGTCTGGGCAACAGCGCAGCCGACATCGCGGTCGAACTCTCGTCCAAGGCCCTCGACAACAAGCTGACCCTGTCCACCCGATCGGGCGCGTGGATCGTGCCCAAGTACTTCGCGGGGAAACCGGCCGACAAGTACTACCGGACGTCGCCGCACATCCCCTTTGCGTGGCAACGCAAGTTCGTGCAGATCATGCAGCCGATGACCGCTGGCCGTCCGGAGGACTTCGGCCTCCCGACCCCGAATCACAAGTTCTTCGAGGCGCATCCGACACAATCCGTGGAACTGCCGTTGCGCCTGGGATCGGGCGACGTCATCCCCAAGCCCAACATCAGTCGCCTCGACGGATCGACGGTCCACTTCGAGGACGGCACCTGCGACGACTTCGACATCATCATCTACGCAACGGGTTACAACATCACCTTCCCGTTCTTCGACCCCGAGTTCATCAGCGCCCCGGACAACCGGATCGACCTCTACAAACGGATGTTCCACCCGGGTGTCGACGATCTGGTGTTCCACGGGTTCGCCCAGGCCACCCCGACGTTGTTCCCGTTCGTCGAATGTCAGGCACGACTCATCGGTGCCTACGCGGTGGGCCGCTACCGGCTGCCGTCGGAATCCGAGATGCATCAGGTGATCGTCGACGACCAGCAGTTCTACACCGGACACATGCTGGACCGTCCGCGCCACACCCAGCAGCTCGATCATTACCTCTACGAACACAACATGCGCACCAAGGAGATCCCCGACGGTGCGGTGCGTGCCCAGCGTTTCGGGCCGCCGACCTGGTCGAGGGTCGGCGAGACCGAGCCCGCGGTGGCGTCGGCAGCTCCGCAATCGGCCCAGGAGGCATGATGACCTACCAGACGATCACCTTCGAATCGCACGGAACCTCCTGTGCGGCATGGTTCTTCCCCGGTCCCGACATCTCCGGCTTCGACGGACCGTCCGGACGTCCGGTGGTGGTGATGGCGCACGGATTCGCCGGTACCAAGGACTCCGGCCTCGAACCGTTCGCGCAACGATTCGCCGACGCCGGGCTGGCCGTGCTCGCCTTCGACTACCGCGGGTTCGGGCTCTCCGACGGTGAACCGCGACAACGTATCTCGCTGTCGGGTCAGCTCGACGACTACCGCGCCGCGATCACCGCGGCGGGCCGTCAGCCCGGGGTGGACCCGAACCGGGTCGTCGTCTGGGGAGTGTCCATGTCGGCCGGGTTCGCGATGATCGTCGCCGCCGAACGCGACGACGTCTGCGCTGTGATCGCCGCGGTGCCGCTGGTGAACGGTCCTGCGGCAGGCAGACTCGCCTACGCCGAGGTCGGCGCGGCAGGCATCGTGTCGTCGACACTGAGCGGCATCGGCAGCGCGGTCGGGGCGCGCATGGGGCGCGGGCCGACGATGATGCCCGTGGTCGGACGCCCGGGGGAGCGGGCCGCTCTCACCTCGCCGGGCTACCTGGAGAGCTACACCGCGGTGGCGGGTCCGTCGTGGCGTAACGAGGTCGATGCGTCGGTGGGGCTGGAGATCGGCCGCATGCGTGCCGACAAACACGCCGCCGACATCACCGTGCCCGCACTCGTCCAGATCGCCGACTTCGATCGGGCCGCGCCACCGCATCCCGCGGCCAAGGCCGCTTTCGCCGCGCGCGCCGAGGTCCGCCACTACCCGTGCGATCATTTCGACATCTTCGCCGGCAGCGACTGGTTCGAACCGGCGGTCGCCCACCAGCTCTCGTTCCTCACCCGGCATCTCACCGGGGACCGGGAGCGGGCCGTCGCGGCGGATCCTCGATGACCGGGAGCGCGGTCGTCGTCGGCGGCGCGTCCGGCATCGGGTTGGCGAGTGCCCGTGCGCTCTCGGCCGAGGGCTACGCCGTCACCATTGCCGACGTGAACGGTGAGGCTGCCCGCGTCGCTGTCGACGAGATCGGCGGCGCCACACAGGCGATCGTCATGGACGTCACCGACGAGGAGTCGGTCGCCAATGGCTTCGCAGACCTCGACGACCTGCAGGTGGTGGTCAGTTGCGCGGGGCTCACCATGCCCGGCGCACTCACCGAACTCGCTCTCGAACACTGGCAGACCACCATCGACGTGTGTCTGACCGGCTCGTTCCTGGTGCTCAAGCACGCCGGCCAACGCATCGTCGACGGCGGGTCGATCGTGGTGATCTCGTCGCTCAACGCTCGTCAGCCGGGTACCGCGATGGGTGCCTACTGCGCGTCGAAGGCGGGCGTGACCATGCTCGTCGAGGTGGCCGCACTCGAATTGGCCCCGCGCGGGGTCCGGGTCAACGCCGTGCAGCCCGGTGTCGTCGACACCCCGCTGACGGCGGGACTCGGTCTCGTGCCGGGTCTGCTGGACGAGTACGTGGAGAACACCCCGCTCGGACGTGGTGGACAGCCCGACGAGATCGCCGACATGGTGGCGTTCCTCGCGTCGTCGAAGGCCGCGTGGGTCACCGGAGCGGCCTTCGATGTCAACGGCGGCGCACACCTGCAGCGCTACCCGGATGTTCTCGCCAAGGTCCGCGCCATGCTCACCTGAGTTCTTCCACCTGGTTTGTGTTCTTCCCCCGGACGCATCCGGGGGAAGAACACAAACCAGGCGGAAGAAGAGTGGCTGGTCGCGCCTGTGGATGGAATCGGTGCGCTGTGTTCGATCAAGGGCAAGATCACCGAGTGTGGGCGACATCGAGATCGGTGCTGATCATCTGCTCTTCCGGGCCGACGTCATCGGTGCGGGCCGCTCGGACGCGGACCTGCGCCGTGACGTCCGGACCGGCGTCGTCGAACGTGTCTGGCAGGGCGCGTACCTGCCCGCTGCCGACGGTCTGGCCGACCATGCCGAAACGGTGGAGCGCCATCGGGCCACCGTGATCGCGGCCGCGCGCAGCGGTGGGCCGGGCCGTGTGGCCAGTCATGTGTCCGGTGCAGCCATGCACCGCATCCCGATGTTCGAACCCGACCTGTCGAAGGTGCACTTCACCTCCGCGACGACGGGCAAGACCGTCGCCAGGGGCGTGATCCATCAGGCACGGCTCTCGGAGTCGGATGTCGTGATCATCGACGACATCCCGGTCACCTCCTTGGCGCGAACCGTCTGCGACGTGGCGCGGACCGGCACCCTCCACCAAGCGGTCTGCGTCCTCGATTCGGGGCTGCACCTTGGCGTCACCGTGGACGAACTCGACGAGCAAGTGCTACGACTGCGACGCCACCACGGGTCGGTGCTGCTGCGCACGGCGGTGCCGCTGGCGAACGGATTGTCGGAGAGCGTCGGGGAGAGCGTGAGCAGACTCGTCCTCGCCGAACACCCGCTCATCCCGATGCCCGAATGCCAGGTCGAGATATGTGTCGAGATGAACGGCCGCAGAAAGGTGCGTGCGGACTTCGGTTGGCGTGATGCCGACGGAGTTCTCCGGGTCGTCGGCGAGTTCGACGGCCGATTCAAGTATCACCGGTCCAGTCCGTTCGGTGACCGGTTGCCCGAGGACGTGATCTATCAGGAGAAGTTGAGAGAGGATGCGATCCGTGCCACGGGTCCGCTGGTGGTCCGGTGGACGTGGTCGGAGACCATGCGTCCGAAGGTCCTGCACCCCAAGGTGATCGCGGTGCTGACGACAGCCGGCATCATCGCGTGAGTTCTTCCCCCTGGTTTGTGTTCGTCCCCTGCAAACAGTCGGGGGAGGAACGCAAACCAGGGGGAAGAACGAACAACGACTACGGCTTCGGCAACGCCGCGCCCACCTCGCCGGAGTCACGGCGCAGGACGCGCAGCGAACCTTCGGCGCGTACCTCGGTGAATTGGCCGGTGGCCAGGGCCTGACGGTAGATCTCGTAGGGAGGTCGGCCGCCGTCCTCGGGGTTGGGGAACACGTCGTGGATGAGCAGCGCGCCACCGATGCGGACCCACGGTGCCCAACTGTCGAGGTCGTTCTGCGCGGCCTCCATGCTGTGGCCACCGTCGATGAAGACGAAATCGGCCGGTTTGCCCCACACCTTGGCCGCCGTCGTCGACGTGGCCAGCAGCCCGATCACCGTGTCCTCGAGGCCTGCGTCGTACATGGTGCGGCGGAACCGCGCCGACGTGTCGAGAGTTCCGGTGTGCGGATCGACGAGGGAGGTGTCGTGGTACTCCCAGCCCGGCTGGTGCTCTTCGGACCCCCGATGGTGATCGATCGTCACGATGGTCGCACCGTGGGGTTCGGCCGCCGCGCCCAGAAAGACCGTCGACTTGCCGCAGTACGTCCCGATCTCGACGCCGACCCGCGTCGAATCAGGTTGCGCCAGATAGTCTCCGGCGATGTCGAACAGGGTGAGCGCCTCATCGACCGGCATGAATCCGGGTGCTTCGTCGGCCACGCGGAGACGATCCGGGGATGGCGCGTTCGGCGTCCGTGCCGAGGATGCAGTCATGTCGCCGATCCTATCCCCGATGCGATCTGCGTCACGCGTAGGGTGAGCGCTATGAAAGCTCAAGTGCTCACCGCCGAGACCGGTCCCGCCGGACTGGAACTGACCGACGTTCCGGACCCGCAAGCCGCCGCCGGGCAGGTTCTGGTCGACATCAAGTCGTGTGGCATCTGTTTCCCCGACCTGCTGATGAGCCAGGGCAAGTATCAGCTCAAGGTGCCCACGCCGTTCACCCCGGGCACCGAGGTGGCCGGCGTGGTGCGTGAGGCTCCCGAGGGCTCGCCGTTCCAGGCGGGCGACAAGGTGCTGGTGGCGTCGGTCGTCGGCGGGTTCGCCGAACAGATCGCGGTGGCGCCGGAGCAGCTCCTTCCTCTCCCGGAGGGATTGGGCTTCGACGAGGGTGCCGCGATGGGCATCAACTATCAGACCGCGCTGTTCGCGCTGAAGGTCCGCGCGCAGACGGCGCCGGGCGAGGTCGTGGGTGTCCTCGGCGCGGCAGGCGGTGTCGGAACGGCGTCGATCATGGTGGCAAAGGCCATGGGCGCGAAGGTGATCGCCATCGTGCATCGCAAGGGTGCCGAAGAGTTGCTGCGCGGCGCCGGTGCCGACGAGGTCGTCCAACTCGAGGACGGTTGGGGTGCCAAGTTGCGCGAGGTCGCCCCCGAGGGTGTCGACGTCATGATCGACCCCTCCGGCGGTGACGTGTTCGACGAAGCCCTGCGTCAGGTCGCGCCGGACGGCCGCTATGTGGTCGTCGGGTTCGCTGCGGGCGGTATCCCGTCGGTCAAGCTCAACCGGGTGCTGTTCCGCAACATCGCGGTCGTCGGCGCTGCCTGGGGAGAGTATGTACGCACCCATCCGGGCGTCCCCGAACTGCTCCACGACGAGCTCGCCGAGATGATCGCGGACGGTCTGCGCCCGCAGGTCAACGTGACCTATTCGCTCGAGGAGCTGCCCAAGGCGTTGACCGATCTCGCCGAAGGGCGAATCCTGGGTAAAGCAGTCGTCAAGATCGCCGACTGAGGTCGCGGCCTCGGGGCGGCGCGATCCCCGGGTCGTGTCCGTCCGACGGTCGGGACCCGAGCGTGTACGCACCCACGAGGAGGCCGACATGTGCCGCAACATCACCGAATTGCGTGGGCTCGAACCCGCCGCCACCGACGAGGAGATCGAGGCCGCCGCTCGTCAGTACATCCGCAAGGTGAGCGGGATCCGACACCCGTCTGCGGCCAACGTCGAGGCCTTCGAGTCGGCGGTGCAGCAGGTCACCGAGGCCACCCACACCCTGCTCGACGCCCTGCCGGATCGTCGGCAACCACCCAAGACGGTGCCGCCGCTGCGGCGCCCGGAGGTGCGGGCGCGGATGGCGCGTAGCTCGGCCTGAACCTGCGGGAACACGGGTGACCGGGCGCTCACGCAGGTGAACCCCCGTGTGCGCGGATGACCAGGCGGTCGCCGTGCGCGATCGGATCCCGGGCTGCTGCGATGGCGTCGGACGACACCTGCGCGGCATTGCCTCGGACGCGGCTGTCGGCGTCGTATTTCCCGCCACGCTGGGCCGAAGTCTTGGGAAATCGATGTGCACCGTCGCTACTGTGCAGAGGTGACCGCACCCCGCGCAGTCCGTTGCGCCGTCCTGGTTGTCGTCGCGGCGTTGGTCGGTGCCATGAGCATCGTGGGGGCGCCCGCGGCGTCCGCAGCGCCCGCCGACAGTTGTTCCCCGCCCGGCATCGCCTCGGCGTCGGCCGCGCCGGTGAACCTCGCTGCGGCCGACCGCGGCGGGGAGGACCGCTACACCACACCCACGACGACGCCGGTCGACCAGATCGACACGGAGTCTCTGGAGCTGATCACCCCGGGAACCATCTCGGTCGGCACCTTGTCCGACGCCGGACCGAGCATCTGTGTCAACGGTCAGGGCGTGTTCACCGGTTTCGACAACGAGCTGCTCAAGGCGATCGCGACCAAACTCGGTCTCGACATCACGTTCGCAGGCACCGAGTTCGCCGGGCTGCTGTCGCAGGTGGCGAACAACCGTTTCGACGTCGGCTCGTCGTCGATCACCACCACCGACGAACGACGTCGGACCGTCGACTTCACCAACGGCTACGACTTCGGCTACTTCTCCCTCGTCGCGCCCAAGAGCGGGTCGATCCGCAGTTTCGACGACCTGAACTCGTCCACCCGCATCGGCGTCGTCCAGGGCACCGTCCAGGACGACTACGTCGTCAACACCCTGCACCTCGACCCGGTGAAGTTCCCCGACTACGCAACTGCCTACGCCAACCTGAAGACCGGCCAGATCGATGTGTGGGTGGCGCCGTCGCAGCAGGCCGAAGGCGCCGTCAAGGACGGCGACGGTACCGCGATCGTGGAGAACACCTTCAGCGTCAACAACTTCGTCGCGTGGGCGGTCGGCAAGGGCAAACCGCGCCTGGTGGCGGCGCTCAACTCGGGTCTCGACGCCGTCATCGCCGACGGCACGTACTCGAAGCTCTACACAGACTGGGTGCCGCGGGAGTTGCCGGAGGGCTGGAAGCCCGGCAGCAAGGCCGCGCCGGCACCGGAGATGCCCGACTTCGCCGCGGTCGCCCGGGAGAACGCCGAGAAGAACGAGTCCGACGAGACCGACACCGCGCCGAAGAGCACCCTCGAACAGCTCGGCTCCACCTTCTTCGACTGGGGTCTCTACAAGGAGTCGTTCCCCGACCTCATCAAGACCGGCCTGGTCAACACGTTGATCCTGTCGTTGGTGTCCGGCGTGCTGGGCACCATTCTCGGCATGTTGCTCGCCGTGGCCGGGATCTCCCGATCCCGGTGGCTGCGGTGGCCTGCGCGCATCTACACCGACATCTTCCGCGGCCTGCCCGCGGTGGTGGTGATCCTGCTCGTCGGGCTCGGCGTCGGGCCGGTGGTCAAGGGTCTCACCGGCAACAACCCGTACTGGCTCGGCGCGGTCGCGTTGGCTCTGCTGGCCGCCGCCTACATCGGCGAGATCTTCCGTTCCGGCATTCAGAGTGTCGACGACGGACAACTCGAGGCATCTCGCGCGATCGGCTTCAGTTATCGGCAATCGATGCGACTGGTGGTGATCCCCCAGGGCGTGCGCCGGGTTCTGCCCGCGTTGATGAATCAGTTCATCGCATTGATCAAGGACAGCTCGCTCGTCTACTTCCTGGGGCTGCTGGCCAGTCAGCGTGAGTTGTTCGCGGTGGGGCGCGACCTCAACGCGCAGACTGGGAACCTGTCCCCACTGGTCGCCGCGGGCATCGTCTACCTGGTGCTCACCATCCCGCTGACCCATCTGGTCAACTACATCGATGCGCGCCTTCGGACCGGTCGCCCCGCCGAGGCCGAGGCCGACCCGCTGCCCCCGACCGCCGTCGAGAAGGGATGAGTCGTGTCCGACACCATCACCGCCCGGGACGCGGTGTCCCTGACCGGCACCGGCCTACATCTGTCGTTCGGCAGGAATCATGTGTTGCGCGGCGTCGACATCCAGGTGGACGCAGGCACCACGACGACGGTCATCGGCCCGTCCGGGTCCGGTAAGTCCACGCTGCTGCGGGTGCTCAACCGGCTCCACGAGCCCGACGAGGGCGACATCCTGCTCGACGGGAGGTCGGTGCTGCAGGACAACCCCGACGAGCTGCGCCGACGCATCGGGATGGTCTTCCAGCACTTCAATCTGTTCCCGCACAAGACCGTCGTGCAGAACATCGCGCTGGGGCCCCGCAAGCTGCGGGGTTTGAGCCGTGACGATGCGCAGGCCGTCGCGATGCGGCAACTGGAGATCGTCGGGCTGACGAACAAGGCCGATGTCCGTCCGAGCAACCTGTCCGGCGGACAACAACAACGCGTGGCGATCGCGCGAGCCCTGGCGATGGAACCGCAGGTCATGTTCTTCGACGAGGCGACATCGGCGCTCGACCCCGAACTCGTCAAGGGCGTGTTGGCGCTGATGGCGGAGCTCTCCGCGGAGGGGATGACGATGGTGGTCGTCACCCACGAGATGGGCTATGCCCGAAACGTTTCCGACAACGTGCTGTTCATGGACCACGGTGCGGTGGTGGAGACGGGCAAACCGGAACAGCTCTTCGAGGACGCATCGTCGGAACGCTTGCGCGCATTCCTCTCCCAGGTCCTCTGAGGTCGGTCGGCCACGTGCCGTTCAGGGTGTGTCTCCCAATTCCCTTTGCGGGTCTTGGCGGCTCGATTGCACCCTGGCTGCGTTGTCGTCGATCACGATAGCGCCGCTATCGCTCTCTCCTCCGCCTTGCCAGGGCACAATCGATTCCACCAATCCCTCGCAGTGGAATTGGGACACACACCCTAACCGATCCCGAACAATCCGGCCGCGTTGCGGTAGAGCACGCCGCCCAGCCACTCGTCGCCGAGGTCCAACCGCACGAGGGCGTCCAATGCATGAGTGTAGGAGTACGGGATGTTGGGGAAGTCGCTGCCGAACAGGATCTTGTCACCGATTCCCTGCAGTCGCGCTCGGGCGTCTTTCGGATACGGAGCGTCTGCCTCGGAGAAGTCGGTGAACGACATCGTGGTGTCGAGCCGGACGTTCGGGTAGCGCTCGGCGAGGTCGAGGAAGTCGAGATACTCGGGGGTGCCCATGTGGGCCACGATCAAGGGCAATGACGGAAACCGGTGCAGCAGAGTTCGAATCGGCTCCGGACCGGTGTGCCGACCGGGCGCAGGACCCGAGCCGCAGTGGATGATGACCGGCACCTGACTGTCTGCGATCTGCGACCACACCCCGTCCAGAAGTGAATCGATCGGGGAGAAATCACCGACCTGGATGTGACACTTGAACACCGCGACGCCACGCTGGATGGCCCGCGACACGTAGCCGGGCGCTGACTCCTCCGGATAGAACGTGGCGGTGTGCAGACAATCGGGATGGTGGGCGGCGAAATCGGCTGCCCACCCGTTGAGCCACTCGGCCATGTCCGGCTTGTGCGGGTAGACCAGGGACGAGTAGGCGCGGACCCCGAAGTCCTGCAAGGTCGCGGCCCGCACGTCCTCGTCGGCGCGGTAGGTGATCGGCCATTCGCGGCCCACGAGGGGGCCGGCCGAGTCGAAATACGCCCACACCTTGTCCATCACCGGTTTCGGCATGAAGTGGGTGTGGACGTCCACCAGACCGGGGAGCCCGAGCTCGCCCCAGATCGCCCGGACGGCGGTGGACTCTGCCGCGCTGAACGGGCGCGGCAGAGGAGTGGTGTCGGGCAGAACGTCGTCGTTCATCTCACCGACGCTACTCCCTGCCGGTCGGCGCGACGGTGGTGCACGGCCCGATCGGCGTCAGATCGGTCGTGATCGGATCGATCGCGGGATGGGGCCGTTCCAGTCCTTCGGCACGATGAAAACTCCTTCGGCGGTGACGGTCTCGCCGTCGCCGTCCGAGAGTGCGCCGCGCACGATCTTCTTGCGGCCGTCGCGTTCGACGATGACCGCCTCGGCGTGCAGCGCGCCCAGAGGTGTGGGACGCAGGTAGCGAAACGAGATGGTCCCGGTGTAGCAGGGCACGTCATCGGCACTGCCTGCCTCGCCGAGTACCTGGTCGAGGATCATCGCAGCGACCCCGCCGTGGACGCAGCTCGGTGGGCCCTCGTAGGCGGCACCCAGGGTGAAGTCGGCGCTCACGGTGCCGTCGGTCCGTCGCACGGTGGTCAACGGCGGCGCGATCGCGTTACGCAGCCCGATGACGGAGTTCCCCCACGGCATGCCCTTCATGTCGGCGGTGTGTCGCACGCCGAAGGAGCCCGCCAGCTGGTTGGCCTGCAAACGCTCGACGGTCTCGGCGATGACGCGGTGCGCGTCGCGGACCGTCTCCTCGTCGACCTCGGTCCGGATGACCGCGTCGATGAGTTCGCGCACCGAATCCGTCAACGGCCCGTACAGCTCTCGACGCCGAGTGACCTCGGCATCCGAGATGTCCTCGAGGGTGAACTCCATGTGCTCTGCTTCCTGGACGGTCTGGCGTGGATGGTGTCGCGACGGAGCCGGTTCGTCGGCGTGCTCCTCGGCCTCCGGTTCGACTGAGCCCATGTCGCGACCATCTCCGGATGGGCCGCGAGGCCGGGCGCGGCGGCCCGCCACTCGGGACGAATCGTCAGCGGTCGGGTCCGATCAGGTCGGGTCGCGCGTCGGCGAGGAGTTCCTCGCGGTCGTCGGCGAGGACGAAACCGGCGGCGATGGCCAAGTCGGTCGCTTCGCCGTAACGGCGCAGGTACTCCGACGGATCGGTGTAACGCGCGGCCAGCGCCTCGGGTGCGGCAGGTGTCGTGGAGCCGAACAGCAGGCAGATGCGGGAGACCTCACCGCCGACCACACCGGAGAGGACCTGGCTAGGAGCCTCCACACAGGGGGTCCGTACGCCGCCGCGCGCGTTGCCGATGTCGTCGACGACGAACTGCGGTGTGGCGCCGGACAGGTCGAGTTCGAGCGGCGGCGCCGATGGTGGCTGTGAACGGCCTGCTGCCCAGGCGTCGAGATGGTGCAGCGCCGCGCGCAGGACGAATCGTTGCTGACCCCGATTGACCGGTGTCGGGCAGCCGAGCATGTCTTCGTACGGGCCGATCTGGTGGAGGTCGGCGTGCGACGTCCCGGCGATCTCCCAGACGCGGATGCGATCGGTGTCGGGCTGTCGGGACAGATGGAACCGGAAATTGGTGAGTACGTCGGTCTCGGTCTGCACGATGAAGACCGGGATGTCGAGGTCGGTGCGGATCGTGGTCGGTTCGGCATCGAAGACCTGGTCGATGTCGATACCGCGGCCGACCTCGCCGAGTGACATCCCGGCTGCGGCCCGTGAGTGGATGAGGATGCCGTCATGGACCCGGTGGTATCCGGCGAACAGATTCGCGTAGGTCGTCAGCGCCATCGCCGACTGGGATTCGCCGACCGCCAGGGACCGACGAACGGTGAGGCCGGCCAGGGGATGATCGGCGCCGACGGTACGCAACGCCGCGCCGACCGTCCCGAAGATGTCGTAGCAGTACGCGTCCCCGGGGTGGTGCAATCCGGTGTAACGCTCGGGGTCCTTGGCGGCCGGCCCGGTCGGCGACGGTGTGTCGAGACCGCCGACCGAGCCCGGACCGCCGGTGATCCCGGTGTACTGCGCGGACACACCGACCCACGCGAAGCCACCGCGGACGAGTTCTTCGGCGAGATAGGTGTAGTCGGCGGCGGCGTCGGAGCCGCTGCTCACGTTGAGCCACTCGACCACGACGGTGCCGTTGAATCGGGCGTCGTCGATCGGGCGACGCACCAGGATGCGGGTTGTGAAGGTGTCCTTGCCGACCTCGGTGAGCTCGCGATCACCGGACGTCTCGAACCTGGCGGCGACCCCGGAGACGGCGTACTCGTTCTCTCGGAATCCGTGTGCGGCCAGATTCGGTCCCGGCGTGGCGCTCATGATCGAACATCCACGGCCACCTGACAATTCGGCGAAGGTCACGTCGAGATCCCCGAACTCGTCGATGTCCCCGCGATCCCGGTGCCGCCCGGTCACTTCTCTTGCTTCTTCCGATGCTTCCCGATGACGTCGCCGAACATGAAGTGCATCTTGGTACCCAACGGCCACCCCACGTAGTAGCAGAGGAACAGCGAGATCTCCTCGAGTTGCTCGGGGGTCAGCTCGCCGTTGGCCAACGCCGCGCCTGCCTGGATCTCGGCCACGTCGATCTGTCCGGCCTGCGCGAGCGCCCCGAGCAAGACGAGTCGTCGGTCGCGCACCGACAGACCTTCTCGGCTCCACACCTCGCCGAAGACCTGGTCGGCGGTGTGGGCGAAGAAGTCGCCCGGTCCGTCGGACATCTCCCAGCCGTAGACCTTCGACATCATCTCGAGGCCCCGACGTCGCTGCTCGGTCTGTTCGGGAGCGTCGGTCTGCTGGGGTTCGGTGCTCATGACTGCTCTCCTTCGTGATGGGGAACGCCGAGTGCCGTGGCCAGATCGCGGAGGGCGATCTGCGCGAGCGGCAGATCGACGTCGAGCTGATCGCCGAGGCTCAGTGCCAGCCCGAGGTCCTTCTCCCCGAGGGTACGCACCGGCAGGAAGATGTCCCGCCAGAAGTCGCCGTCGGGGATCTCGGCGGTCGTGTCGCGCAACATGATCGCACCGGCACCGCCGGTGATGGAATCGGTGTGCCGCACGACCTTGCCGAGTTTGGTGATGTCGATGCCTGCGGCCTCGGCGAGCCGGGATGCCTCGGCCGTCGCGGTGAATGCGACGAAATGCAAGAGGTTGCGGGCCAGCTTCATCCGGGTGCCTGCGCCGACCTCGGGACCGGCATGGATCAGCATCTCCGCGGCGAGGGCGTACGGCTCCTTGAGTTTCTGGTAGGAGTCCCGTGCACCGCCGACCATGATCGCGAGCCGTCCCTGTTCGGCGGCCATCGCTCCACCGGAGATCGGTGCGTCGAGCAGGACCACGCCGCGTTCGGCGCATGTCGCTGCCAACTCGACAGCCGTTTGCGGGCTGATGGTCGAGTGCACGGTGATGATGGTGCCGGGCTTGGCGGTCGACAGCAGACCGCCGTCGCCTGCCACCACCGTCCGTACCTGTGCATCGTCGAGCACGCAGATGCCGATGATGTCGGCCGATGTCGCGAGGTCGGCCAGCGAGTCGGCGGGGTTGGCTCCCTTGTCGACGATCTTCGCGACGGCGTCGGGGTCGAGATCGAAGACGCTGAGCCCGCCCGACCACGCGGCCAGGCTGCCGGCCATCGGACCGCCGATGTTGCCGAGCCCGACATAACCGAGGCGGATGGTGTCACTCACGACCGGATGACCTGTCCGCCATCGACATTGAAGATCTGCCCGGTGACCCAGTTGGCCTCGTGGGAGAGGAGGAACAGGCACATGCCGACGAGGTCCTCGGGGGTGCCCATGCGCTTGAGCGGCAGCTTGTCGACCATCTCGTTGACCATCGACGTGGGCGTCGTGGACAAGGTGGCCTCGGTGTTGATGGGGCCGGGAGCGATGGCGTTGACCCGGATGTTCTGGCCGCCGAGTTCGGTGGCGAGCTGCTGGGTCAGACCGTTCACGCCGACCTTGGCCAGACCGTAGAAGCCGCTGTAGAGCCATGCGGCGGTGGAGGACTGGTTGACGATGGCGCCGCCGTCGGTCATGTGCGGGTAGATCGCACGGGTCACGTTGAGCGCGCCGTCGAGGTTCACGCTCATGAACTTCTTGTAGTAGTCCCACGGCACGGTGATGAGGAAGTCGAGCTTCATCCCGCCATAGATCGCCGCGTTGTTCACCAGACCGTGAATGGTTCCGTAGGTGTCGACGGCGGCGGTGGCCAGGGCTTGCGCCGACTCGACATCGGAGACGTCGGTGTGCACGTAGAGGCCACCGATGTCGGCGGCGACCTGCTTGCCCGCCTCGTCGTTCACGTCGGCGACGACGACGTTGGCGCCCTCGGCGGCCAAGGCCCGGGCATAGGCCTCGCCGATGCCGCCTGCGGCGCCGGTGACGATGATGTTCTGGTCGGCGAAACGTTGTCCGCGATTGTCGGAAGTCATTGTGCTGCTTTCTGTTGTGGTTGTCGGTTGTCGGTTGTCGGGGTGGTCTCGATACGTCCTCGCCTAGCGGCTCGGACTACTCGACCGGCGGGGGCGGGCACTCGGCCGGCGGGGGCTCGGTACCGACCGGCGGTTGGGTCACCCCGCCGATCGAGTAGGCACCGAGCGAAGCGAGGCGCCGTATCGAGATCGCTGGGCGCGGTGTGGAAACCGTCCATGCCGACGTCGAACATGGCCTAGGCCGGGGTCGCGACGGCCTTCGACTCCAGATACTCCTCGAACCCGGCGACGCCCATCTCCCGTCCGATGCCGGACTGTTTGTAACCCCCGAACGGGACATCGGCGGAGTACCAGATGCCTCCGTTGATCCCCATGGTTCCGGTGCGAACCCCGTTGACCACCTTGTTGATCCGTTCCGTGTCGGTACCCCAGACCGCCCCGGACAGGCCGTAGGGCGAGTCGTTGGCGATGCGGATCGCGTCGTCGTCGCCGTCGTGCGGCAAGATCACCAGGACCGGTCCGAAGATCTCCTCCTGTGCCGCGCGGGCGGAATTGTCCAGGCCGGAGATGAGGGTCGGTTCGACGAAGAAGCCTGAGCCCTTGTCGGTGGGTCGGCCTCCGCCGATCTCGATGGTGCCGCCCTCGTCCTTGGCCACCTCGATGTAGGACTCGACGCGTTGGCGCTGTGCCGCCGAGATCAGCGGGCCGCAGATCGTGCCCGCGTCGGTCGGGTCACCGGCGGGCAAGCCCGCCAACGCGTCACGGGTGGCGGTGATGGCCTCGTCCAGTTTTTCCCGCGGCACGAGCAGACGAGTGGTGATCGCACACCCCTGACCCGCATGGGTGACCACGTTGAACGCGGCCATCGCACAGGCCGAGCCGAGGTCGGCGTCGTCGAGGACGATGAACGCCGACTTGCCACCCAACTCGAGGAACACCTTCTTGAGGGATTCCGCGGCCGACGCCATCACCTTCTTGCCGGTGGCGGTGGAGCCGGTGAACGACACCAGGTCGACGCGCGGATCGGTGGACAGTTGCGCGCCGAGGGCGTGGTCGGCGGATGTCACGATGTTGATCACGCCGGGCGGGAAGTCGGTTTCCTCGGCGATCACCT
The DNA here is from genome assembly GCF_048537895.1 of Gordonia sp. CPCC 206044. Taxonomy (NCBI): domain Bacteria; kingdom Bacillati; phylum Actinomycetota; class Actinomycetes; order Mycobacteriales; family Gordoniaceae; genus Gordonia; species Gordonia sp. CPCC 206044. The sequence continues at coordinate 63,434 of NZ_JBCLVL010000003.1, forward strand.
TGCCCACCAAGGCCGCACACCACGGTGTGTCCGGCGCGGGCTTGAGCACCACGGTGCACCCGGCGGCCAGGGCGGGACCGATCTTCGCGAAGTTGATCTGGTGCGGGAAGTTCCACGGTGTGATCGCGCCGACCACACCGGCCGCCTCGAAGCGCACCTCGCGAGTGTTCTTGAGGCCCATCGGTTTGGCCTGACCGAGATCCTGGGTCCACGTGTAGTTCTCGGCGAGATCGGCGAAGTACCCGAGGTCGGTGACCGGGCCCTCGAACTGTGGTCCGCTGGTGAGGAAGACGGGGCAACCGACCTCGGCCACCGTCAGGTCGCGGAACTCGTCGGCGTGGGCGAGCAGCGCATCGCGCAACTGACGCAGGCAACGCGCCCGGAAGGCGTGGTCGCGTGACCAGTCGGTGGTGTCGAATGCGCGTCGCGCGGCCGCGATCGCCGCGTCCATGTCGGCCGACGTGGCGTCGGCAGCGTGGCCGAGCACCTCTTCGGTGGCCGGATTGAGGATCTCGAAGGTGCCGCCGGCGCCGGGGACGAGCTTCCCGTCGATCAGCAGGTCCGACGACGTTTCGGGTCGTAAGGGCATTGTCTGGAACTCCATCTGGACAGGTGTCTGGACTCGAGTTCAAACCTAGTGTAGCCTCGCTCACATGTCCAGTCCCGCATCGCGACCGATTTCGCAGGAGTCCACCAGACGGCGGCTCACCCAGCAGCAGGCCGAGACCGTCTCGCGTCTGACCGACGCTGCCGTCGAGGTGCTCAACGAAGAGGGCTTCGACGGGCTCACGGTGCGGACCGTCGCCAAGCGGGCCGGGGTCGCGCCTGCCACCGCGTACACCTACTTCTCGTCGAAGAGTCACCTTGTCGCCGAGGTGTTCTGGCGTCGTCTCAGTGCCGGCGTCGGGGAGCCCGATCCGGCGCTTCCCGCGCAGGAGCGGGTGGCGGAGATCCTGCGTTCGGTGTCGATGGTGGTGGCCGGTCAGGGGCAGCTCGGCGGGGCGGTCACGATGGCCCTGCTCGGCACCGACCCAGACGTCGAGCATCTTCGCCTGCGGATCGGCGGTTTCATCCGCCGCCGGTTGGCCGATGCGCTGGAAGTCGACCCGGAGAACCCCGGCCCGCTCGTCGATGCGCTGGAGATGATCTACGCCGGTGGCCTCGTGCATGCCGGCATGGGGCACATGTCCTATGAGCAGACCTCGGAACGTCTTGTCGCAGCCGCACACCTATTGATGGAGAACCGATGACCGACACCACCACGGTGGCGGGGATGGAACATCTCGTCCCCTTCGATCCGTATGCCTACGATTTCCACGAGGACCCCTATCCCACCTACGCCCGACTGCGGGCGCAAGCGCCGGTGTACTACAACTCGGCGATGGATTTCTGGGCTCTCGCTCGACATGCCGACGTGCGAAGTGGCTTCCGGGACAGTGTGAATCTGTCCAACGCGTGGGGCGTGTCGATGGATCCGTCGTCGTATGGCCCGGACGCGCACAAGTCGATGTCCTTTCTCGCCATGGACGATCCCAAGCACATGCGCATCCGAAAGCTGGTGTCCAAGGGATTCACACCGCGGCGAGTCGGCGAGCTCTCCGGGCGGATCTCGGCGCTGACCCACCAGCACTGGAGCAAATGCCTCGACAAGGGCGAGTTCGACTACATCGCCGACTTCGCCGGCCTGCTGCCGATGGACGTGGTCTCCGAGCTGCTCGGCGTGCCCGAGGCCGATCGCACGCATCTGCGTCACCAGTCGGATCTGCTGCTGCATCGCGAAGAGGGTGTCATGGACATCCCGGAAGCGGCGATCTACGCCTACATCGAGCTGCACAAATACTATTCGGAACTGATCGCGGATCGTCGCAAGCACCCGGGCGAAGACCTGGTGTCGGCCCTCATCGAGGCCGAGGTCGACGACGACGAGACAGGCGAGAAGATCAGGCTCACCGAGGACGAGATCGTCGGCTTCATGGTGCTGATGGTGGTGGCGGGCAACGAGACCACCACCAAGTTGCTCGCCAATGCCCTCTACTGGGGCTGGCGCAATCCGGACGAGTTGAACAAGGTGTTCGCCGATCCGGACGCGGTCCCGGACTGGACCGAGGAGACCCTCCGCTACGACAACTCCACCCAGATGGTGTTGCGCAAGGTCGCCGCCGACGTCACCTACGGTGACGTGACGATCCCCGCGGGTCACCGGGTGCTGCTGCTGGTGGGTTCGGCCAATCGGGACGAGGACGTCTTCGCCGATGCCGATCGGTATCAGATCGGCCGCGATTGCAGTCAGGCCCTGATGAGTTTCGGAATGGGTACCCACTTCTGTCTCGGTGCCCACCTCGCGCGGCTGGAGTCGAACGTCGGGCTCACCGAGGTGGCCCGCTCGATCCGCAGCGTGGACATCGACATCGACAACGCGGTCCGTGTGCATTCGGTCAATGTGCGCGGCTTCGCCGAACTCCCCGTGAAAGTGCAGGTGCGCTGATGGCGTTCATCCCTCATCCGCAACGTAGGCCCGTCCTGGTCGCCGGCGCGTCCTCGGGTATCGGGGCCGCCACCGCGGAAATCCTTGCCGCAGCAGGCTATCCGGTCGCCCTGGCCGCTCGCCGCGTGGAGAAGCTGCAGGAGATCACCGACCGGATCATCGCAGGCGGCGGTGAAGCCGTCGCGGTACCGCTCGACGTCACCGACGAAACGTCGGTGCTCGAATGCGTCGAGAAAGCTCAAGCGGCACTCGGTGATCTGGAGATCGTGGTCAGTGGCGCAGGCGACCTCGCCGTCGGTTTGTCCTACGAGGTGACGCCCGCCGACTTCGCCGCGCAGATCGACATCCATCTCGTCGGCGCCCATCGCCTCTACCGTGCGGTGGCCCCCGGAATGATCGAACGAGGCCGTGGCGACTACGTGTTCATCGGTTCGGACGTGGTGTTGCATCCGCGCCCGTGGTCGTCGGCGTATGTCGCGGCCAAGGCGGGTATCGACGGTCTGGTCGCCACCGCACAACTGGAACTGGAGGGAACGGGCGTGCGCGCCAGCGTGATCCGGCCAGGCCAGGTCTTGACCGGAATGGGCATGGACCTCGATCAGAAGACCACCGAGCTCATGCTCAACGACTGGATCAGACACGGCCTTGCCCGGCACGGGAATTTCCTGGCGCCCGAGCACATCGCCCAGGCCGTGACCGCAATCGTCACCATGCCTCGCGGAGCGCACATGCGTGTCGTCGAGGTGGAGGCCGAGGGCGCCATCCCCCGTGACAAGAAGGACCGAGGAGAGTAGCGATGACCACTCTGACCACACCCAAACGCGTCTCCGGCGGAGACGGCGAACACGGCCATCTCGACGAGCTGGCGACCGATCCGATCGCATTGTTCTGGCGTGTCCGTGAGGAGTGCGGTGACGTCGGGCAGTTCCAACTCGCCGACCGCGAGGTCGTGCTGGTGTCCGGTGCGGCGGCCAACGAGGAGTTCTTCCGGGCACCCGAAGAGGATCTGGACCAGGCGGCGGCATACCCCTTCATGACACCGGTTTTCGGTGAGGGGGTCGTGTTCGACACGAATCCGGAGGAGCGCTCCAAGGCGATCCACAACGCGGCCCTCAAGGGGCCGCACATGAAGCAACACGCGGTGACGATCCCGCATGAGGTGGAACGGATCATCGCCGACTGGGGCGACGAGGGCGAGATCGACCTGTTGGAGTTCTTCGCCGAGCTCACGCTCTACACGTCGTCGGCGTGCCTGATCGGCCGCAAGTTCCGTGAGCAGCTGAACGGCCACATCGCGCACCTGTTCCACGACCTGGAAAAGGGCACCGATCCGATCGCCTACGTCGACTACAACGCCGACATCGACAGCTTCCGCAAACGTGACGAGGCACGTGCCGAACTCGTCGAGTTCATCCAGGGGGTGATGAACGACCGCATCGCGAATCCGACCGAGAACAAAGAGGATCGCGACCTGATGGACGTGTTGGTGCAGGTCGGCTTCGACGCCAACACCATCACCGGTATGTTCATCTCGATGATGTTCGCCGGGCATCACACCACCTCTGGCACCGCGGCGTGGACCCTGATCGAACTGCTCCGCAATCCCGAGTACATGGCGCGCGTCTACGACGAACTCGACGACATCTATGCCGACAAGGGGGAGGGGCGCGCGGAGTACAGCTTCGCTGCGATGCGTCAGATCCCGCAGCTGGAGAACGCGCTCAAGGAGGCGTTGCGACTGCACCCGCCGCTCATCGTCTTGATGCGAGTGGTGCAGAAGGACTTCCGCGTCGAGGACTTCGAGGTGAAGGCCGGTCAGTCGATCGCGGTCTCGCCGGCGATCTCCAACCGACTGCCCGAGGATTTCACCGATCCCGAGGCGTTCGATCCGGATCGCTACGAGAAGCCTCGCCAGGAGGATCTGGCCAACCGCTGGACCTGGATTCCGTTCGGCGCCGGTCGGCACCGTTGTGTGGGTGCGCAGTTCGCGATCATGCAGCTGAAGGCCATCTTCTCGGTGCTCTTCCAGAACTACGAGTTCGAGATGCTCCAACCGTCGGAGACCTACCGCAACGACCATTCCAAGATGGTCGTGCAGTTGCAGCAGCCCTGCCGGGTCTCCTACCGGCGACGTGCGAGCGCTCCGGTATCGGGCGGGAGCGGTAACTGATGCGTGTCGAGGTCGACCTGGACTTGTGCCAGGGCCACGGCATGTGCGAGATGGAGGCGCCGGACGTCTTCTCCGCACAGAAAGATCACGTCGACATCCTCGACGCCCATCCTGACGAATCCCTGCGGTCCGAGGTGGAGGCCGCGGTGATGTATTGCCCGACACAAGCTTTGAGAATTGTCGAAGACGACGAGTGAGTGAGGAACCCGCAATGGCATTTGATCGTGCTGAACTCGAAGAGATGAAGCGCCGGTGGCTCGACGCCAACATCGAGGCGGAAAAGGCCGGTGACTGGAAGCCGCTGGCCGAGTTCTACACCGAGGACGCGACCTACGGGTGGAACTACGGTCCCGACAAGGACTTCATGGCCGTCGGCCGTGACGAGATCCGTGACATCGCTCTCGGACAGGAGATGGAGGGTCTCGAAGGCTGGACCTACCCCTACCAGGAGTGGGTCATCGACGATCAGACCGGATCGATGATCGGACTGTGGAAACAGATCTACGAGGGAACCCGCGAGGACGGCAGCCACTACGCGCTCGAGGGCATCCAGGGCAGCTGGTTCAAGTACGGCGGCAACTTCCAGTTCTCCTGGCAGCGTGACTTCTTCGACTACGGCAACGTCTCGGCGTTGTTCATCGAGATGCTGAAGAACAAGGCGATGAGCGACGGCATGCTCAAACGGATCGAGAAGGCGACCGGTGACCAGCCCGGTTGGTATCCGTTCGGCAAGGCGCCGGTTGCGTTCTGGTGATCTGACATGACTCGAACAGCCCCGAGCTACGCAGATCTGGAACGCGATCGACTCGCGATCCTGGTACCCGAACTCCTGCTCTCCGGTCAGATGATCGACCGCAGCGGGATGGCCCATCTGATCAGCGCCTTCGGTCGGGAGGTGATGGGACAGATCGCGATCGAGGAGTGGATGGCCGCCAGCCCGGTCTACACGCATCGGATGCGGACCGCGCTGGGAATCGACGGCGACGGTGTCGAGGACATGTTCAAATGTCTGCAGCTCGACATCGGTGCGCCGCCGCAGTTCATGGACTTCCGCTACACCGTCGAGGACAAGTACCACGGGTCGTTCTTCCTTCAGCACTGCGGAGCGCTGATGGATGTCGAGCCCATGGGCGATGACTACGTCACCACGATGTGCCACGACATCGAGGACCCGACGTTCGATGCGACCGCGATCGCGACCAATCGTCGCGCGCGCATCCGTCCGATCCATCGTCCGCCGCGCCGTCCGGTCGACCGCATGCCGCATTGCGAATGGACGGTGACCATCGAACCGGATCGGGACGAACTGCCGCTGCCCGCGGATGCCGAGGAGATGTTCACCACGCGTGCAGGCGTCCTGTCCCTCTCGGCGATCGATGCGTCGGCCACCGACGGCTGGGTGGACTATCGCGGGCACCTCGTGGAGGACCTGCAGTTCCGTGAGTGGTCCCGAACCGCCCTGGTGCGAATCGCGGAAGAAGTTGCACTGCAGCATCAATTGCTGTCGCTGGGCTTCCTGAAGAGCCTGCGTCGGGTTGCCGAGTCGGACGACCAGGTCACCGAGATCTTCCGCAAGCAGCTCGTCGGTATCGCCGGACTGGCCGCCGACCGACTGCGTCAGGCGCTCGATCTCGACGCCGACGTGCACGGGCTGGCCACCGTCATCGGGCTGCACCCGGTGCTCGGTCCCGGCCAGTACACCGGCGTCACCGCGCAGGTGCGCGACGACGCGGTGGTGGTGGTGCGCATCCCGCAGGACTCGGACGCAGTCGCCGACGGCGGGTGGATCACCCTGCTCGACGCCGATCATCTCGAGCCGCTGCAGGCCATCGCGACCGCAGTGGACCCGTACCTGGTGGTCTCGGGTGCGGAGTCGACCGACGGGGCTCTCGAGGTCACCGTGGTCCGCGGGGACGCGGCGATCAAGGAGCCGGGTGAGGTGGCCGTGGCGCGATTCAGTTCCGGGGCCGCGTTCGAGTTCACCGACCGGGGAAGGTCGATTCCGATCACCCCGATCAGTAGTGTGGTGTGATGCCTGACGGCGCAGATCGACCGGGCCCGGACATGCTGGGACACAGCCTGTCCGGGCGCGTCGCCGTTGTTGCCGGAGCCACCCGGGGCATCGGCCTCGCGGTGACCTACGCCCTCGCCGGGGCAGGGGTGTCCGTGGTGGTGAACGGTCGCGACCCGGGCGCGGTGGAGGAGACCGTCACCGAGATCCGCGGCGGTGGCGGATACGCGATCGGTGTCGTCGGATCGGCAGGCGACGACGGAGTCGCCCAGCAGATGGTCGACACCGCGCTGCGCGAGTTCGGTGCGCTGGACATCGCGATCAACTGTGCGGGTATCGCGGAGCCGACGGGATCGACGGTTCTCTCGATCACGCCCGACGAGTTCCGCGAACAGGTGGACGCCCACCTGATGAGTGCATTCCACCTGACGCAGGCCGCCGGCCGGGTCTTCGTCGAACAGGAATCCGGTTCCATCGTGTTGACCGGATCTGCGGCATCGCTCGGGATGTTCGGCGGCAGTGGTTACCCGGCGGCCAAGGGCGGGGTCAACGCGTTGGCACTCGCGGCGGGCGCCGACCTCGCCGACCACGGGGTGAGGGTGAATGTGGTGATGCCCGGGGCGAAGTCGCGGTTGTCGTCAGGTGACGACTACGTTGCGCACATCGAGGGTTTGCATCGTCGGGGGATCCTCGATGACCTGACGCGCGACGCCGCACTCGCCCCGGCACCGCCGGAGTACGTCGCCGCGCTCTACGTCTTCCTCGCCAGCGACGCCGCTTCCCAGCTCTCCGGGCAGATCTTCACCGCGGCAGGTGGATTCATCGGTCGCTACGAACCGCAGCAACCCACCTTCATCGCCTACCGTGATCACAACGACACCGGGCCGTACACCTTGACGGAGCTGTCCGAACTCTTGGCGTGAGCACCCTGGTCAGTCGGTTCCGGCTCGTACCCGTCGGCCTGCCGCACGGTCGAGCCAGAACCGGGCGCCCTGCTCCACGGCCACGGTGACAGATGCCGGCTCCCACCCGAGTTCGCGCGCGGCTTTGTCGTGGTCCATCGCCGACATGATGTGCATCAGCCGCACCGACGCCACGGTGAGTCGGCGGGGGCGTCCGGTGAGCTTCGCCAATGCGGAACCCACTGCCCCACACAGGTACAGCACCGGGCGGTGCAATACGAGGCGTGGTGGTCGCCGCCCGGCGGTCGATGCGGCGATCGCGATGACGTCGCCGAGGTCGATGTGGCGTTCGGCGACGATGTACCGCTCACCCGGACGCCCCTTGTCGCCGGCGAGCAGCAGAGCGTGTGCCGCGTCCTCGATCCCGACCGACTCCGCGGCACAGCCGCGAACGGTGAAGGGCAGCTTGCCCAGTGCGGCTCCCGCCACGAACGCCCCGTGTGGCGTGGGCTGCCAATCTCGCGCCCCATAGGTGTTGGCCACACACATCGCCATCGCGGGCAGAGAGTGGCTGCGCACATACGACATCACCAGATCCTCTGCAGCGACGCGTGATCGCACGTAGTCGGGAGCGGACCCGAACCAGTTGAACGCGTCCTGCTCGGTGGCCCGGCGACCGGACACCCGGCCGATCGTGGCCAGTGTGCTGGTGAACACGAATGCACGCAGTTGCGCCTGCACGGCGACGTCGAGCACCGCGCGCAGCGCCTCCACATTGGTCCGGTAGAGGGGAGCAGGATCGGTCAGCCACGCGCGTGTGTCGACAGCGCAGTAGAACACCACGTCGCAGCCGTCGATCGCCGAGGCCACCGCCGCCGAGTCGAACAGGTCGCCGACGACACGCTCGACCTCCAGGTCGTCGATCGCGCGCGTGTCACTGGTCTCGCGGATGAGAACGCGCACCGATTCGCCTGTCCCCACGAGTGCGCGGACCACGTGGGAACCGAGGAATCCGGTTGCTCCGATGACGAGTTTCACCGCAGAGCACCGGGATTCAGGTCTTCGACGGCGGTCGAGCATCGGGACAGCATGGTCGCGAACATGTGGTCCCCGCGTTCGGTGGCCATCGCGGCGGCGCACCCGAACACGACGATCAACGGGGCCTGGATGAGCGAATCGATGTAGTCGTGCCAGCATTGCTCGACGGTGTATCCGGACACACCGTGATCGAGCAGTGCCCGGTGGTAGGCCGCGACGATGTCCTGTTCGTGGCGGCGGCGGTCGTCCACGGTCAGGCTCGTGGACAACAGGAATGCGATGTCACGCAGCGGATGCCCCGGCGAGATCGTCTGCCAGTCGACGATGGTGACCACGTCGTCGGCGCCGAACAGGACGTTGTCGATGCGGAGATCACCGTGTATCAGCGCAAACCGGGTTGGCGTTCGCTCGATCCAGTCGCCCGCCTCCCGTACCAGCCAGTCGATCGTCGCCGCCTCGCGGGCATCGAGTTCGAACCGGGCCCGGTAGGCGTCGGCCATCGGTCCGAGAACCGATTCCATGAGTTCGCGATCCTCGTGGGTGGGCAGGGCCAGGCCGGGGACCTCGAACATGGAGTCGTCGCACCATCGCGGACCGTGGAGGCCCGCGGCCGCCACGGCCACCGACTGTGCCTGTGCGGGTGAGCATCCGGTGATCTGGTCACCCTGCACGGCGGGCGTCATGTCCTCGAGCAGCAGAATGCACTCGGTGCTGTCGGGGGAGATGGCGGTGGCGTGGCAGGCTGGTCGCGGTACGGCCAGGGTGGGTGCCAACCGGTCGTAGAACAGGGTCTCGGTGCGATACACGCCGGAGGCGAACTCTCGACGGGTGCGATCGCCGATGGCGACCTTCGCGACCATGGTCGGCGGCAGATCGGTCGGCTCCCGGTACGACAGGGTGAGTCGGTAGGAACCCGCCATCTGTCCGGAACCGACCGGTGTCGTGTCGACGCTCTCGACGACGACATCGTGTCCGGCCGAACGCAAGAGGCCGGTCAGGTAGCCCGCGGTGATCTCTTCCGGGGAGGTCGGGATCGATGTGCGGTTCGGGTCGGTCGTCGTCATCGGGCTGCCTCGGCGAGTGCTGCGGGTGTGGTGCCCGGGTTCACCGGGAGGGCGGGCAGGTCCGGACGGACCCGACGATAGGCGTCGAGCACCGGCAGCAGCTCCGACGGGGTGGCGCCGTGCAGGATCACCGAATCCACACCGAGACCGAACTGACGCGCAATGGCGGTTGCGCAGACCTCCGGTGGACCGACCGCACTGTCGGCGACCCAGGCCGACGGTACGGCTCGGGCCAACTCGCGGAGTTCGTCGATCGTCGCGGTCGCATCGAGTGGTCCGCGTGCGCCGGAGAATGCGTCGGTGGCCCGGACGGTGTCGAGATCGGTCCTCTGCCAACCGTTTGCGCCGAGCAGCACGTCGGGATATCCCTGCAGGTAGGTGGCCAGCCTGCCGTACAGGCGCCGCAGGTGTTCGGCTTCGCCCAGATGATCGGGGACGGTGGCGACCACCGACCAGATGCGTACCGCGGCCCGATCTCGGCCGGCCCGTTCGGCGGCGTCCCGGACGATGCGCACCGCCTCGCGGGTGGCGGCATCGGAGAAGAATGTGTGCAGTACGACGCCGTCGGCAACGGCGCCCGCGAGCGCCAGCGTGTTGGGGCTCATGGTGACGAGCATGATAGGCGGTGGTGACACACTGACCCCGAGATTCAGCAGCGGATAGTCGCCGATCGGGCCGTCGTGTCCGACGATCATCTCGCCTCGCCACAGCGTGCGCAGAACCGTTGCGGCGTCGGCCAGTTGGGCTCCGGTGACCGGCGGCAGCCCCAGGATCTGCCACTGCGGGGTGATGCCGCGTCCCAGTCCGAGTGCGAACCGGCCACCGCTGAGTTCGGAGAGCGTCGCACCCATGGTCGCGGTGATGATCGGATGCCGGGTGTTGTGATTGGTCGCGGCGGTGGCGATACCCATCCGTTCGGTGGCCGCGGCCAACGCTCCGCTGATGACCGCGGCATCTTTGACGTTGAACCGTTCGGAGATGAATGCCGCGCCGAAACCCGATCGGTCGGCCAACCGTGCCTCGTCGACGAGTTCGGCGGGGGCCACCGGGTGGCGGGAGAGCGCGTAGTAGCCGATCTCGGGAAGCGATTCGGTCACGGTGGGCTCGGTCATCGGCGTGTCACACCGTGGCCGGCGTGGCGGTGGCCGGACGGTACCGGCTGGTGCGGGCCTCGCGAACCCACAGCGTGCCATCACCTGCGACCGCACCCTCTTGCTTCAGGGTGCGCTTGAGGATCTTGTTGGTCGCGGTGGTGGGGAGGTCATCGGCGATCCGGACGTAGCGTGGCCATGCCTTCGGTGACAGATCTGGCTGCGCAGCAAGCTGTTCGGCGAACGACTCCGGGGTCAGCTCGGCTCCGTCGCCCAGCACGACGGCCGCCATCACGGCGTCGCCGACGTGTTCGTCGGGCACGGCGTAGACCGCCACCCGATTGATCTCGGGAAGCCGCAGCAGGATCCGCTCGATGGGTCCCGCCGCCATGTTCTCGCCGTCGACGCGCATCCAGTCGCCGGTCCGGCCGGCCAGATAGATCCAGTCGTCGGCGTCCTTGTAGGCCAGATCCCCCGACCAGTACATCCCGTGACGGATCCGTTCGTTGGTGGCGTCGGCATCGTTGTAATAGCCCATGAACATCCCGGCACCCTCGATGTTGACGAGTTCGCCGATGGCTTCGTCGGCGTTGGCGAGGGCGCCGTTGTCGTCGAACTCGGCGCGCGGACACTCGGCGATGGTCTCCGAGTTGTACACGGCCACATTGGGAAAGCCCTTGCCGATCGACCCGTGCGGGGTGCCCGGCTCGCGCGTGATGATGATCGCGAGTTCGGTGGAGCCGAAGCCGTCCCACACGGTGGCGCCGAAGCGGCGGGAGAACTCGTCGATGTCACGGTCGGTGGCCTCGTTGCCGAAGGCCACTCGTAGCGGATTGTCGGCGTCGTCGGGCTGCTCCTCGGTGGCGAGGATGTAGGCCAGGGGTTTGCCGACGTAATTCATGTACGTGGCGCCATAGCGCCGGATGTCGTGCAGGAAGGTCGACGCGGAGAACTTCGCGGGTGCCATCGCGGCGCCGCCGCACAGGGCGACGCAGTATCCGCCCATCAGGGCCGCCGAATGGAACAGCGGCATCGACAGATAGCAGACATCTCCGGGGCCGATGTCGTACTTGTCCACCAGGACGGGGCCCGCGAACGGGATCATCATGTGCGCGAACTGAACCGGCTTGGGATTGCCGCTCGTGCCAGAGGTGAAGATGAGCATGAACGTGTCGGCGGCACCGGGGACGGAATACGGTTCGAGCTCGCCGGCATCATCGAGGAGCCGTGCCCAGTCCGGGGAGGACGTGTCGAGGATCGTGACGCCGGGTAGGTCGAGTCCGTCGAGCAGAGGGCGGTGTTCGGCGTCGGTGACGAGTATCTGGCAGTCGGCGCGCAGGATGTCGGCTGCCAGACCCTCACCCCGACGGGTGTTGTTCACGCCGACGGTCACGTAGCCGCCCAACGCGCCGGCGGCGAGGGCGATCAGCATGTCGGGTGTGTTGCCGAGCAGGGTGCCGATGTGCATCGGACGAGACCGATCGGCGAGGCCGAGCACCGCGGCGGCGACACATTCGGCGTCGGCGATGTACTCCCGCCAGGACCATTGTCGGTCGTCATGGGTGATCGCCAGGTTGTCATCGGTCGCGCGCTCCGCTAGGAGCTGGGTCACAGTCTCGGCCACCCGACCACTGTAGAACGTGTTCTCGTTTGTGTGAACAGAACCTGAAAAATGTCTACTCGTCGGCGGTCGGGCTCGGTGGCGGACTCATCCGACGCCGAGGATCCGCCGGCATTCCGCGGGGCTGTGGGTGGCGATGCAGTCGGTCCACGCGCGTTGATCGTCGGCCCATCGGTGCCTCGGGGTCTGTCCGGTGTCGGGCGCCCAGACGTAGTTGTCGCAGACGATCGCCGTCCCGTTCGGATCGGTGGCCGTGCGGCCGATGTCGGCGCCCGGACACTGCTGACCGATCGACGGACCCGAAGGTGTCTGGGCTGCGGTGGACTGTGTCGTCCGCGCCGACGGTGACATGCTGCCCACCTCGGGGCGGTCGGCCCCGCTCGCGCATCCCGTCATCACCACCGCTGCCGCCGCGAGGCCCGCGACGATCTCGGTCACCCTCGTCACCATGTCGACAGTCAATCACCGACCGTGTGCGCTGTGAACCGGTCGGGTGTGGAACCGGCCAGGTGTGGGACAGGTCGGGCCGAGAACGGGGTCAGGCGGGACGGGTTGCGGCCGCGCCGGCGTGCACGACCGCATCGTTGGTGGTGACGAAGGCGAGTCCGTGTTCCGCGGCGAATGCGCGGCTCTCCTCCCTTGTCGCCATGCGGGTTTCGTCCTGCGGGGAGACAAGTGTGGACAGGGCTGCGACGGTACGCAGCCCCGCGGCGCCCATCAGGTGCACCACGGCGTCGACGACGCCGGGGTCGGTTGTGGCGGCCCCGGTTGCTTTCACCGGGGCCACGTGGCCCGGGCGCGTCAGGTCGTCCGGGCGCGTGGTCGGGTCGGCGACGGTTCGGATCGTGAGTGCTCGGTCGGCGGCCGAGATCCCGGTGCCGATGCCTGCGGCGGCATCCACGGTCACCGTGGGTCCGGACTGCACATTCGCGTCGTTCAGACCCCACATCGGCGGGAGTTGCAAACGGACACAATCACTGTGGGTGAGCGCCACCTGCACGAACCCGCCTGTGTGGCGGATCATGAACTCGAGTTCGGCCGTTGTCGCGTGCTCGGCGGCGAGCACCAGATCGGCTTGGTCGTCTCGGTCGTCGAAGACCACCACCGTCGCTCCCGACGCCAACTCGGCCAGTGCGGCGCAGACCCGCGCGACGGATCCCGTCGAGTGCGTGCCGATCGGGCGCCTCGGCATGTCGACGATCGACATCACGACCTCGATCCGCAGGCGCGGTCGGCGTCGAGTGCCGCATGCGTGCCGAACACCCGACGGTGATAGGTCAGCGGCGGTGCGGCCTGCCCGCGGACGGCGATCGCGCGGCCGAAGACGACCGTGTGGTCGGCGACGACAACGGTCTGCATCACCTCGGCGGCGATCCAGTGCGGCACGTCGTCGATACGCGGAACGTCGTGGTCGCGTGACCAGGCCACGTCGTGGAATTTGTCTCGTCCCTTGCTCGCGAATCGTCCGGCCAGCGCCGACTGTCGGCTGCCCAGGATGTTGACGCCGAAGCAGCCGGTGTCGGTGACCAGGCCGAGTAGTTCGGACCCTTGGTCGAGTGACACGAGCAGCGACGGCGGCGACATCGACAACGATGCGAACGCGCTGACGGTCGTGCCGTGGGGTCGGGCGCCGTCCATCGCGGTCACCACGGCGACCGGTGTACACACCGACGCCATCGCGTCCCGGAATTGCGTCGACAGGTCGGCGAGATCGATCACGGACATCGAACACCCCTTTGTGATGTGGATTTGTGGCTAGAAATCAGAACCATCACTAACTATGGGCGATATTGGCTGGATATACAAGAACTGAATCAAGAATCAGTCATAACTTCGTGGGGTTGTGGACGCTCGGATGAGAGCGGGTGGGGCTGCAGGTCGGCAGGTGGATCAGTCGAGGGGCAGGTGGTCGCGCGGGGTGCACATGGCCGTCGCGACGGCCACGAGTTCTCGATGAATGTGTGCGCGTGCGCGAACACGGGGCGTCTGCGACATGTCGGTGATCGTGCCGATGGTCGCGATCGCGATGGCGCGCGCGTCGGCGGTACCGAGTTCGGGGTCGATCGCGCAGATGGCGTCCACCCACTCGGCGAGGTGGTCGCCCTGTAGTTCGCGGATGCACGCCCGGGTCTCGTCGGGCAGGTAGATCACGTCGGTGCCGAGGATGCGCAAGGCCCGACCGGTGGTGCCCATGACGAGGTCGACGTAGGAGCCGATGAGTGCGTCGAGGCGGCTTCGGGGCGTCTGCGCCTCGGCGAGCGCGCGAGCGGTGGTGAACAGCAAGCCGTGCAGGCCGTGTTCGAGGACCGCCTGCAGGATCTCGGCCTTGCTCGCGAAGTGCTGATACAGGGTCGCCACCGACAGGCCGGACGCGCGGGCGATGTCATCGATACGCACGTCGAAGTAGCCTCGGGCGTCGAACAACTCGGATGCGGCGTGCACGATCCGGGCCCGCCGGCCTGCGGGAACGCGGGCCTGTGGCGGCGGCGCAGGCGCCGGTGCGCCCGTGTCGGCGGGGGAGAAGTCGACGATGGCGTGGCCGAGTGTCAGGAGGGTCCGGCGTAACCGAGCGGGGGCGAGACCCGGTCGCATGTCCCGGGATTGTGCGTACATCGACAGCACGAGGTAGGCGATCAGATCGGCAGTCTCGTCGGTGACCCCGCCGCGCGCGGCCGAGACCAGTGACGCGACCCGGCGCCGGACATCGCCGAACTCGGCGCGGAATGCCAACTGCTCGGCTTCGCGGAGGTGGCGCTGTTCGCTACGCCAGAGCATCGCCTCGTCGCGGTCCACCCCGAGATCCGCCATACCCTCCAGGAAGCGGTCGAGTTCGACTGTTGCAGTGGGGGATTCTTTGCCGGCCTGATCGGCGACGGCGTCCACCACCTCGACCTGGCCGAGGAGAGCGGCGACGAGGAGATCGTGTTTGCTCGCGAAGTGCCGGTAGAGGGCGGGGCCGGTGAGTCCGACGGCGGCACCGATCTGGTCGATGCTCACGTTCTGATAGCCGACCTCCTGGAACAGTTCGGTCGCGGCGCGCAGGATCTGGCGGGTCCGCTGTCCGCTCCGCGGCTGTCCGGGGCGCTCGCGCGTCGACTCCGCGCTCTGGACCGCTCGCGATGACGCCATCGAGTACTCCTCGCTCCATTCGCCTGCACGGCGATCATCGTCGGACCTGGGCTCCGTCTGCATGGTAGACGCGCCCCGTCGAGTGTGGTCCGCGTCGCGATTCGACGGCCCC
Organism: Gordonia sp. CPCC 206044; assembly: GCF_048537895.1. Lineage (NCBI taxonomy): Bacteria > Bacillati > Actinomycetota > Actinomycetes > Mycobacteriales > Gordoniaceae > Gordonia > Gordonia sp. CPCC 206044. The sequence goes on from NZ_JBCLVL010000003.1 coordinate 79,057, forward strand.
GGTGCGACGGAGCGAAACCGGGGTGCTTGATTGGGACCCGTGAGCGAGTTGTCGGTGAGTGAGCAGGAGATGCAGGACATGGTTGTCGACACAGGCCGGCCCGACGCCGGTGCCCCCGATGACCCGGTCGGTGCCTTCGGCATCGGCAACGTCACCCTTGTCGCGCCCGGTGTGGTCGCGGCCGACCAGCAGCTCGGGCCACGATTCGCCGACCACCGCGGCCGGATCGATCTGCCGGCCCTCGCGGTGCTCTTCGATCATCTCGGTGGCCTGCCGTTCTTCCGTTCGGGGCCGACCGGGTCCCCGTGCGTCCAGGCTCGGTTGTCGATCGCGACGCAGGGGCAGGTGTCCGTCGGCGACCGGGTGACCGGCACCGCCGAGCTGCTGATGCACGACGACGGGTTCGGTACGACCCGTGTCGACATCGTCACCTCCGCCGGGCGACTGTGCTGCTCGGGCACCGCGCGCAACGTGGCCGTGGGTCGCAGCTTCGACGTGAATCCGGCCGACATCGGGGGAGAGGGCTCGGCTCCGGGTGGGCCGGGGGCCCAGGCCGTCGCACTGCCGCCGGCCATCGAGTCCCATCTGACGGGTCGCGAGATCGTCGAGCAGATCGCGGCGGGAGCGCGGTCGGCGGGACCGCTCACCGAACTCCTCAACGGTCGGGTCGAGGTGGTGGACCACGACAACGGGACCGGCGTGCGATTCGTCGTCACGACCGAACGCTGGATGGGAAATGTGTTCGGCACCATGCACGGTGGTGTCATCGGTGCGATCGTGGCGCAGGCGTGTTCGTTCGCCGGGCAGGCCAACGCATCAGCCGGGCGCGACTATCAGCTCGCCGACCTCGCGGCTGCCTTCCTGCGGTCGCCTGCCGTGGACGGCGGCGACGTCGTCGTGGAGGTCGTACCGGTCAAGGTCGGCCGACGCATCGCATCCTTCGAGGCCGCCATGCGCGCCGACGACGGAGTGTTGTTGTGCCGAGCCGAGGCCGACACGCACTACCGCTGATCGCCGACGGTCTCCGGCCGATCGCTGCGGCGGCTCCGCCGTACGCACGGCCGACGTCGGAGCGGGCCGACGCAAAAACAATCGTGCGTGATTGATTTTTTCAGGGTCGTGTGTGACGCTGATCGCATGTCGATCGTGGACGGGGTCGTTGCCGACCTGACCGCTCAATCCGCCGAACTCGATGATCTGGTCTCGACGCTGGACGACGAGGCATGGTCTCGGCCGACTCCTGCGCCGGGCTGGACGATCGCGCACCAGATCGCGCACCTCGCCTGGACCGACGAGGTGGCAGCGCTCGCGGCCACCGACCCCGACGCCTTCGGTGCCCTCGCGTCCGCGGCTCTCGAGAACGCGACCGGGTTCGTCGACGACGCCGCTGCGGCCGGTGCGGCTTGCTCGCCTGCGCAGATTCTCGCCGACTGGAGGCGGGGCCGCGCCGCGCTGGCCGACGCATTGCGTGCGGTCCCGGACGGGGAGAAGATCCCGTGGTTCGGTCCGCCGATGTCGGCGGCGTCGATGGCGACCGCCCGGCTGATGGAGACGTGGGCGCACGGACTCGACGTCGCCGACGCGCTCGACGTGCATCCCGAACCGACCGACCGCATCCGCGCAGTGGTGCACATCGGTGTTCGCACAAGGGATTTCGCATATATCGTGAACGGACTCACGCCACCTGCCGCGGCCTTCCGTTACGAGATCACCGCACCGTCGGGTGACGTCTGGACGTGGGGCCCCGACGATGCGGCCGACGTCGTCCGCGGACCCGCCGTCGACTTCTGTCAATTGGTCACCCAGCGTCGCGCCCTCGCCGATCTCGACCTCGAGATCATCGGTGACCAGGCCCGACAGTGGTCGGGAATCGCGCAGGCATTCGCCGGACCGCCGGGTGCCGGACGTGCGCCGTCGACCGGACAGGAGGTGCGGTGACCATGGTGGACAAGGTGATCCGTATCGGCAACGCGTCCGGATTCTACGGGGATCGGTTCTCGGCGGTGCGAGAGATGCTCGAGGGCGGTGACCTCGACTATCTCACCGGTGACTACCTGGCCGAGCTGACCATGCTGATCCTCGGTCGTGACCGCATCAAGGACCCGAAGACGGGGTACGCGAAGACCTTTCTGCGACAGATGGAGACCTGTCTCGGGCTCGCCGTCGACAAAGGGGTCCGAGTTGTCACCAACGCCGGCGGCCTCAACCCGCACGGGCTCGCCGTAGCGCTGCGTGAACTCGCCGACCACCTCGGCGTGGACGCCGAGGTCGCCTTCGTCGACGGCGACGACCTCGTCGGCCGGGCGGCCGAACTGGGTCTGGGCGAGCCCCTGACCGCGAACGCGTATCTCGGTGCGTTCGGAATCAAGACCGCACTCGATGCCGGTGCCGACATCGTGGTCACCGGGCGGGTCACCGACGCCTCCCTCACCGTCGGTCCGGCGGCGAGTGAATTCGATTGGTCCCACGACGATCTCGACCAGCTGGCGGGCGCCGTGGTGGCCGGACACATCATCGAATGCGGCGCGCAGGCAACCGGTGGCAACTACTCGTTCTTCACCGATCTCGGCAACATGGGTCACCTGGGATTTCCCATTGCCGAACTCGCCGCCGACGGGTCGTCGGTCATCACCAAGCATCCCGGAACCGGTGGCGCGGTGACCGTGGGAACCGTGACCGCGCAGCTGCTCTACGAGGTGGGCGGGCCGCGCTACCTGGGGCCGGACGTGACCACCCGACTCGACACCGTCGAGCTCGCGCAGGTCGGCGACGACCGGGTTGCCGTCCACGGCGTTCGGGGAGAGGCGCCGCCGTCGACGATGAAGGTCTCGCTCAATCATCTTGCCGGCGTGCGCAATGAGATCACCGTGATCCTCACCGGCCTCGACATCGAAGCCAAGGCGGACCTGTTCCGCGAGCAGTTCCTGGCCGCCCTGCCGACGGCTCCCGCGGAGATCGACTGGGAGTTGTCGCGCCTGGACCGCCCGGATGCGCAGACCGAGGAACAGGCCAGCGCATTGTTGCGGTGTGTGGTGCGCGATCCGGATGCGAAGAAGGTCGGGCGCGTCTTCTCCGCGACCGCGGTCGAGTTGGCGCTGGCGAGTTTTCCGGGGTTCACGATGACCGCGCCGCCCGGGAACGGTACGCCCTACGGGGTGTTCGAACCCGGCTACGTCGATGCCGCAGCCGTCGATCATCGCGCCGCGTTGCACACCGGGGTCGTCGAACGGGTTGCACCGAGTCCGCTGCGGACCGACGTCCCCGACGATCCGGTCGACGAGCCTGCCGCGGGGTCGACCGACTGGGGCCCGACGACCTCGGTTCCCCTGGGACTGATCGCGGGAGCGCGAAGCGGCGACAAGGGTGGCAGCGCGAACATCGGTGTCTGGGTGCCTGATCCCGACCATTTCGCCTGGCTAGACGCCACGCTGGATGTCGACCTGCTCCGGCTGCTGCTTCCCGAGGTGGCCGAACTGCCGATCCGCCGGTACCGATTGCCGAACCTGAACGCGATCAACTTCGTGATCGAGGAGGTGCTCGGGCGAGGGGTCGCCGAGAACGTGCGATTCGATCCGCAGGCCAAGGGGATGGGGGAATGGCTGCGGTCACGTCCCGTCCCCGTTCCCGTCGCCTATCTCGGCGACGCACACCCGAGTCGACAGGAGTAGCAGTGCCGATCACCAGCCCCGTGTGGGACACCCCGGAACGCCGTGAATTGCGTTCGACGATCAAGGGTTTCGTCGAACGCCACGTGCTGCCGTATCAGGACGACTGGGAGCGCGAGGGGCTGATCCCCCGGGAGTTGCATTCCGAGGCCGCAAAATTGGGGCTCTTCGGTCTCGGTGTCGGCGAGGACACGGGTGGTTCGGGAGGAGATCTGGTGGACACCACGATCCTCGCCGAAGAGTTCCACTACGCGGGTGCCGCGGGTGGCGTGTTCGCCTCGTTGTTCACCCACGGCATCGCGTTGCCGCACCTGATCGCCGCCGGTGACCCCGAGCAGATCGATCGGTGGGTCCGACCGACGCTGGCGGGCGAGAAGATCGGTAGCCTCGCGATCACCGAACCCGGTGGCGGTAGCGATGTCGGTCATCTGCGGACCACCGCGACCCGCGACGGCGAGCACTACGTGGTCAACGGGTCGAAGACCTACATCACCTCGGCGGTGCGCGCCGACTTCGTGGTCACCGCGGTCCGTACCGGTGGTCCGGGTGCGGGCGGGGTGTCACTTCTGGTGGTGGAGAAGGGCACACCGGGTTTCACCGTCACGCGCAAACTCGACAAGATGGGATGGCGTAGTTCGGACACCGCCGAACTCTCCTTCGTCGACGCCCGGGTGCCGGTGGCCAACCTCGTCGGACCGGAGAACTCCGGTTTCGCGCAGATCGCCACCGCGTTCGTCACCGAGCGTTCGGGTCTGGCGGTGCAGGCATATGCCAGTGCGCAACGCTGTCTGGACTTGACCCTGGCCTGGGTGCGCGACCGTGAGACCTTCGGCAAACCCCTCATCGCGCGACAGAACGTGCAGGACGCGCTCACCGAGATGGCTCGTCGTATCGACATCGCACGCACCTATACGCGAGCGGTGGTGGAACGCAAGGTCACCTCGGACGACGACCTGATCGCCGAGGTCTGCTTCGCCAAGAACACCGCGGTCGAGACCGGGGAATGGGTGGCCGACAAGGCGGTTCAGCTCTTCGGCGGCCTCGGCTACATGACCGGCACCGAGGTGGAGCGCCAGTATCGCGACATGCGCATCATCGGCATCGGCGGCGGCACCACCGAGATCCTGGCCGGCCTGGCCGCGAAACGACTGGGGTATCAGCGATGACGACGATCCGTTCCACCCTGGATCCGGCGGGCGAGGATTTCCGCGCCGCCCGCGATGCGATGGTGGGCAAGCTCGCCGACCTGCAGATCGAGTTCGACAAGGCACTGGCGGGCGGGGGCGAGAAGTATGTGGCCCGACACCGCGCACGCGGCAAGATGACCGCTCGCGAACGTATCGAACTGCTCGTCGACGAGGATTCCGCGTTCCTGGAACTCTGTCCGCTCGCGGCCTACGGTTCGGACTTCCAGGTCGGCGCCTCGGTGGTCACCGGAATCGGGGTCGTCGAGGGTGTCGAATGCATGATCGTCGCCAACGACCCGACCGTGAAGGGTGGCACCTCCAACCCGTGGACGTTGCGGAAGATCCTGCGATGCAACGACATCGCCCTCGCCAACCGGCTCCCGGTGTTGTCATTGGTGGAATCCGGTGGTGCTGATCTGCCGACCCAGAAAGAGGTGTTCGTCCCCGGTGGACGGATGTTCCGTGACCTGACCCGGCTGTCGGCGGCAGGGATTCCGACCATCGCGCTGGTGTTCGGCAACTCCACCGCGGGCGGTGCCTACGTGCCCGGCATGAGCGATCACGTCGTGATGATCGAGAACCAGTCCAAGGTGTTCCTCGGCGGACCGCCGCTGGTCAAGATGGCGACCGGTGAGGACAGCGACGACGAATCGCTCGGTGGTGCACAGATGCATGCGCGAGAGTCCGGACTGGCCGACTACTACGCCGCCGACGAACAGGACGCCGTCCGGATCGGACGACGTATCGTCGCCCGACTCAACTGGCGCAAGCACGGACCCGGTCCGGTCGCCGACGTCTGCGAACCGCGGTTCGATCCGGAGGAACTGCTCGGTATCGTGCCGGCGGACCTGAAGATCCCGTTCAACCCACGTGACGTGATCGCCCGCATCGTCGACGACAGCGACTTCGACGAGTTCAAACCCGAATACGGCAGCTCACTGTGCACCGGGTGGGCTCGCATACACGGCCATCCCATCGGCATCCTCGCCAATGCGCAGGGCGTGTTGTTCAGCCAGGAGTCGCAGAAGGCCGCGCAGTTCATCCAGCTCGCCAATCGCAGCGACACGCCATTGCTGTTCCTGCACAACACCACCGGCTACATGGTCGGTAGGGAGTACGAGCAGAACGGCATCATCAAGCACGGTGCGATGATGATCAACGCGGTGTCCAATTCGACGGTGCCGCACATCTCCATCCTCATGGGTGCCAGCTACGGCGCGGGTCACTACGGGATGTGCGGTCGCGCCTACGATCCGCGGTTCCTCTTCGCGTGGCCGAGCGCGAAGTCCGCGGTCATGGGCGCCGCACAGCTCGCCGGGGTGATCTCGATCGTGTCGCGCGCGGCCACCGAGGCGCGTGGCGGCACCGTCGACGAGTCCGCGGACGCCGCGATGAAACAGATGATCGAGGCCCAGATCGAGGCGGAGTCGGTGCCCGCGTTTCTGTCCGGAATGCTCTACGACGACGGTGTCATCGACCCGAGGGACACCAGAACGGTTCTGGGGCTGTGCCTGTCGGCCATCCACAGTGCCCCGGTCGAGGGTACGACCAACTTCGGCGTCTTCCGGATGTGAGGCAGTGATGACAACAATCGATTCGGTCCTGGTCGCCAATCGCGGTGAGATCGCCTCCCGCGTGTTCACCACCGCGCGAGCCATGGGTCTGCGCACCGTCGCGGTGTTCTCCGACCCCGACGAACATGCGCCACACGTTCGCGACGCCGACACCGCGGTCCGGCTGCCCGGCTCGACGTCGGCGCAGACCTACCTGCGGGGCGATCTCATCATCGAGGCAGCACATGCGGCCGGTGCCGATGCCGTTCACCCCGGTTACGGGTTCCTCTCGGAGAACGCCGAATTCGCGCAGGCCGTGATCGATGCGGGGCTGGTCTGGATCGGTCCGCCGCCGCAGGCGATCACCGCGATGGGTTCCAAGGTCAACGCGAAGAAGTTGATGGCCGACGCGGGTGTGCCCGTGCTCGGCGACATCGACCCGGCAGCGGTGACGATCGACGACCTGCCGTTGCTCATCAAGGCGTCCGCCGGGGGCGGCGGCCGGGGTATGCGTATCGTTCGTTCACTCGACGAGCTCGCGGACGCGGTGGCGGCTGCTGCTCGGGAGGCCGAGTCGGCCTTCGGAGATCCGACGGTCTTCTGCGAACCCTACGTGGAACGTGGGCATCACATCGAGGTCCAGATCATGGCCGACATGCACGGCGCGATCTGGTCGGTGGCCGAACGCGAATGCTCGATCCAGCGGCGCCATCAGAAGGTGATCGAGGAGGCGCCGTCGCCCCTGGTGGACCGCATCGGGGGAGACCTGCGCGAACGCCTGTTCGCGGCAGCGCGTGCGGCAGGCGTGGCCATCGGCTATACCGGTGCGGGCACCGTCGAGTTCCTCGCCGACGAATCCGGGCGTTTCTACTTCCTGGAGACCAACACCCGTCTGCAGGTGGAGCATCCGGTCACCGAGCTGACGACCGGGGTCGATCTCGTCGCCTGGCAGCTGCGGGTGGCCATGGGGGATCATCTCGACCCGACGCCGCCGTCGACATCAGGGCACGCGATCGAGGCGCGCCTCTACGCCGAGGACCCGGCGTCGGTCTGGCAACCCCAGTCGGGGGTGATGCACGCCATCGAACTCGGCTCCGACGTACGGTTCGGTCTGCTCGACCGCGCCGGCATCCGAGTGGACTCCGGTATCGATTGCGGCAGTGAGATATCCACCTTCTACGATCCGATGCTGGCCAAGGTGATCAGCTGGGCCCCCGATCGGCGGCGCGCCGCAGCGATGCTGTCGCGGGCACTGGCCGATGCACGCGTTCACGGTCCGGTGACCAACCGCGACATGCTGGTCAACACCCTGCGTGACGCCACGTTCCTCGCGGGCGACACCGACACCGGATTCATCGACCAGGTGGGACTCGACGTACTCGCGGCGCCGCTCGCCGACACCTCCGATGTCCGGATCGCCGCGATCGCGGCCGCGCTCGCCGATGCGGCCCACGCCCGGCGCAGTGCACGGGTGCAGGCCGCAGTCCCCGCAGGCTGGCGCAATCTCCGGTCCGGATCCCAGGTTCGGCGCTATCGCAACCCACGCTCCGACGACACGATCGAGGTGCGCTATCGACACGCACGCGAGGGCGTCGAGCTTCCCGATGACGAACAGGTCGGCGTCGCCGACGTCTCGGCAGATCGCATCGTGCTCGATGCCGCGGGTGTCCGCACGACCCTGAGGGTCTGCCGATACGGAGACGAGATCTTCGTCGACGGCGCCGGCACGTCCGTGCATCTGCGACGCGAGCCGCGCTTCATCGATCCCAGCGCGGTGGCGCGGCCGGGGTCGCTGCTCGCGCCGATGCCCGGCGCGGTGATCCGTGTGGCGGTCACCGAGGGTGAACGTGTCACCGCGGGGCAACCGTTGCTGTGGCTGGAGGCCATGAAGATGGAGCACACCGTCGCCGCACCCGTCGACGGTGTCGTCGCGAGCCTGTCCGTGCAACCGGGACAACAACTCTCCGTCGGCGAGGTGCTGGCGGTCATCGATGCCGACGACGGCGACGGTGCGTCCCACCACTCGAACACCATCGAACAAAAGGAGAAGATCGGATGAGCGTCGTCGACGATGCCCAGGTGAACCCGTTCGTCGAGACCCCGGAGCGGGCCGCATTGCGCGCATCGGTGGCGGCGTTTGCCGCCAAGTACGGGCAGGAGTACTTCCGTGCCTGTGCCCAGGAGGGCCGCAAGACCGACGAGATGTGGACCGAGGCAGGCAAGCTCGGATTCATCGGGGTGAACCTCCCGGAGGAGTACGGCGGTGGTGGCGCCGGGATGTACGAGCTGTCGATCGTGATGGAGGAGATCGCGGCGGCGGGCACCGGGCTGCTGATGCTCGTCGTGTCGCCTGCCATCTGCGGTAACGTCATCGCCCGCTTCGGTACCGACGAGCAGCGACGGCGCTGGTTGCCAGGTCTCGCCGACGGTTCGGTCACCATGGCGTTCGGCATCACCGAACCCGACGCCGGTTCCAACTCGCATCACATCACCACCACCGCGCGACGAGACGGGTCCGACTGGATTCTCAACGGCCGCAAGGTGTTCATCTCCGGTGTGGACCAGGCGCAGGCCGTTCTGGTGGTGGCGCGCACCGAGGACAACAAGACCGGCAAGCTCAATCCCGCGTTGTTCATCGTGCCGACCGATGTGGCCGGTTTCGAGGCGACCATGATCGACATGGAATTGCAGAACCCGGAAAAGCAGTTCGGGTTGTTCTACGACGATGTCCGGCTGCCCGCCGACGCGCTCGTCGGCTCCGAGGACGCGGCGCTGAGCCAACTGTTCGCCGGGCTCAACCCGGAACGCATCATGGGTGCGGCATCTGCAGTGGGCATGGGACGCTTCGCCCTGCAGAAGGCGGTGGCGTATGTGAACGATCGCACCGTCTGGAAGACGCCGATCGGCGCTCACCAGGCGATCGCGCATCCGTTGGCCGAGGGCAAGGTCCAGTTGGAGATGGCCAAGCTGATGATGCAGAAGGCCGCCACGATGTACGACGCCGGGGACGACTGGGGCGCGGCGGAGCCGGCGAACATGGCCAAGTACGCGGCGGCGGAGGCCTGCGTGAAACTCGTCGATCAGGCCGTGCACTCCATGGGCGGCAACGGGCTGACCTCGGAATACGGCTTGGCGCCGATGCTGAGTCTGGCTCGGATCGCGCGAATCGCACCGGTCAGTCGTGAGATGATCCTGAACTTCGTGGCGCAGACCAGCCTGGGTCTGCCCAAATCGTACTGAGCGGGAGACACGATGACCGAAGTCGTCCACTCGGAACTCGATGCCGGGATCTGCACCCTCACCCTCGATTCGCCTGCGAACCGCAACGCGCTGGGGGCGACCCTCGTCGATCAACTCCTACGGGGGTTGCGCGCTGCGGAGGCGAACTCGGAGGTGCGCGCGGTGGTCCTCACCCACACCGGTGGAACCTTCTGCGCCGGAGCGGATCTGAGCGAGGCACTGGCCGGGGGAGCGTCCGTCGAGGAGGCGTCTTCGGTGGGCACCGGCGCCATGCTCGACCTGATCGAGTCGATCCTGGAGCTGCCGAAGCCAGTGATCGCGAAGGTCGACGGTCACGTCCGCGCCGGCGGGTTCGGTCTGCTCGGAGCTGCCGACATCGTCCTCGCCGGCCCCGGGTGCACCTTCGCACTCACCGAATCGCGGCTCGGGCTGGCTCCGTCGGTGATCTCACTGGTGTTGCTGCCCAAGCTGACCGCGCGGGCGACGGGGCGCTATTTCCTCACCGGCGAGACGTTCGACCCTGCCACCGCGGTCCGGATCGGTCTGGTCAGTGAGGCATTCGCCTCGGGCGACGACCTCGACGCCGGACTGGCAACCGTGCTCGCCGGGCTGCGGCGGGCGTCGCCTCAGGGACTGGCCGCCTCGAAATCCCTGGCCACCGCCGGTGTTCTCGCCGAGTTCACCCGCCACGCCCGGCAACGGGCAGACGAGTCGGCGGAACTGTTCGCCTCCGAGGAAGCCCGCGAGGGTATGACGGCGTTCCTGACCAAGCGCAGGCCCCACTGGGACCTCTCGGAGTCCGGTGAATCATGACCACCGGGACCCGCGCGTCGAGTCAGCGTGAACCACAGCAGGAACGATCGCGGCTGACACGAGAGAGGCTGCTGCGCGCCACCGTCGACGCGCTCGCCCAGGACGGGTGGGCCGCGGCGACGGTCGCCGCGGTCGCCGAACGGGCCGGGGTGTCGAGAGGTGCTGCCCAACACCACTTCCCGACGCGTGAAGCCCTCATCACCGCGGCACTCGAGCTGATCTTCGACGACATGACGGCGAGCGCCTCGGCCGCGCCGGAGTCGGTGCCGGACGGCGATCGCGTGGCAGCGGGCGTCGCCCGCGCCGTGGCGATCTACACCGGCACCGAGTTCAAGGCGGCGTTGCAGGTCTGGGCCGCCGCAGCCTCGGATCCCGCCCTGCGGGAGATGATCCTGCCGTTGGAGGGCAAGTTCGCTCATGCGGCGCACCGGATGACGGTGTCGGCGCTCGATCCCGAGGGCACCAATCCACAGGCGCGCAGCATTGCGCAGGTCACCCTCGACCTCGCGCGGGGACTCGGGCTCGCCGACACCCTGTCCGACGACTCGCGGCGTCGTGAGCAGGTCGTCGCGACCTGGACGTTGCTGGTGTCGGCAGCGCTGGACGCCTCGAACGACGGCGCGCCGAACTAGATTCCGGCCCCAACGGCGGGTTGGTGTCGATCCCGGTCCCAGGACTGGCCGCCCGATCCGGCCGGTGTCGATTGCTGTCCGGTGCGCCAGGTCCCGGCGGAGCGTAATCCGGCAAATCGGACGGCCAAGTGCCGGTGGAGAATTCGAGGCTCGATCGCCTTCCGCACCGCCCCGCGGGGACCGTAGTGTGATCGCGTGATCTCGTTCCCGACGATGGGTACCCCCGACGGAGCCGACACCGCATGGATGCTGGCGGCGTTCGCGCTGGTGCTGTTGATGACCCCGGCCCTGGGCCTGTTCTACGGCGGCATGGTGCGCTCGAAGAGCGTGCTCAACATGATGATGATGTGTCTGTCGGCGGTGCCGATCATCTGGATCATCTGGGTGGTGGTGGGCTATTCGTTGGCCTTCGGGCCCGACCACGGCGGTGTGATCGGCGATCCCGCCACGTTCGCCGGGTTGAAGAACCTCTTCGGGTACTTCGGTGCCGGCGGCTCCGACTCCGCCTCCATGCCTCTTGTCGGCACCATCCCGGCCCTGCTGTTCGTGGCGTTCGAGGCGGGTTTCGCGATGGTGACCGTCGCGCTGATCGCCGGAGCTGTCGCCGACCGTATGCATTTCACGTCCTGGCTGGTGTTCGCCGCGCTCTGGTCGCTGTTGGTCTATGTCCCGGTGGCGCACTGGGTGTTCAGCACACCGGGTCTCACCGCGGAGCACGGCGGATGGATCGTGGCGCACCTGCACGCCATCGATTTCGCCGGTGGCACCGCAGTCGAGATCAACTCGGGCGCATCTGCACTCGTGATCGCACTGCTGCTGGGCAGACGCACGGGATGGCCCAGGGATCCGATGCGACCGCACAATCTGCCGTTCGTGATGCTCGGCGCGGGACTGCTGTGGTTCGGGTGGTTCGGTTTCAACGCGGGTTCGACGCTGGCGGCCAACGGCGCCGCTGCACTCGTCGTGGCCAACACCGTCGGTGCCGGGGCGATGTCCATGGTGGCGTGGTTGGTCGTCGAACGTATCCGCCACGGTCGGCCGACCTCGTTCGGCGCCGCCTCCGGAGTGGTCGCCGGCCTGGTCGCCATCACCCCGTCGTGTTCGTCGGTGACCCCGATCGGTGCGCTGGCCATCGGCGCGGTGGCCGGCGCGGTGGCGTCGTATGCGATCGAGCTGAAGTTCCGTTGGGGATACGACGATTCGCTCGACGTGGTCGGTGTGCATTTCGTCAGTGGCGTCGTCGGCATGCTGATGATCGGTCTGGTGGCGAGTTCGTCGGCGCCCGCGGGTGTCGACGGCCTGTTCTACGGTGGCGGATTCGACCAGCTGTGGCGGCAGGCCGTCGCGGTGTCGGCCGTCCTCGGTTACGCGCTGGTCGTCACCGCGATCATCGGTGTCGCACTCAAGTACACGCTCGGTCTGCGTGCCCATCGCCAGCATGAGATGGACGGTATCGACGACGGTCAGCATGCGGAGTCGGCGTACGATTTCCACACGCCGCGTGGCGGTCGGGTGGACGTCGGACCGCGTCACTGAACCACTCCTGGCCTGATGCCGGACTGGCACAATGGCCGGCATGGCACTGATCCTGACCGTGCTCGCACTGCTGGTGCTCAGCACGGTCATCAGCGCCTGGAAGGAACCCCGTCGCGTGCGTCCCGGCGTGTACCTGACCGCCACGATGGTGGTCGGGGTGGTGACCGTGGTGCTCGTGGTGGCACGGGTCCGAGGTGACGAACTGTCGGTGGGGTGGCATCTGGCCGGTGTGGCATTCGCCGGCCTGGCCATGTTGACCGCGCTCGCGATCCTGCTGATCGGCAACGGTGTGACCCTCATCCACCGCGAGGGACGTCAGGCGGCCACTCTTGTGCCGGTCGTCGTCGGTGCGTCGATCCTCGTCTATGCGATCGGTGTCGCCGTGGGACTCGGTGCGGGCCGCCTTGATTCCGATGCGCCGACGGTGGTTCTGGTCGCACTCGCGACGATCGGTCTGCCGGTGGCCTACGCCGGATTCGTCATGGTCGCCGTGGTCTCCTGGTCGATCGTGTACGGGTGGTGGGGACACCTGCGGGCCGAACGTGACACGGTCGCCGCGGTCATCGTCCTCGGTGCCGGACTATTGGACGGGCGGCGGGTCGGTCCGCTGCTGGCATCGCGACTGGCGCTGGCCAGACGCGTCCACGCCCGCTCGGCCGGCCGTGGTCGCCGGCCGCTGATCGTCTGCTCGGGTGGCCGCGGCGACGACGAAGCCGTCAGCGAGGCGTCCGCGATGCGCGATCATCTACTCGACGCAGGTGTCGACGACGACGTCGTGGTCCTCGAGGAGCGGTCGACCGACACCGCCGAGAATGTCGCACTGTCCGCGCGAGTCCTCGCCGCCCATGGGGTCACCGGCACCACAGCGGTCGTGACCAGCAACTATCACGCATTGCGGGCGGCGACGATGATGCGGGCGGCCGAACTCGACGGGTTCAGTACCGGAGCGCGCACGGCCGCCTATTTCCTTCCGGCCGCCGAGTTGCGGGAGGTGATGGCCGTCGTGCGGGACAACCTGTGGCTCAACGTCACCGCGCTCGTCGTCGGCTGGGTGCCGTGGGTCGCGGCGGTCTGCTACGTCGCGCTGTCGTGAGGCGCTCGCGCCGACACGAACGACACGCATGGACCGACCCGGGCGCGGAAGGGGGAGTCGACGCGCCCGGGCCGGGGTCATGCGGGGTTGATCAGCTGTCGTGGATGATCACGCCGCGGATGTTCTTGCCGTCGCGCAGATCCTGGTAACCCTCGTTGACCTGATCGAGCGTGTAGGTCTGGGTGATCAGTTCATCGAGTTTGAGCTGACCGGCATCGTAGAGCCGCAGCAGTTTGACAATGTCGTACTGCGGGTTGGCCGAGCCGAACAGACTGCCCTTGATCGTCTTCTGGTTCAACGTCAGATCGGTCCCGGACACGTGCACGGTCAGCTTGGTCGGATCGGCCAACCCGGTGATCACCACCGTGCCGCCCTTGCCGATCACGGCCGTCGCGTTCTGCACGACCTCCTCGTCGACGGTGCCGACCAGGATGAGCGCCTGATCGGCGCCCTGTCCCCAGGTCAGTTCGTTGACCTTGGTCGCAGCCTCGGCCGCGTCGGCAAAAGCATGTGTCGCACCGAATTTGATCGCCGTATCCCGTTTGAGGGCCACCGGATCCACCACGACGACATGTTTGGCGCCCGCCGACACCGCGCCCTGCACGGCGTTGATCCCGAGTCCTCCGATGCCGTAGATCACCACGGTGTCACCGGCCCGTACCCCGCCGGCATACACCGAGGTGCCCCAGCCCGACGGCACGCCGCACCCGACGAGGACGGCTTTCTCCAACGGCAGCCACTCATCGACCTTGACCACCGAGTGCTGCGAGATGGTGGCCCGTTCGGCGAAGGTGCCGAGCATGCACATCGCGCCGAAATCGTCACCACCGGAATGGAACCGGAACGTTCCGTCGGGCATCGATCCCTCGAGGATCGTGGCCCCCATGTCGCAGAGGTTCTGTCGACCGGTGGAACAGTAGCGGCAGGTACCGCAGTTCGGGATGAAGCTGCACACCACGTGGTCGCCGGGCTTCACCTTGGTGACACCCGGGCCGACGGCCTCGATGATCCCGGAGCCCTCGTGGCCGCCGACGATCGGGTAGCGCGGCGGCAGGTCGCCATCGGTGAGGTGCAGATCCGAATGGCACAGGCCCGCAGCGGTGTACTTGATCAACACCTCGCCCGCGCGTGGTTCGTCGAGGTCGAGTTCGACGATCTCGAACGGCTTGCCGGGTCCGGTCAGTACTGCGGCCTTGGTCGTCATGGACATGGGTTGCACTCCTTTGTGAACGGGTGGATTCGAGACGATGGATGTCTAGAGGGCGATGTTGACGGCCTTGGTCTGCGTGTACAGATCGATTGCCGACGAGCCGAGTTCGCGACCCCAGCCCGATTGCTTGTACCCACCGAAGGGCATGGCGGTGTCGAAGCCGTTGTACTGGTTGACCCATACCGAGCCGGCCTGGATCTGTCGGGCCGTCTTGTGCGCCTTGGACAGGTCCTGGGTCCAGATACCCGCGGCCAGTCCGTAGATCGAGTCGTTGGCCGCCGCGGCGACTCCGGTGTCGGCGTCGAACGGCATGGCTGCGACCACGGGACCGAAGATCTCCTCGGACACGATGGAGAAGTCGGGTTCGACATCGACGAACACCGTCGGCTCGATGAAGAAACCCTCGTCCCCCCAACGCTTTCCGCCGGTGAGTGCGCGGGCACCGTCGGCCAGGCCCGCAGCGAGATAGCCGGACACCCGGTCGAACTGTTCCTGGCTCACCAGTGGACCGAGCTCGGTGGTCGGATCGAGACCGGGACCGATCTTCGCCTGCGAGGCGGCCTCGGCCACCGCGGCGGTGAAGTCGTCGAAGATCGGCCGCTCCACGAACAGACGGGTACCCGCCACACAGCACTGACCATGGTTGAACATCCATGCGGCCACCGACCCGGCGACCGCCTTCTCGAAATCGGCGTCGGCGAACACGATGTTCGGGCTCTTGCCGCCGAGTTCCAGCGACACCTTCTTCAGATTTCCCTTCGCCGCCTCGACGATCTTCTTGCCGACCTCGGTGGAACCCGTGAAGGCGATCTTGTCGACGTCGTCGTGGGCGGCGAGCGCGGCGCCCGCCTCGCCGTAACCGGTGACGATGTTGACCACGCCGGGCGGGAAGCCTGCCTCGGTGAAGATCTCGCCGAGCAGCAATGCGGTCAGCGGCGTCTGTTCGGCAGGCTTCAGGATGACCGTGTTGCCCGCGGCCAGTGCCGGCGCCAGTTTGAATGCAGCCATCAGCAGTGGGAAGTTCCACGGCACGATGAGGCCGCACACGCCGACCGGTTCGCGCAGGGTGTAGGCGTGGAACTCGCCGCCCGGAACGAACGGCATGGACACGTCGACCGTGGAGCCGGTGATCTTGGTGGCCAGGCCGGCGTTGTAGCGGAAGATGTCGGCAGACCAGTTCATGTCCACCGCCGTCGCGATGGTCGCCGCCTTGCCGTTGTCGAGGGCCTCGAGTTGGCCGAACTCGGCGGCACGCTCGGTCAGGAGGTCACCGACACGCCACAGCAGCCGCTCGCGCTCATTGGGCTTCATCCGCGACCACGGCCCGTCGTCGAACGCCTGCCGTGCCGCACGCACGGCCCGATCGATGTCGGTGGCATCGCCGTGCGCCACGGACGTGATGGGGCGGGCGGTGGCGGGATCGATGGTCTCGAACGTGCGGCCCGAAGCGGCCCACACCCATTCGCCGCCGATCAGCATCGGTCGATCGCTGGAGATGAAGTCGCGGACCCGGGGGAACAGGTCGGTGGCGACGGCGGTCATGAAAACCTCCTGGTCGGATGGCGATCACCGGAGTGATCCGGGTCATAGTTGTGACCTGATTCATTTCTGCCACCCCCGCGCGGTGTCGCCGTGTCCAGAAACTGAACACCGGCCTGCACAACGCGGTCACCTTCAGGTGAGGGTCGCCTTACCCGGGGTTCGGTCGACGGGCTACCGTGTTCCGGCGACTTTCGGCGACAGGGGAGAGCAATGGCAGGGGTGCGGTCGGCGCAGCTGCGCGAGATGTTGCGGAGCATCGGTCCGGCGCATGCTTCGGTGTCGCCGCGCGAGGCGCTGCGAGCCGGCGTCGGTGCGATCCTCGGCCTCGCCGTCGTCGGTGGTGTCCTGTTGTCGTCGGGCGTCGATCTCCGGCTCGGCCTGTACATGATCGCGCCGTTCGGCGCGACGACGGTGCTGGTGTTCGCGGTGCCCAACAGCCCTCTGGCCCAACCATGGCCTGCGGTCGTCGGCAACACGGTGTCCGCCGTCATCGGGGTGGCGGCCACACTCCTCGTGCCGCAGCCGGCACTGCGCGTCGCGCTCGCGGTCGGGCTGTCGGTCGCGGCGATGATCCTCTGTCACGCCGTCCATCCGCCGGCGGGTGCCGTGGCGATGACCGCGGCGCTGTCGCCGGACGCGATACACGCGTTGGGCTTTCGCTTCGCACTCGCGCCCGTCGCACTCGGGACGGTGCTGCTGGTGATCCTCGCCGCCGCCTACGCGCGCCTGACCGGCAGGCGTTACCCGTTCCGCCAATTCGACACCCCGTCGGTGGGGCGCCTGGGTCTGAGCGAGGACGAGCTCAACGGCATCCTCGAGCGCTATCAGCAATCGCTCAACCTCGGGGTCGCCGATCTCGCGCGGTTGGTCGGTGCCGCCGAACTACAGGCCGCCGGGCACCGCGCCGGTCCGCTCACGGCAGCCGATGTGATGTCGCGCGATCTGATCACGGTGCGACCGGAGTCGTCGCCGACGGAGTTGGTCGAGCTGTTCGGTCACCACCGCTTCACATCTCTGCCCGTGGTGACCCCGGGAGGACGTTTCCTCGGCGTCGTGTTCCAACTGCATCTGGTGTCCAGTCGGCAGCCTGCCGGTGGCATGCGTGCGGCCACCGACCGACTGCTGCGGCGTGGCACCGCCGGCGATCGCGCCGACGAGATCATGGCGACCGATCTGCCGGTGGCGGCTCCCGACACACCGGTCGCGGCGCTGCTGCCGATGCTCTCGGAGAGCGGGTGCGATGCGGTCCCGGTCCTCGACGGTGACCGCATCGTCGGGATCGTCACCCAGACCGACCTGATCGCCGCGTTGGCGCGCCAGACGCTTGCCGCGAGCTGACCGGTCAGCCTCACACACTGGCGCCTCACACACCCCGGCGCCTCAGACACCCAGTGCGCGCATGCGTGCGTACAAGGTGGTGCGGCTGATGCCGAGCGCGCGAGCGGCGTGCACCTTGTTGCCCGCTGCGTGCTCCAGCGCATCGACGATGGCGGTCCGTTCGGCCTGTTCGCGGCCGGACAGGTGCGCGGCCCGACTCACCGTCCGGTAGTCCGGCGGGAGATCGGTGGCCTCCACCACCCGCGCCGCACGGGCGGTACACGATGCAGCAGCCTGGCGCAGCACGGCGTCGAGCTCACCGAGATTGCCCGGCCAGTCCTGACACAGCAGCGCGTCGGTGGCCTGCCCGGACAACGAGAGGGTGGGGCCGATGGCGCTCAGCGCATCGCTGGCGAGGGCGGCGAGTTCCGAGGTGCGCCGCCGTAGCGGGGCGAGGTCGTGGCGGGTGGCGCAGCGAGCGAGGAGGGCGGCGACCGACGCGCTGGCCTGCTCGCGGGGGCCGGTCACGATGATCAGCGGTGCCGCGGGGTCGACGGCCTGCGCGGCGGCCCGGCCCAACAGTGTCACCGAACGGTCGTCGAGCAGATCGGCACCGTCGATCACCAACGGCGCACGGTCGCGCCGGGCCCGTCCGATCAGAGCCGGGATGTCCGGGGTGGTCCCGGCGATCAGATCGTCGGCGATGTCGACGACCTCTGCGTCACGACCCGTCTCGGCGGCGAGTTCGGCGGCGCGACGGCTGCGCCCGGTACCGGGTTCCCCGGTGATCGCCACACTCACCGACGCCGGACCTGCCGGGCGGACCGCGGTCGTCGGCGGTGGGGCGACGGGCCGGAAGCGGAAGAGGGCGGCGCCCCGCGCGCCCGCCACCGGCTCTACGGCCAGTTCGACCTCCACACCGGACACCAACGTGAGCGGCATGACGGTCGCGCGCAGTCCCGGGTCGGCGACCACCATCCGGAGTGCGCCGATGTCGGTGGGGGAGAGCAGTTCGGCCGCAAGGGCATTGGTGAGCTGCAGATCGTCGCCGACCGCGACGACCGCGACGTCGCGGCGTGGTGCGGCCCGCTGGAAGGCGTCGAGCACCCGACGTTGGTGTGCTCGGGACCGATCCAGCAGCCGGTCGGCGATGTCGGCGACGATGCCGTTCACGAACGGCACCGACAACGGGTTGATCCGCTCGGAGATCTCGGTCATGCACAGGATGCCTGCGAGCCGGCGGGTCGCCGGATGGATGATCGGCTGACCGAAGCAACTCACCGACTTGAACTGTTCGAGGTAATGCTCGGCGCTGTTGATCGCGATGCCGTCGCGGGTCTCGGCGGGCGTGCCCAGTGCCGTGGTGCCGACGATGTCCTCGGCGAAGGGGACACCCGGGGCGGCGCCGAGTTCGTCGAGCGTGCGTTCCAGCGTGGCGCCGCACGCGACCCGCGACACCATGCGGCACTCGTGGTCGACCAGCAGCAGGGACATGTCGGTGTCGGCCAGTCTCCCCGCCGCATCGTCGAGGACCGGGCGGGCCGCATCCAGCAGCGGATCGGCGGAGGCGATGTCGAGCAGCACGGCCGGGGGCACGTCGTCGGGCCGCACTCCCGAGAGCGCGGATCGGCGCCACGAGTGCTCGATGACGGCACGTCGCGGTGTCTGGTCGGAACGGGTGGCGATAGGTTCGATGGCTCAAACGTGACACACGTCACCGACAAAGGGAAGTCCCGCGTGTCCTCGACGCCTGGGCGGGTGCCGTCCCGGGCGTCGGTTCGCACGGCTACCGTTGAGCCATGCGTGTCGCGACGTGGAACGTGAACTCGGTCAAGCAACGGATCCCGCGTCTGTTGCCCTGGCTCGACGAGCGTCGCCCCGACGTCGTGTGTCTGCAGGAGACCAAACTCGGCGACGCGGCATTCCACGACGCCCTCGGTGCGGACCTCGCCGAGCGCGGCTACGAGATCGCCCATGTGGGACAAGGCCAGTGGAACGGCGTGGCCTTGCTCTCCCGGGTCGGTCTCGACGACGTGCGCGACGGTTTCGACGGCGCACCCGGATATCCCGAACCCGACTCGCCGGTCGAGGCGCGGGCGGTCTCCGCGGTCTGCGGTGGCGTACGCATCTACTCGCTGTACGTGCCGAACGGCCGGGAACCGGACTCCGATCACTATCGCTACAAACTCGAATGGCTGTCGCGTCTGCGTGAGACGGTCGCCCGCGGCAGTGGTCCGGACACGGCAGCCAACACCATGCTGTGCGGCGACATGAACATCGCGCCCACCGATGACGACGTCTTCGACCCGGCCGCCTACGTCGGCCACACCCACGTCACCGAACCCGAGCGCGCCGCGCTCGCGGGTCTCGAAGGGCTCGGCCTGCACGATGTCGTCCGCGACCGGTGGCCCGACGAACGGGTGTTCAGCTACTGGGACTACCGCGCAGGCATGTTCCACAAGGATCTCGGCATGCGCATCGACCTCATCCTGGCCGGAGGCGATGTCGCGGACCGGGTCGCGGCGGCATGGGTGGATCGCAAAGCCCGCAAGGGGAGCAAGCCAAGCGATCACGCACCGGTCGTCGTCGACCTCGACGACGCGCCGGACGGTGACATCGGACCGGTGGTGCCGCCACCGTCGAACCCCGCCAAACGGGGCGCGTCGAAGGTGACCTTGCCGCAGTCGGCGGATTAGTCGTCGCGACGATGCGGGCGGTGAGCGCAGACAACCGCACCGCCGGCGCCGTCTCGTCGTCACCGGCCCTGTGGTCGCTCGGACACAGTCACTCGGACACGGTCGTTCGTATGTGGGCGCCCCCGGGTGTTTCGGTCCCGGCGAATGGTGTTACCCGCGAATGGTTTTCGGAGGTCATCCGAACGGCATACGCCGGTGCGTGATCTGCGCCATATCCAGCGATTCGTGAGACGTCCGTATCGGATCGTCCGGCTACTGTTCAGCCGGCTCTCAGGATTCGCCTGAGGGCGTTCGTTCACGGTTCACATGAAGTTGGGGTCAATGAAGCACATTCACCGTGTTCTCCTGGCGATCGCCGCGTTCACCGCGGTCGCCCTCGTCCTCCCGTCCGCCCAAGCCCAGGCCGCACCGGCGCGCAGCTCCCAGGCGCCGTCCGCCCCAGCGCCCTTCGTTACCGCGCCCTTCGTCACAGCGGCGATCGCCGCGGACGGACACAGCGTCGTCGCGAAACTGCGTGACGCAGCGTTCGTCCCGAACGCCGCAGGCACCGAACTGCAGGTGCGAGACCGCGCCGGGCGCGTCGTCGACTCGCTGCCGCTGGTCGGCACGATGGACGGATTCCGGGTGCCGCTGCGCTGGTCGGTCGGTGCCGACCGGTCGTCTGCCACCCTCACCCCGATCGTCAGCCGCGACCACCGGGCGCTGCTGGATGCGGCGGCCACCGATGCGGCGAAGCGGAACAAGGCAAAGCCCCGTGCCAAGCGCCTCACCAAGAACCAGCGTTACGACCTGATGTGGAAGGAGCTGAACAAGGGCTGGAAGGGCAACACCCCGATCTCGACCCTCGTCGGCGGCCTCATCGGTTTCATCGTGTTCGGCTGGATCGGTGCCGGCGTGGGCGCGGCGATCGGCGCGTACCTCGGCTACCAGACGTCCAACCCGCAGGCGTGGCCGTCGGTGCTCGCCTGGTGGAACACCCCGTAACACGAGCGCACCCGATGTCGGAGCGGCCACGATCACCCGTGGCGGCTCCGACATCGTGCGTCGACGGATGCGGTGAAGCACCGGTCGGGCGCCCGGGACAGCACCGGAAACGGCAGTGCGTCACGGTGATTCCGGATCGATCCGACGCGATGGTGTCGCGCCGACGACGCGATCGCCGTGGCTGCGCCCGCATCGGCCGGCGCTCGGTGCGGACGCGGGGAACCGACGGGGGCATGAGTGCGTTGAACACACTGTGCGGCCACCGCGAGTTCACCCGGTAGTCGTCGAGGATCAGTGACCTGGATCCGTTTTTTGACCTGTGCAAACCAGGTCGGTAGAGTGGTTCGCCGGTGCCCGGCACATGCTGGGCCAGTCTGCATGCCCGGCAATCGGGTGCACGGTGGGCTGACAGGCGACACCTTGGTCGAGTTGGGGACACACCCGACCTCGGGGTGTCGATAAATGTACTGACCAGCGCAGACGTGCTGGTGGGGCGAGTTGCGGAGGTAGTGGGAGCCAGTTCGGTCCCGGAGGCCTGCCCGGAGCACAAACCGCAAACGACAACTACACGGCCGTCGGCGAGCGTTCGCGCGGATGTCGGCGGACACTGCCAACAAAGGAAGAAACACCTAGTGCCAACCATCAACCAGCTGGTCCGCAAGGGCCGTCACGACAAGGCTGCAAAGACCAAGACCGCGGCCCTCAAGGGGAGCCCGCAGCGTCGTGGCGTGTGCACCCGCGTCTACACCACCACCCCGAAGAAGCCGAACTCGGCGCTGCGGAAGGTCGCGCGTGTGCGCTTGACCAGCTCCGTCGAGGTCACCGCCTACATCCCGGGCGAGGGACACAACCTCCAGGAGCACTCGATGGTGCTCGTTCGTGGCGGTCGTGTGAAGGACCTCCCGGGTGTTCGCTACAAGGTCATCCGCGGCTCGCTCGACACCCAGGGTGTCAAGGATCGCAAGCAGGCCCGTAGCCGCTACGGCGCGAAGAAGGGGAACTGATAAGTCATGCCACGTAAAGGACCCGCACCCAAGCGCCCCCTGATCAACGACCCGGTCTACGGGTCCCCGCTGGTCACCCAGCTGGTCAACAAGATCCTGCTGGACGGCAAGAAGTCGACCGCCGAGCGCATCGTCTACCAGGCCCTCGAGCAGGCTCGTGAGAAGACCGGCACCGATCCGGTCGTCACCCTCAAGCGCGCCCTCGACAACGTGAAGCCGACCCTGGAGGTCAAGAGCCGCCGCGTCGGTGGCGCGACCTACCAGGTGCCGATCGAGGTCAAGCCGGGCCGCGCCAACACCCTGGCGCTGCGTTGGCTGGTCACCTTCAGCCGGCAGCGCCGCGAGAAGACGATGGTCGAGCGTTTGGCCAACGAGTTGCTCGACGCCTCCAACGGTCTCGGCGCCTCGGTCAAGCGCCGCGAGGACACCCACAAGATGGCCGAGGCCAACCGGGCGTTCGCGCACTACCGCTGGTGACCGCTTGCTTCGCATGATCGTCTCGGCGGTCATGCGAAGCCGAAAAGCCTTTGAACACATAGCTATTCCCGAAGGGAAACCACGTGGCACAGGAAGTGCTCAGCGACCTGAAAAAGGTTCGCAACATCGGCATCATGGCCCACATCGATGCCGGTAAGACCACGACGACCGAGCGAATCCTCTTCTACACCGGTGTGAACTACAAGATCGGTGAAACCCACGACGGTGCTTCGACCACCGACTGGATGGAGCAGGAGAAAGAGCGGGGCATCACCATCACCTCTGCGGCGGTGACCTGCTTCTGGAACAAGAACCAGATCAACATCATCGACACCCCCGGGCACGTCGACTTCACCGTCGAGGTGGAGCGCAGCCTCCGCGTCCTCGACGGCGCGGTTGCCGTGTTCGACGGCAAGGAAGGTGTCGAGCCGCAGTCCGAGCAGGTCTGGCGGCAGGCCGAGAAGTACGAAGTCCCACGTATCTGCTTCGTCAACAAGATGGACAAGCTGGGCGCCGACTTCTACTTCACCGTGCAGACGATCAAGGATCGTCTGGGCGCCAAGCCGTTGGTTCTGCAGCTCCCGATCGGTGCCGAGGATGAGTTCGACGGTGTCGTCGACCTCATCGAGCAGAAGGCGATCACCTGGCGCGGCACCGTCGCGATCGGTACCGAGCCGACCATCGAGGAGATCCCCGCGGATCTCGTCGACAAGGTCGCCGAGTACCGCGAGCAGCTTCTCGAGACCGTCGCCGAGAGCGACGAGGCCCTCATGGAGAAGTACTTCGGCGGCGAGGAACTCACCGTCGAGGAGATCAAGGGTGCGATCCGCAAGCTGACCGTCAGCCGTGAGCTCTACCCCGTGCTCTGCGGCTCGGCCTTCAAGAACAAGGGTGTCCAGCCGATGCTGGACGCGGTCATCGACTTCCTGCCGTCGCCGCTCGACGTGCCGTCGGTCGAGGGCCACGCGGTCGGCAACGAGGAGGAGATCCTCTCTCGCAAGCCGAGCGCCGACGAGCCGTTCTCGGCTCTCGCGTTCAAGATCGCGGCGCACCCGTTCTTCGGCAAGCTGACCTTCGTGCGTGTGTACTCCGGACACATCTCCGCGGGTACGCAGGTGCTCAACGCCACCAAGGGCAAGAAGGAACGCATCGGCAAGCTCTTCCAGATGCATGCCAACAAGGAGAACCCGGTCGACGAGGCCTGGGCCGGACACATCTACGCGATGATCGGCCTGAAGGACACCACGACCGGTGACACCCTGTGCGATTCGACCTCGCCCATCGTGCTGGAGTCGATGAGCTTCCCGGACCCGGTCATCAAGGTCTCCATCGAGCCGAAGACCAAGTCGGACCAGGAGAAGCTGGGCACCGCGATCCAGAAGCTCGCCGAAGAGGACCCGACGTTCTCCGTGGAACTCGACGAGGAGGCAGGCCAGACCGTCATCGGCGGTATGGGCGAGCTCCACCTCGACATCCTGGTCGACCGCATGAAGCGCGAGTTCAAGGTCGAGGCCAACGTCGGCAAGCCGCAGGTCGCCTACCGCGAGACGATCCGCAAGACCGTCGAGAAGCACGAGTTCACCCACAAGAAGCAGACGGGTGGATCGGGGCAGTTCGCCAAGGTCATCATCAAGCTCGAGCCGTTGGTGGACGCCGAGGACGGCGCCACCTACGAGTTCGAGAATGCGGTCACCGGTGGCCGCGTCCCGCGCGAGTACATCCCGTCGGTGGATGCCGGTGCGCAGGACGCGATGCAGTACGGCGTGCTCGCCGGCTATCCGTTGGTCAACTTGAAGGTCACTCTGCTCGACGGTCAGTACCACGACGTCGACTCTTCGGAGATGGCCTTCAAGATCGCCGGTTCGCAGGCCCTCAAGGAGGCTGCGAAGATGGCGGGCCCGGTCATCCTCGAACCGCTCATGGCCGTTGAGGTCACGACGCCCGAGGAGTACATGGGTGACGTGATCGGCGACCTGAACTCCCGCCGTGGCCAGATCCAGGCCATGGAGGAGCGCAGTGGTGCACGTGTCGTCAAGGCACAGGTTCCGCTGTCGGAGATGTTCGGCTACATCGGAGACCTTCGGTCGAAGACTCAGGGCCGGGCAAACTACTCCATGGTGTTCGACTCGTACGCCGAGGTTCCGGCGAACGTGTCGAAGGAAATCATCGCCAAGGCCACCGGCGAGTAATCACCGGCCCTAGGCGAAACGCGCTGGCCCACATACCAAGAGCGGGCGCAGACAACGTAAGTAACGACTCTTGCTGGGATCCGCCCAGCAGGACAACAACAGTCCAGGAGGACAAACAAAGTGGCGAAGGCGAAGTTCGAGCGGACCAAGCCGCACGTGAACATCGGCACCATCGGTCACGTCGACCACGGCAAGACCACGCTGACCGCGGCCATCACCAAGGTGCTGCACGACAAGTACCCGGAACTCAACCAGAGCTTCGCGTTCGATCAGATCGACAAGGCTCCGGAAGAGAAGGCTCGTGGTATCACGATCAACATCTCGCATGTGGAGTACGAGACCGACAAGCGTCACTACGCGCACGTCGACGCTCCTGGTCACGCTGACTACATCAAGAACATGATCACCGGTGCGGCCCAGATGGACGGTGCGATCCTCGTGGTCGCAGCGACCGATGGTCCGATGCCGCAGACCCGTGAGCACGTGCTGCTGGCCCGCCAGGTCGGTGTGCCCTACATCCTCGTCGCACTGAACAAGTCCGACATGGTCGACGACGACGAGATCATCGAGCTCGTCGAGATGGAGGTCCGCGAACTGCTGGCCGCCCAGGAGTTCGACGAGGAAGCTCCGGTCGTGAAGGTCTCGGCGCTCAAGGCGCTCGAGGGCGACGCCGAGTGGGTCAAGTCGATCGAGGAACTGATGGCTGCGGTCGACGAGTCGATCCCGGACCCGGTTCGCGAGACCGACAAGCCGTTCCTGATGCCCGTCGAGGACGTCTTCACGATCACCGGCCGCGGCACCGTGGTCACCGGTCGTGTGGAGCGCGGCGAGGTCAACGTGAACGAGGAAGTCGAGATCGTCGGCATCCGCGACAAGAGCACCAAGACCACCGTCACCGGTATCGAGATGTTCCACAAGCTCCTCGATTCGGCGCAGGCGGGCGACAACGCCGGTCTGCTGCTCCGCGGCCTCAAGCGTGAGGACGTCGAGCGCGGTCAGGTCATCGTGAAGCCGGGCACCACCACTCCGCACACGGAGTTCGAGGGCCAGGCCTACATCCTGAGCAAGGACGAGGGTGGCCGTCACACCCCGTTCTTCAACAACTACCGTCCGCAGTTCTACTTCCGTACCACGGACGTGACCGGCGTCGTTACCCTCCCCGAGGGCACCGAGATGGTCATGCCGGGCGACAACACCGAGATGAGCGTCAAGCTGATCCAGCCGGTCGCCATGGACGAGGGCCTGCGCTTCGCCATCCGCGAGGGTGGCCGCACCGTCGGTGCGGGTCGAGTCACCAAGATCAACAAGTGACATAGTCACCGAGATCTGACCAAAGGCGCCCAACCACCCACGTGGTTGGGCGCCTTTGTGTTCTCTGCCCAAGGGTCCCGCTCACTGTCCTCGTTCCCGCTCACACGACTGGGTGAGCGGGAACGAGGACAGTGAGCGCGAACCGGGCTTCACGCACCACTTGCCACATGGATCACATTGGCCACTTTGGTAACACCCCGGTATCGATGTCGATCTCTTGTGGTCACAGCTCTGGCGGCCCTGTCGCACAGCGGATTACGGTTCTGCGGTGCCCGTTCTCAGCATCCGTCCGCGCCGGCTCGCACGGCGACGGCGTTTCGTAGTCTGCCTTCTCGTCGTGGCCATCATCTTCGGCGCAGGCGCGGTCTCGGCGGGCACTGCGAACGCGGCCTCCTTCGGCCGCTTCTACGTCAGCGGGTGCGGGATGCCGTCGACCCCCGTGGACATGTGGACGCGGTGGGGGAATTACAAGACCGTGATCGCACTCGACGGGCTGCGTGCGACGAGCGATGTGAGCGGCTGGCGCCACGAGACCCGGATTCAGCGGATGGCCGACAAGGGCGTGAACGTCATCGAGCCCGTCGGCGGTCTCGCGAGCTTCTACACGGACTGGGAGACCAAGAGCCCGGGCAGCAAGATCACTTATCGGTATCGCTGGACCTGCAGGCTCAACTCCATCATCCGCGAGCTCGACGCGCGGGGACTCGCGGTGGGACCGCGAGGCAAGTACGCGCTCATGGGGATCTCGATGGGTGGCAACGCGGCGATGATCTATGGTGCCTACCACCGCAAACGCGTGTCGCACATCTTCTCGTTGTCCGGATATCTGAACCTGTCGGCGCCGACGATGCGTGAGGCAGTGCGGCTCTCGCTGCTCGACGCAGGTATCGCAGCCGGTGTCGGTCCGTTCAGCGCGGATGCGATGTGGGGGCCACCGTGGAACATCCGATGGGTCAACAACGACCCGCTGGCGCAGATCCAACGCATGCGGGGCATGCGCATCAGGGTCGGCGCCGCATCAGGCGTCTGGGGCCGCTACAACAACGATCCGGTCGGCTCCATCAAGGGCACGCCGCTCGAGGTCGTGTCACTCGCGCAGACCCGTGCCTTCCAGGTTGCCGCGGGCGTCTCCGGTGTTCGGATCACGACCGACTTCCCGTCGGTGGGTACTCACCAGTGGGGCTACTGGCAGGACATGGTGTTCCGCGCGAAGCACAGTGGTTGGTTCCGCGACTGACCCGTGCGCCCGGCGACCACGGCCTTCAGGTGCGATCGTGGCCGGCGACTATCGTGGCGTGAATGCGCATCCTCGACCGACACGACATTCGGATCGCGGTCCGCACCGCGGGCACCATCGACGCATCCGTGCCGGTCGTGCTCGTGCACGGGATGGCCGGTGACCACGCGACCTGGCGGTCGTTTGCCCGTACGCTGCGCCGGGCGGGCCGACCGGTGGTCTCGATGGACCTGCGCGGCCACGGGCGTAGCGGGCGGGCGCCGCGATACGGTCTCGACGACTTTCGCGACGACCTGCGCTTCGTCCTCGACGAATTGGACCTGACCAGCGTCGACCTCGTCGGACACTCCCTGGGGGCACACACGGCCCTGCGAGCGGTGATCGCCGAACCCGACCGCGTCCGCCGCCTCGTCCTCGAGGAGGTGCCCCCGATGCCTCGCGACCAGTCCGACGTCGACGAGGGGATCACCGTGATCGCCGGATTCGGTGAGCGGCTGCGCGGTATCGGGGCGCTGGTCGCCGATCCCATGCCCCTGGTGCGCTTCGACCGCTCCGTGGGCGCGCAGGTGGGGCCGCAATTCGAGGTGCCCGACCCCGATTGGTGGGAGGGAGTGCGAACGGTGAACGTGCCGACTCTCGTGATCTCCGGTGGGCGGCGCAGCTTTCTTCCGCCGCAGCATCTGCGGAGCCTGAGCCAGGCACTTCCCGACGCACGCTTCACCGTCATCGACGCGGGACACAGCGTCCACCGTGACAAGGCGGCCGAATTCGCTGCGGCAGCACACGATTTCCTCACTGCGACATAGGTCGTCCGACTCGCCCCGGCCGAGACGCCGGGTCCGTGCAGACGATAGTCTGGCGCCATTCGGGTCTCGACCTGGTTCACCACCGACAGACGAAGGAGCGTGACCATGAAGCTCGACGGCATAGGCGTGTGGAGCAGCCAACTGCGCTATGGCGACCCCGCCGAATCCGCGGATGCTGCCGCAGAACTCGAAGAACTGGGCTACCGGGCCCTGTGGATACCCGATGTGGGTGGCCCGGTGTTCGACTCGGTCGGCAACCTGCTGGCGGCGACCGACAAGGCGGTGGTCGCCACCGGCATCCTCAACCTCTGGATGCACGAACCGGCCGACGTCGCCGCGCGCTATCACTCCGCGACCGAGGAACACGGGGACCGATTCCTGCTCGGCATCGGTGTCAGTCACGCGCCGCTCATCGACGCGGGTGAACCAGGCCGGTATCGGAGGCCGCTCGCGGCGACGAGGGCTTTCCTCGAACAACTCGACGCCGCCGAGCATCCGGTGCCGGTGCATTCCCGAGTGCTGGCCGCGCTGGGGCCGAAGATGCTGGACCTGTCGACAACGCACGCCAACGGATCCCATCCCTACCTGGTCACCCCGGACTTCACCGCGAAGGCCCGTGATGCCCTGGGTGACGGGCCGATGCTCCTGCCGGAACAGACGGTCGTGCTCACCACCGACCGCGAGCACGCCCGGGCCGTGGGAACCGAATGGTTGCGCGCCTATCTCCAGCTCCCGAACTATGCGAACAACCTGTTGCGATCGGGGTTCACCCAGGACGACATCGACACCGTGAGCGACCGGCTCTTCGACGCGATCATCGCGTGGGGTGACGAGGAGGCGATCCTGAGGCGGGTGAGCGAGCATCGGGATGCCGGCGCCGATCACGTCTGTATCCAGGTGCTCGACAGTGATCCGAAGGCGTACCCGCGCGACCAGTGGCGTCGTATCGCGGCCGCGATCGGGTAGTACCGCAGCACGGCGGATGCCGCCGCGGTCGGGCTCGGTCGATCGAACGGAACCACGGGCGGCCGCCGTGCGTCCAAAGACCATGAACCCGACCGATATTGCGATCCCACGTGTCCTGTCCGACTGGCTTGCCGCGGGTGATCGCACCGCAGAACTGTGTGCCGATGCAGTCGACGTCGACCGTCGGTGGTGGACGGCCGCACTGTCCGACCGCGGATTTCCCGACGTACTCGACGTCGACACCATCTCGCGAAGCGAGTTGTTTCGACTGGGTGCCGAGGCCACCCGGTCGTCCGAGGGTGCGATTGCGCTGCTGTGGAACACGATCGCGTTCTGTCAGGGCCGTCGTACGGCCGACACCAAGCGGCGGATAGGCGCGGTCGCCGACGACCGCGAGCGGATCGGCAGACTCCTGCAGCAGGCGGCGCTGCAGAGCCGAGACGACCCGGCGGCAGCCTTCGCGCTGCTCAAACCCGATCGCGGTGGCACGGCGATCGACCGGATGGGCCCCGCCGGATTCACCTGGTTCCTCTACTTCGCCGGTGCGGGCGATCCGCACCATCGCAGCCAGGTGCTCGACGGCACGGTGGCACGAACGCTGCGGCGCGCGGGATGGCGGGCACTGCGCCGGACGAGTTGGGTCGCCGAGGAGTACGCCCAGTACTCGGAGCTGGTCTCCCGGTGGCGCACCGAGGCCGGCATCGAACGCAACGACGTCATCGTCCGTGGTCTGTACTCGGTGGCGCCATCGGCCGACGTGGACTACCCGTGGCAGGCATGGGAACGCGAGACCTGGCGCAGCGACGACTGGGTGACCGGTCCACTGTCGGCCGACGATCTGCGGTCGACCTACCACTGGCTCGCGCTGGTCGCCGATGCCTACCCGATGTCGACTGCGGCGCACGACTTCTCACGGATCGGTCCGAAGATCGAACGAGTACTCGGTTCCCGGTTGGGTGAGGGGCCACGGTTACGGTCGATGGACGAACGCGTGCACGGCAGCCGGAGCCACAGTGGCGGTTTCGGTCACGCGGACCCGGCGGGCGCCTTCGGACAGTGGTAGCGCCGCGGACAGCGCGGGTCGGTCAGGCCGCCGGTCGGTTGTGCAGTCCGCGCGGATCCACCCCGATCTCACGCCATGCCTCGTAGGCCCACGGCACGTACAGCCACTTCAGCGGCAGCCTGTTGAACACCGGATTGAGTGCCCGCATGGTCGCGGCGAACCGCTGGAAACGCTTCTCCCGCTTGGTGTTCCATTCCAGCCCGCAGACATCGCGCATCTGCTGGGGTAGCGTCCCGACGACGACGGTGCGGATGAATCCGTTCAGCGGTGCCGAGATCACCTTCCACACCGGCGCGGGAATCTTCTTCGGGCCGGGCAGACCCTTGCGGATGTACCCGGTCGCGTACACGACGGTCTTGTGCGGGATGAACCGGTCGAGCATGTCGTCCCAGTAGGCGAGGAACTCCTCGTAGGTCTGTGGCTGACTGCGCGAGCTCACCCCGTACAGCTCGTACCAGACCTTGCTCTCCTCGAAGATCTGGACCTTCTCGGCGTAGCTGAGCCTGCGGATGAAGGTGTCGGTGATGAACAGGACCTGATCGACGAACGTCGCATGCGCCCAGTAGAAGAGTTCCGGGTTCAGGGCGTGGTAGCGCGATCCGTCGCTGATGGTGCCCTTGATGTCGCGATGGAAGTCGCGGACGGTGCGTCCCCACTTCTGCGGTTCGGTGCTGTAGACGGTCTTCATCACCGGCGGGCCGGTGCGCTTCGCGCGCCCGAGGAAATCGTCGAAGATGACCGAATGGTCCAGAACCGCCTGCCCCAACTGTTCGATGCAGTTCTCGGTACCGGCCAGGCGCTGGAAGCCGAGGATGCCCCGGGAGTCCCCGTAGAACTTCCACACCAGCGAATCCGCACCCAGTCGGGGCGTGGGCAAGGGTGCATCGGCGTCGTCGGCGACGATGACGGGCTCGGCCTCGCGGATCGCCTGCTCGTAGTCCTGGTTGACTGACATGTGAGCAGGGTAACCCACGATGGAACGAAGTGGAAGATTTGTTCCAACGCGGGTTCGACGGGAGAGGTGGTGATGGTGAGCACGAACGAGCTGCCGTCGGTGGCCGAGGTGTTGTCATCCGCGCAGGTGGTGCGGATGCCGATGCGCACCCGCTTCCGGGGGATCACCGCGCGCGAGACGATGATCTTTCGCGGTCCGGCGGGCTGGGGCGAGTTCGGGCCGTTCGTCGAATACGACGACGAGGAGTCCGCAAACTGGCTCGCGGCCGGTCTCGAGGCGGCCTATCTCGGTCCGCCCCGGCCGCAGCGGGGTCGGGTGCCGGTCAACGCCACGGTGCCCGCGGTGCCCGCCGACGAGGTCGCCGCGATCCTGGCCCGCTATCCGGGGGCGACGACCGCGAAGATCAAGGTGGCAGAACCCGGCCAGGGGCTCGACGACGATGTCGCGCGGGTGGCTGCGGCCCGTGCGATCGTCCCCCGGGTGCGGGTCGACGCGAACGGGCAGTGGACCGTCGACGACGCGGTGCGGGCCCTGCGAGCCATCGGTGAACTCGAGTACGCCGAACAGCCTTGTGCGACGGTCGAAGAACTCGCGGCGGTGCGGCGCGCCGTCGACGTGCCGATCGCCGCGGACGAGTCGATCCGCAAGGCCGCCGACCCGTACCGGGTGGTGGCCGCCGACGCCGCCGACATCGCGATCGTCAAGATCGCGCCGCTCGGCGGGATGCGCGCGGTGTTGTCACTGGCCGAGGTCATCGGCCTTCCGGTGGTGGTGTCGTCGGCGCTGGACTCGGCGGTCGGGATCGCGGCAGGCGTGGCCGCGGCTGCGGCGCTCGGCCAACTCGACCACGCGTGCGGTCTGGGCACGGGCACGCTGTTCACCGTCGACGTCGCCGAGCCGTTCGTACCCGTCGACGGCGCGATCACGCCCCGGTGGGTCGGTCCCGACGACGTCGAGACCGCGGCGTTGCCGACGGCCGGGCCCGAACGCGATCTGTGGTGGCGTGAGCGCCTGACGCGGTGCCACGCGGTGTTGGCGGGGCGGGCTTCTGCGGGGACCCACTAGAAACATTTTCACCGATCTGTTCCAATAGAGTCAGGTGCGACCGGGCTCACATTCCCGGAGCGTGGTGAATGCCGATGGTTGGGTGAGGAGAAGCGATGACGACGGTGTTGGCGAAGGCCCCGGCGGACAGTGAGTTGCTCGAGGTGCCGTGCGCGGAACGCAACGGGATTCTCGAGATGATGGCGATGCGTCGCGACCCCTTCGCGTTCGGTGACGACCGGCTCGCCCGCTTCGGAAATGTGTCCGGACTCAATGCTCTCGGCGTGAAGATGGTGATCGCCGCCGGTCCGCGTGCCGCAGACGAGATCCTGATGAATCGCGACAAGGCATTCGCGAACGGGCCGGCATGGAGTTACTTCATCGGCCCGTTCTTCAACCGCGGCATCATGCTGCTCGACTTCGACGAGCACCGCCATCACCGGCACATCCTGCAGCAGGCGTTCACACCGTCGGTTCTCAAGGGCTACATGCAGGAGATGCAGCCGATGATCGCCGAGCGCCTCGCGGACTTCCCGACCGGCAACGTCAAGCTGTTCGACGAGTTCAAGTCGCTGACCCTCGATGTGGCGCTCGAGGTCTTCCTCGGACTCGAACTGCCCAAGGACCAGGCGGACAAGATCAACAAGGCGTTCATCGACACCGTGCGGGCCGGCGTCGCCTACGTCCGAAAGCCGGTACCCGGCGGCCGTTGGTGGAAGGGACTGCGTGGCCGCAAGGTCCTCGAAGAATTCTTCTACGAGAACATCGCGGCCAAGCGCGCCCGCGAGACGCCGGACCTGTTCTCGGTGCTCTGCCACGCCGAGAGTGACGAAGGCGAGCGGTTCACCGACGAGGACGTGGTCAACCACATGATCTTCGTGTTGATGGCTGCCCACGACACATCGACCATCACGATGACCCAGATGGCCTATCGGATGGCCAAATCGCCGGAGTGGCAACAGAAGGCGCACGAACAGTCCATGGAGCTCAACCCGCAGCTCGGCTACGACGACCTCGGCAAGCTGACCGTGATCGATCAGGTGATGAAGGAATCGTTGCGGATGTGCACCCCGGTGCCCGCGCAGCCGCGCATGGCCGTCAAGGACACGTCGGTGCAGGGGTATTACGTGCCCAAGGGCAGCTTCGTCACGGTCCCGCAGCTGACCAACCATCGCGACCCGGAGTTCTACACGAACCCCGACATCTTCGACCCGCAGCGCTTCGACGCCGACCGCGCCGAGGACAAGGGCCACCGGATGGCGTGGATGCCGTTCGGCGGTGGTGTCCACAAGTGCATCGGCCTGTACTTTGGCCAGATGGAGATCAAGACGATCCTGCACCATCTGGTGCGCGGATATGAGTGGTCGGTCCCGGAGGACTACCAGATCCCGATGGACTACAGCTCCCTGCCGGTGCCGAAGGACAAACTACCCGTCACGCTGCGTCGCCGATGACCTCCACCAAGGCGACGTCACCGGCAAAGAACGGACGGAAGACCCGCAACACCTCGAGTCCCGAGGACCAGGAACAGTCGATCCTGGCCGCGGCAGGTGCCGAGTTCACCGAGGTCGGCGTGCGCCGGGCCAACATGGATGAGGTGGCCGCGCGCGCCGGCGTCAGCCGCAGCACCCTGTATCGACGCTTCCCCAACAAGGAGGCGTTGCTGCTCGCGGTCGCCAACGATCTCTACGAGCGGGGGATGCGCAGGCTCGAGCTGGCCGTGGTCGGCCGTGGTCCGGCCGACGCTGTCGTCGAGGCGTTCGCCGAGGGTGCGGTGATGATCTCCGAGGACCCGCTGATGCGCAGGCTGGTGCTGACGGATTCGGAGATGAAGGGCATCACCGCGGCGGTGACCTCACTGTTCATCGACATGGTCACCGATCGGGTCGCCGCGACCCTGCGGACCGCGGGCGCCAAGATGCCCGACGACGAGCTCCGGCAGTCGGTGGAACTTCATGTCCGGCTGGTGATCTCGTTTCTGGAGGTGCCGGCTTCCGATGAGGACCGGCAGTCGCCGGCAGCGGTCCGCGAGTTGGCGGCCAAGTACCTCGCGCCGATGATCTGGTGACCCGCCCGGTTCCACGTCCACCCCTGTACGAATCGCTGCATTCCTCGATCAAGGAGTACTCACATGTCCCTGCGTGACCGGCTGGTGCGCTCGGCGGATCACGACGAGATCCGGTCCGCGTTGGCGGACAAGGTCATCGCCATCACCGGAGCCGCCCGCGGCATCGGTTTCGAGACCGCGACGCAACTGTTCGAGGCCGGCGCGACCGTCGTACTCGGCGACATCGACGACGAAGCCGTCGGTAAGGCGGCCGCCGACCTCGGCGTGGAGGGGTTCGGCGTCGACGTGACGGACCGGGCCTCGTTCGACGAGTTCCTCACCAAGGTCGAGAACGCGGTCGGGCCGATCGACGTGCTCATCAACAACGCGGGCATCATGCCGGTGGGAGCCTTCCTGTCCTACGACGACGCGCTGATCCGTCGGACCTTCGACATCGACGTCGTCGGCGTCATCACCGGTACGCAACTCGCCGCGCGCCGGATGGTTGCACGTGGGCATGGACAGGTCGTCAACATCGCCTCGGTCGCCGGGCGGATGCCCACGCCGGGGATGACCGTCTACAACGGGGCCAAGGCCGCCGTCATCGAGTTCTCCGAAGCGGTGAACGCCGAACTCGAGAACACCGGCGTGCAGGTCAGTACCGTTCTGCCGACCTTCACCCGCACCGGTTTGATCTCCGGGCTGCGCACCAACCGGATGATCCAGGTGCTCGAGCCCGAAGATGTTGCCGCCCAGGTGGTCTCCATTGTCGTCCGGCCGCGCCTGCGGGTCACGGCGCCGCGTTCGATGGCGTGGGTGCACGCCATGGCGATCTTCCCGCAGCGGATGAAGCGTGCGTCACGACGAATGGCCAAACTCGACACCGTCTTCCTCGACTACGACCACGAGCAGCGGGCGGCCTACTCGCACCGGATCGGCGAGAGCTGACACAATCGGTGTGATGGGCAAGGACACCCGGCTCGACGACGAGCGGACGACGCGTAGGGAGCTGGCCTCCGCCGTCGACGAGTTGCACGACGCGCAGGTCGCCGCCGGGGTGCGCCGCAGGCCCCGGATCGTCTGGCTGGTCGCGACGATCGCAGTCCTGCTGATCGTGGCCGCCGTCGTCGCCGTCACGTTCTGGGTGCGCGCGGACAACGCGTACACCGACGACGATTACCGGCGCGCCGCGGTCGCGCGGGTCTCGTTGCTGCTCAGTCCCGATCACCGTCGACCCGACCAGGCGCGCCGTATCCTCGAGGGCGCCACCGGGGCGTTCTACGATCAGTTCGGCCAATCCGCGGACAGCTACACACGTTTCGTCGCGTCGCAGGGGACGGTCGCGCGGGGAACGGTCGACGGGGCGGGCGTCTCGGGTCGGTCGGGCGACCGGGCGACGGTTCTCGTCGCGGCCACGGTGGGATTTGCGCAGACCGGCGCGGCCGGATCCGGCGATGCCGCGGCCACTCGGCAGTTCCGCCTGCGGGTGCTGGTGGTCCCCGACGACGGTCAGCTCAAACTGGCGGCGGTGCAATACCTTCCATGACCACCACAACGTCGGAGAAATCCGGTCCGCAGCAGTCGCCGGTCCGCCCTCGGGTGGTATCGGTGCGCACGGCGTCGATCCTCGTGGCGGTCGCCGGGATCGTCGTGATCGCACTGCTCGCCACACTGATCTGTCTGTGGCGCACCGCGGACGGCGACGCCGCCACCGAACGAGCCCGCTCCGAACTGCGCCGCGAGGCGGGCGGCATCGTGGCGCAGGTCTTCTCGGTCGACGTGCAGACCTGGCAGACCGACCGAGCCAAGGCACGCACGCTCGTCGGCGGCGAGTTCGCCGATCGCTACGCCACCGAACTGACCCGGCCACCGTCAGCGGGTGCGGCCGCGATCACCTGGACATCCGACGAGGTCGGTATCATCGATGCCGGACCCGATCACGGTGACGTCTTGATCCGCGCCACCGTGCGCACCAGGGGAGACACCGGCGCCGGCTCGTTTGTCGAGGAAAAGCGTTCGGTCACGGCGGGATTCGATCGAGTGGGACAGCGTTGGGTGTTGACCGGGCTGGCGGTGCTGACATGACCGAGCCCACATCGCAGCGCGTCGACGCCGCTGCGGCACGGGTCGACGAAGCCACCCGCGCCGCCCGCCGGGCGCGGATCGCGGCCGCCGAACCCCTGCGCGCCCGCGCGCGGCGTCGCAGCACGCAGTTGATGATCGGACTGGCGGTCGCCGGGATCGTCGCGCTCGTCCTTCTCGGCACGGTGATCGGTGTCGGGGTGCACAACCGCGCCGCCGCGGGCCGGGCCGCCGCGGCCGACGATGCGCTCGCCGCGGCCCGCACCTCGGTCACCACGTTGCTGACCGCCGACCCGGCCGACCCGGCCGGGTACCTCGAGCGAGTCCTCGCGGTGACCACCGGCGCACAGCACCAACGGGTACAGGCGGCCCGCGCGGCGCTCGCCGCCGAGATCTCCGGTCATCAGGCGCCCAGCACGGGCCAGATCCTGTCGGCCGGACTCGTCACCGACCCCGGCTCCGGCGAGGTCGGTGCGCAGGCACGGGTGCTGGTCGTCGCCGAGGCCACCGATCCGCAACTCGTCGGGGGAGACCCGTCCGACCGACAGATCACCGTCGAGGTCACCATGGTCCGCACGGATTCCGGATGGCGTATCGATCAGGCGGCCCCGGCATGAGCGCGCCGGCCCGTCTCACCCGTCGGGGTCGCCGTCGTCTGATGGTGGCCACGGTGCTCGCGGTGGTCGCCGCGGTGGTGGCGATCCTCGGTGTCGTGGGCGCGCAGCGAGCACGGCCGGTCCCCGACGACGCACAACGCAGCGCCGTCCAGGCGGCGACGGCCCGTGCGGTGACCGCATTGATGACCTTCGGACCCGACACCGATGTCGCGGCGCGTGACGAGGTGGCGGGGCACCTCACCGGACCACTGGACGTCGAGTACCGCAGTCAGGGGCCCGACCTGGTGCTGCCGGGCGCCGTGGAGGCGGGTGCGAGCATGACGGTCCGTGTCGTCGGGGTCGGGGTCAACGCTTATTCCGACGAGCAATCCCAGGTCATGGTCTTCGCCGACCAGGTGGTCCGGATTCCGGGTATCTCTGCGGGCGGAACCGGGAATGATGAGACGGCCCCTATCGCTCGGTGGGCGACTATGCGTAATGTCGGGGGGAATTGGCGCCTGGCCGACC
The DNA here is from genome assembly GCF_048537895.1 of Gordonia sp. CPCC 206044. NCBI lineage: Bacteria > Bacillati > Actinomycetota > Actinomycetes > Mycobacteriales > Gordoniaceae > Gordonia > Gordonia sp. CPCC 206044. The sequence continues at coordinate 116,830 of NZ_JBCLVL010000003.1, forward strand.
TGGAGACGGTCGGCGGCGCACCACTGTAAAGGGTGCATCGGGGCACCCGGGCCGGTCCACGGATGACCGGCGACCCGCGCTGTGTGGCCGATGGGCCCGAGCGCGGAGATACCGGTATGAGAGGACAGTCATGAGTGGATCATCCGCTGGTGTGATCGTGGTCGGAGCAGGTCTCGGTGGCATCCGTGTGGCGGAAGGGCTGCGCAGCAACGGGTACGAGGGTTCGATCACGCTGATCGGCGCCGAACCGCATCCGCCGTACGATCGGCCGCCGCTGTCCAAATCGGTCCTGCTGGGCAAGGAGGACCGCGTGGATCTCAAGCCCCCGGAGTTCTTCGGCGAATCGTCCATCGAGTTGCGGATGGGGGAGCGAGTCCGCGCCATCTCGCCCGCCGACCATACGGTCACCGTCGAGAACGTCGACGACCCCGACCGCACCGAGACACTCGGCTACGAGTCGCTGATCCTGGCCACCGGGCTCGTGCCGCGTCCGCTGCCCGGTACCGCCGGAATCTCCGGCGTGCATGTGCTCCGCACCATCTCCGACGCGCTCGCACTGCGGGAAGAGATCGACGGTGCCGGTCGTGCCGTCGTGGTGGGCGCCGGCTTCATCGGTTGCGAGGTGGCGGCAAGCCTCAACCAGCGCGGCCTGACCGTCACCCTGGTCGAACCCGCACCCACCCCGTTGGCGGTGGCGCTCGGCCCCGAGATCGGGGCGCTCGTCACCCGATTGCATGTCGCCAACGGCGTCGACGTCCGGACCGGTGTCGGTGTCGACGAGATCCTGACGAATGGTTCCGCGGTGCGTGGTGTGCGGCTCGGCGACGGCTCGGTCGTCGACGCGGACATCGTCGTCGTCGGGATCGGCTCCATTCCCGTCGTCGACTATCTGGACGGTTCCGGAATCGAGTTGGCGCCGCGCGAGTCCGGCGGTGGCATCGCGTGCGACGAATGCGGCAAGACGTCGGCGCCCGATGTCTACGCGCTCGGCGACGTCGCGAACTGGCGCACCGAGGACGGTGGCACCCGGCGGGTCGAGCACTGGACCCACACCGTCGAACAAGCCGCCGAGGTCGCACACCGGATCGCGCGGTCCGACGCGACGACCCCGGCCGCGCCGCCCTACTTCTGGAGCGACCAGTTCGACCTCAAGATCCAGGTTCTCGGTCGACCGGCGGCCACCGACGAGGTGCACATCGTCGACGACGACGGCCGAAAGTTCCTTGCCTACTACAGCCGTGACGGGATTCTCACCGGTGTCGTCGGGGCGGGCAAGGTCGGTGGGGTCATGAAGACCCGGCCCAAGCTGCTCACGCCCACCCCGATCGCCGACCTCCTGGGCTGAGGCGGTGGGCGGCACCGCGACGCCCGCGCAGATCATCGCCGCGGTCGGTGCACTCGCCGATCCGGCGCGAGCCGCCGGGACGTCGCGGTTCTTCAAGACCGGCCCCGGCGAGTACGGCGAGGGGGACGAGTTCGTCGGTGTGTCCGTGCCGCAATTGCGCAAGGTGGCCAAACGATTTCGCGGTGCCGCCGATGCGGAGACGATTCGGGTGTTGCTGGCGTCGTCGGTGCACGAGCACCGTCTGCTCGCGCTCTTCTTGCTGCGTGCGCAGTTCGATCGAGCCGACGACGATGCCGCTCGTGCCGACTGGGTCGCGGTCTATCGCGACGCGTTGTCCGGTGGGCGGGTGAACAACTGGGATCTGGTGGACGCCTCCGCCGACCCGATCCTGGGGGAGTGGCTGTACCGTCGCGGCGATCGGCAGACCCTGGTGAACATGGCGGCCGACGAGGATCTGTGGACCCGGCGGGCGGCGGTGGTCGCGACCTTCGCATTCCTCAAACACGGCGATCCCGAGGCCACCCGGGCGGTGGTTGCGTCGGTGCTGTCGGATCGACGTGATCTCATCCAGAAGGCTGCCGGGTGGATGTTGCGGGAGATGGGCAAGCGAACCGACCGTGCGCTGCTCACCGACTTCCTCGAGGTGCACGCCGCCGAAATGGGCCGTACCGCACTGAGTTACGCGATCGAGCACCTCGACGCCGACGCGCGTGCGCACTACCGGTCGCTACGCTGAGGGAACTCTCGCGCCGCGGGACCCTTCGGATCGGTCTGGCGATACCGAGGCAGTCCCTGGCCTCCGGGGTGCCCTCCCGGCCCCGGGGAGGTGCGCTAGGCGCGGTCTCCCGAAGGGCGCCCGGTGGCGCGGAAGACCTTGATCGCGGCCCAGATCATCGGGAACTGGAAGGGCAGGCGCGCGATCGCGAGGGCACGAAGGGCCGGTTTGTCCTTCCAGAGTCGCACGGTGTTGATGTTGGCCGGATAGACCGCCACGAACAGTGCCACCGCCAGCAGTGCCGAGACACGACGTGTCCGGGGTGCCAGCAATCCCGCACCGATGGCCACCTCGGCCACCCCGGATGCGTAGGTGAGGGCGCGTGGATCGCCCGGGATCTCCTCGGGAATGATCTCGTCGAACGGTTTGGGAAAAGCGAAATGCGTTGCGCCGACGGTCAACAGCAGGCCGGCGAGAGCGCGGGCCAGTCGTTCTGGGTTCACTGACGGACTCCTCGGGTCGGGACGGAACCGAACGTCTCGACGATGTCAGGTCAGAACTCGACGCGCAATGCGTCCGACGTCGGGTGTGCCTGGCAGCCGAGGATGTACCCGTCGGCGATGTCCTCGGGATCGAGGGCGCCGGAGTTGTCCATCTCGACCGTGCCCTCGGTGAGGGTGCAGGCGCACGAACCGCATTCGCCTTCCTGGCATGAATACGGGGCGTCGAGCCCGGCCGCGAGCATCACGTCGATCAGCGACCTTTTGCGCGGCCATCGCAGGCTGTGCGTCTCGCCGTCGAGTTCGACGTCCACCATGGCGGACTCGGCCTCCTCGTCGGCGGACACCTCCTCGAGCTCGACGTCGGCGAAGGGGTCGCCGGACAGCGAGTTGTAGACCTCGGTGTGCACGTTGTGATGCGGGAACCCCGCTCCCGCAAGCCCTTTGTGTACCGCGTCCATGAACGGACCGGGACCGCACAGATACGCCGTGTGGTCGGAGAACGCCCGGAACGTGGTGGCCAGGACCTGGTCGTTGGGCAACCCCTGCAGTGACTCCAACCAGTGGATGAGGGTGAGTCGCTCGGGGTGTGCCTCCTGCAGGGCCCGCAGTTCCGCCCCGAAGATGACGTCGTCGACGGTGCGGTTGGCATAGAAGAACGTGACGGGCTCGGTACCGCTGTACAGGGCGGCCTTGAGGATCGACATCACCGGGGTGACGCCGCTGCCGGCGGCGATGAGCAGCAGCTTGGTGTCGAGTTCCTTGGGGGTGAACACCCCGGACGGCGGCAGCACCTCGATCTGGGCGCCTGCGACGAGGTTGTCGCAGACCCAGTTGGAGCCGTACCCGTCGACGGTGCGCTTCACGGTGACCTTGGGCAGCTCGTCGGTGCGCGGCGACGACGCCAGCGAATAGCACCGTGCCACCGATCCGGTCTGGTCGCTCGGGATGCGCAGGGTGAGGAACTGTCCCGGCCGGTAGTCGGTGAACGATTCACGCTGGGCCTCGGGCAGTTCGAAGATCACCGACCGTGCATCCGCTGTCTCGTCGATGACGTCGGCGACCGTCAGGATCACGCTGCGTGAGCCGTGCGGGGTCAGCTCGGTCATCTCGCCACCTCTCCTCCGTTGTGCGAGGCGCTGTCGGTCGCTCGCTCCCGGGTCGGAATTAGAACATGTTCTAGTTTAGCGTACCGCACCCGCCGCACCCAGTGGCAGTGCGCCGACTCCCTGAGCCAGGGTACGACTACCGGCGACGATGAGGGCTTCCAGGTCGGCGTCGGGGTGGGTCAGCCATTGTTCGTAGGCGGCCAGTGCGGTGCCGAGGCATATCCAGGCGATCGTCTGGGGTAGGTGATCGTCGTGCTGCAGGCCCAGCCGCTGGGCGCAGAACTCGGCGATGACCGCGCGCCAGTCGGCGTACATGAGCATCGAGTATGCCTGCAGCGCAGGAACTCCCAGCAGCAGTGACATACGCCTGCGGTGCCCGGGTAGTTCGGCGGCCGGCACCTGGTTGAACGACACCAAGGCGCGCCGCAGTGCGTCCGCGATCGGTAGGTCGGCCGGGATTCGCCCCAGCAGCGAACGCATGTCGTCGAGGTGGGCGTCGAAGTCCCCCCACGGGATGGCGTTCTTCGACGGGTAGTACCGAAAGAGCGTCCGACGCGCGATCCCCACCGCATCGGCGACATCGTCGACGCTGGTGTCGTCGAAGCCTCGGTCGGTGAACAGGTCGATGGCGACGGCGCTGATCCGGGCACGCGTGGTGACCGGACGGCGTCCGAGGGCAGGGGGCGCCGACGGAGCGGACGCAGCGGTGGTCTCGGATTGCGTGACCTGGTCGGATCGGCTCATCGGCACCTGTCCATGTAGCCAGTTCTGGGCGGGGGGTGTTTTTATGCACCGAGTGCCATTATAGTATCCGGTGATCCGCATCACTACCGACAACAAATGGAGGTTTGGATCATGGCCGATCAGGCAGCTACGTCCACGCACGAGGCCGATCTCGTGGGCGAATCCCTCGTCGAAGAGGTGTCGATCGACGGGATGTGCGGGGTCTACTGATGTCCTCCCCGGCATCGACTCCGGTGTCCGGCGACCGCACCCCGGTCGCCGGGCCCGGCTCGACATTCGACAGCACACAGGCGTGGGAACTGAACCCGAAGGTGGCGCTGCGGCCGGAACCGTTCGGCGCGTTGCTCTATCACTTCGGCACCCGCAAGCTCTCCTTCCTGAAGAATCTCACCGTCGTCGACATCGTGGGGTCGCTCGGTGATCATGCGGACGCAGACGGCGCGTTGTCGGAGGCCGGTATCGGCGAGGCCGAACGGCCGCTGTACGTACAGGCCCTGCGCGCGTTGGCCGATTCGGGGATGATCGTCCGCCGCGACGCCCCCGCCTGAGTTCTTCCCTTTCCGCTCACGACTCGCCCCAGCCCTGAGGAGTCCCGAGATGACGACACTCGAATCACCGCCGATGGCCACCGACCTGGTGACCGACCACCGTCCCGCACGGGACACCGGAGGCGGGTCCGTTCCCAAGGTGGGACGGTTGGTCGACCAGTTCGAGCGCGGCCTGGACGCGCCGATCTGCCTGACCTGGGAACTGACCTACGCCTGCAACCTGTCCTGCGTGCACTGCCTGTCGTCGTCGGGTAAGCGGGATCCGCGCGAGCTGTCGACCGAACAGTGCAAGGCCATCATCGACGAACTGCAGCGCATGCAGGTGTTCTACGTGAACATCGGCGGTGGTGAGCCGACCGTGCGTCCCGATTTCTGGGAGCTCGTCGACTACGCGACCAGCCATCAGGTCGGAGTGAAGTTCTCCACCAACGGATTACGGATCGACAAGGCGGTTGCCGAGCGCTTGGCGGCGTCCGATTACGTCGACGTGCAGATCTCCCTGGACGGAGCCACCGCCGAGGTCAACGACGCGGTTCGCGGCCCCGGGTCCTTCGACATGGCGGTACGCGCGCTGGAGAACCTGCACGAGGCGGGTTTCGCCGACGCCAAGATCAGCGTGGTGATGACCCGACAGAATGTCGCCCAACTCGACGAGTTCAAGGCGCTCGCCGACCGCTACAACGCCACGCTGCGGATCACCCGGCTGCGTCCCTCGGGGCGCGGCGCGGACGTCTGGGACGACCTGCACCCGTTGCCCGAACAGCAGCGTGAACTCTACGAATGGCTTGTCGCACATGGCGACAACGTCCTCACCGGAGATTCGTTCTTCCACCTCTCGGCCTTCGGCGGCGAGGGTGGCGGCGGCGCGTTGCCCGGCCTCAATCTGTGCGGTGCCGGTCGGGTGGTGTGTCTGATCGACCCGGTCGGCGATGTCTACGCCTGCCCGTTCGCCATCCACGAGAACTTCCTCGCCGGCAACATCACCACCGACGGCGGCTTCCAGGAGATCTGGCAGCGTTCGGACCTGTTCACCGAGCTGCGTGAGCCGCAGAACGCCGGGGCGTGCACCCGCTGCGCGCACTTCGACGCCTGCCGTGGCGGGTGTATGGCTGCGAAGTTCTTCACCGGTCTGCCGCTCGACGGGCCGGATCCCGAGTGCGTGCAGGGATACGGCGAGCAGTTGCTCGCCGGCGATCGCACCAAACCGACTGCCAACAAGGATCATTCGCGTGGCACGCCGCTCACGCTGATGACCCGCCGCCCAGACGGCGACCTGCTCCCCGTGGGCGCGCCGCCGTCGAAGAGTTGTGACGAGAACCCGCTCGCGGGTTTCGCGCCCTAGTCAAACAGCGGCATCATGGCGCGTCCGGTCGACGGCACCGGGCGCGCCATGGCGCCATCAACGAAGTAGGTGGAAACAACAATGGCCAAGAATCCCTGGGCTCGGAATCCCTGGTTCGAATCCGTTCACGAGGCGCAGCGCCGCGCCAAGAAGCGGTTGCCGAAATCGGTGTATTCCTCGCTGGTCGCAGGCACGCAGGGCGGGCACACGCTCGAGGACAACATGAATGCGTTCTCCGAGATCGAGTTCACCCCGCATGTCATCGGCGCCCAGGCCGAGCGGGATCTGTCGACCCGGGTGATGGGGCAGGATCTGCCGTTCCCGGTGATGATCTCGCCGACCGGTGTGCAGGCCGTCGACCCGGACGGAGAGGTGGCCGTCGCACGCGCCGCCGCGGCGCGCGGTACCGCGATGGGCTTGTCCAGCTTCGCATCTCACGCGGTCGAAGAGGTCACCGCGGTCAACGACAAGATCTTCTTCCAGATCTACTGGCTGGGTACTCGCGAGGAGATCCTGGCGCGGGCGTTGCGTGCGCGAGAGGCAGGCGCGCAGGGACTGATCGTCACCACCGACTGGGTGTTCAACGTCGGTCGCGACTGGGGTAGCCCGGAGATCCCGGAGAAGGTCGACTTCCAGGCGTTGCTCCGGCTGGCCCCGGAGATCGCCGTCAAGCCGCGATATGCACTCGATTGGGTGCGCGGCGGCAAGATCAACATCCCCGACCTGACCGCGCCGAACGTGTCGAAGGGCAAGGGGCTGCCCGGTCCCACCTTCTTCGGCGCCTACGGCGAGTGGATGAACACCCCGCCGCCCACCTGGGAAGACCTGCAGTGGCTGGCCGAACAGTGGGACGGGCAGTTCATGGTCAAGGGTGTCACCCGCCTCGACGACGCCAAGCGTGCCGTCGACATCGGTGCCACCGCGTTGTCGGTGTCCAATCACGGTGGCAACAACCTCGACGGCACCCCGGCGACCATCCGGTTGCTGCCGGCCATCGCCGATGCCGTCGGTGACGACATCGAGGTCCTGCTCGACGGCGGCATCCGCCGCGGCAGCGATGTCGCCAAGGCCATCGCACTCGGTGCCCGCGCGGTGATGATCGGTCGGGCTTACCTGTGGGGCCTGGCCGCCAACGGGCAAGCCGGTGTGGAGAATGTCCTCGACCTTCTGCAGATGGGCCTCGACGGAGTCGTGATGGGCTTGGGACACAAGAGTGTTCACGACCTGAGCCGCGATGACCTGATCATCCCGGACAACTTCGAACGCTCCTTCGGCGGCTGACCGGACCTCGAGTGTGGGCCGGGCGCCCACCAGGCTCGACCGGATGCCGGACGTGATCGAGCGGGCAGCCCCTGTCCGGACCACGCGGTCCGGACAGGGGCTGCCGTGCTCGACGGCCCCTCATGGCGCCGACGCCGGTGTCCACGCGACCGAAATCGGGGGTGCAGGACCGGGGTGATCTGGCCGCACGCAGTCCTTGCCGAGCCGCAACTAGAACGTGTTACAGTTTTCGCATGGGACAGTTCGACGGCAAGGTCGTCTACATCACGGGCATCGCGCGCGGGCAGGGACGTAATCACGCGATCCGCTTCGCGCAGGAAGGGGCGTCGATCATCGGCCTCGACGTCGCCGGGCCGATCATCGACCACGCCACCTATCCGGCCGCCACGGCCGACGACTTCGCCGAGACGATCCGTCTGGTGGAAGAGGCCGGCGGAAAGATCCTTGCGCGGCAAGGTGATACGCGAGATCTGGCATTCCAGCAGGAGTTGGTGGCCGACGGCGTGCGGCAGTTCGGCAGGCTCGACCACGTCGTCGCCAATGCCGGGGTGCTGACCTGGGGCAACACCTGGGAGCTGAGCGAGGAGCAGTTCTCCGATGTCGTCGAGATCAACCTGATCGGCACGTGGAAGACGTTGCGCGCCACCATCCCGACGATGATCGAGGCCGGTAACGGCGGATCGATCCTCGTGGTCAGCTCGGTCGCCGGCCTGAAGGCGATGCCGATGCAGGCCTCCTATTCCGCGTCCAAGTTCGGTCTGCGTGGACTGACCCAGACCGCGGCCAAGGAACTCGGCCAGCACCACATCCGGGTCAACAGCATTCATCCGTACGCCGTCGACACCCCGATGGGCGTGGCCGACACCGAGGCGCACCGCATCTTCGGTATCCCGTGGGTCACACCGCATCTGACGTCGATGCTCGACCATCACCCGGTGGCGTCGGTGGACGAGATCTCCGATGCGGTGCTGTTCCTGTCCTCCGACGGCGCCAAGGCGATCACCGGGTCCGAGTTCCAGATCGATATGGGCAGTTCCAAGGTGTAATCGCCCCGGCCGTACAACCGCCGACAGCAACCACAAAATCACCGACAGCAACCACGCTTTGTGTGGTCCCACGCCAGTGGCGGGGCCAGCGGTTGCTGTCGGTGATTTTGTGGTTGCTGTCGCGTCCGGCGGTGGCGCCGGTTCGTAGGCGCCGAGAGCGCGGGCGCGACCTGTGAGGTGGCCGCTGCCCGCGCTCGCGGAGGTCAGTCGTTCCAGAGTGTCGCCGGGTCGGTCGCCTCCCGGTCCGGCGCGCTGGGCGTCTGCGGAGAGGTACGGGAGAAGCGCGGGGCCACCTGGGCCTGCGTCACACCGTCGATCTCCACGAGGTTCGACCGTGCGGCCATGTGCGGGTCGGACGGCGCCTCGGCGAAGGTCAACACCGGCGAAGTGCAGGCATCGGTGCCCTCGAAGACCTTGGCCCACTCATCGCGGGTGCGCGAGGCGAACGTCGTGGTGAAGACCTCTTTGAGCTTGGGCCAGTTGGCAATATCGTTCTGATCAGGCAGGTCGGCGTCGGCGAGCCCGAGCCCGGACAGCAGTGCGGCGTAGAACTGCGGCTCGATGGCACCGACCGCCATGTACTTGCCGTCGGAGGTCTCGTACACCTCGTAGTACGGGGCGCCGGTGTCGAGCATGTTGACGCCACGCTCGTCGCTCCAGAGCCCGGTGCCGCGGAACGCCCACATCATCTGTCCGAGGACCGACGCGCCGTCGACCATCGCCGCATCGACGACCTGGCCACGGCCGGAGGTCTGACGCTCCAGCAGCGCCGCGAGGACACCCATCACCAGGAACATCGACCCGCCGCCGAAGTCGCCGGCGAGGTTCAGCGGCGGCACCGGCCGGTCGCCCTTGCGGCCGATGGCGTGCAGCATGCCGGTCAGCGAGATGTAGTTGATGTCGTGTCCGGCGAGTTCGGCGCGCGGTCCCTCCTGGCCCCAACCGGTCATGCGTCCGTAGACCAGACCCGGGTTCACCTTCTCGAGGTCGTCGGGTCCGAACCCGAGACGCTCCATCACACCGGGCCGGAAACCCTCGAGGATGACGTCGGCCTTGCCGACCAGACCCAGGATGGTGTCCCGATCGGCGGGATCCTTCAAGTTGGCCTCGACCACCCGCCGTCCGCGCAGGAGGGCATCGGCCTTGCGACCGGCCTGCGGCAAGGTACCCGGCCGCTGAACGCGGACCACGTCGGCACCCAGATCCGCCAGCATCATCGCTGCGTGGGGTCCCGGTCCGATCCCGGCGAACTCGATCACGCGGATTGCGCTGAGCGGCCCGCTCTTTCCGCTGTTGTGCGGCGTAGATGACGTCATTGCTGTCCTCCCGGAGTCCTACCCGCTCGCTGTGTCGGGTGTCACGCTGTGCGTCCAGCATGGCACAACCGATCGATCGCTCGGACAGGCGGGCGGCGGATGGCGCCCGGCGTGGTGGATCCATCGTGATTAAATGCGCCGACCCGGTTAACACACACCGACTCCGTCGCTAGAGTTGAACGAATGGAACGTCGGGCCGCGCTGGGGCAGTTGTGCTGGCCAGAATTGTCCGGACGTTCGGTCACTCTGCTCGTGCCGCTCGGCGCCACCGAACAGCACGGACCTCATCTCCCGCTCGACACCGACAGCCGTATCTCGACGGTGGTGGCGAATCAGGTGGCCGACGAGCTGGTCGACGAGACCGGGTCGGGACGCGCGGTGCTGGCCGCCCCGGGCATCAACTACGGCGCCAGCGGCGAGCACGAGGGATTTGCGGGCACCATCTCACTCGGGCACGAGGCGCTGCACCTCATGCTCGTGGAATACGGACGTAGCGCATGCCGGTGGGCCGACCGGCTGGTGTTCGTCAACGGTCATGGCGGCAACGGGGCCACGGTGGTCTCCGCGGTCCGCCGCTTGCGATACGAAGGTCGCGACGTCGCATGGTTCCCGTGCGGCACCTCAGGGGGAGACGCACATGCGGGAATCACGGAAACATCTGTGCTGCTTCATGTTTCGCCAAGTGATGTGGCGCTGTCCGCAGCCGAGGTCGGCAACACCGCACCGATCGGCACGCTCTTGGAGTCGATGCGCAGTGGAGGGGTGGCCGCAGTGAGCGCGAACGGGGTACTCGGGGATCCGACCGGGGCGAGTGCCGAACACGGAGCGGACCTGACCGCGACGATGGTCGGTGCCCTCACCACGGCCGTCCGCGATTGGTCGGTGGGCGAGACGGGACGACTCGGATGACCACCATCGATCGTGTGCCGCCGCCCGCGGCGTCCGCGCCCGACAACTGCCTGCCCGACGGTTTCCAGGTCCAGATCGACATGCGGTGCGCCCGGAACCGCGATCTGCGGTTCCTCGTCGGCGGGTCACCGACCAGGATGCTGCGCCTGTCCGATGCCGCGTTGGGTATGACCTCGGCCGACGGGCGGATCGAAGTGTGTGACGGAGCCACCCGCAGCCTCGCCCGCCGGTTGCTCGACAGCGGAATCGCCAACCCGCGCCCCATGTTCGGGCCTCGGCCGGACGAGGTGACCGTGGTGGTGCCGGTGCGCGGCAACCAGCGCGGCGTCGATCGCCTGCTACAGGCGATCGCGGGAACCAAGGTGATCGTCGTCGACGACGGCTCTCCCGACCCCATCCGGGCTGCCGGCCCCGGCGTTGCGCTGATCCGGTTCGACGAGAACCGCGGACCGTCGGCGGCACGCAACGCCGGCGCCGTCGCGGCGACCACCGACTTCGTCGCATTTCTCGACTCCGACGTGGTCCCGCCTGCCGACTGGCTGACCATGCTGCTCGGTCACTTCTCGGATCCGTCGGTTGCGGTGGTGGCGCCGCGGATCGTCGGATTGAGCCGCGCCGACCACGGTGCCTCCATCGCGGAGCGTTACGAGAACGGTTATTCGTCTCTCGACATGGGGCCGGACGAATGCTCGGTGGCACCCGGCACTCGCGTCCCCTACGTTCCCAGTGCCGCAATGCTGGTGCGGCGCAGCGCATTCGAAGGCTTCGACGAGACCATGCGGGTGGCCGAGGACGTGGACCTGTGCTGGCGGCTACACAAAGCCGGGTGGCGGGTCCGTTACGACCCGGTGGCCGAGGTCAGCCACGATCACCGCACCGACGTGCGTTCGGTCCTCGATCGCCGTCGCTACTACGGCACCGGTGCCTCCTATCTCGCCGACCGGCACGGCGGCTCGGCGGCGCCCGTCGTGATGTCGATCCCGATGGCCGTCGCGGTGGTCGCATTGCTCACCCGCACCCGGATCGGGATGGCCATCGCGATGATCATCGTCGGGCAACTCGGCATGAAGCTGCGCAGGCGGCTCGGGGAACTGCCGGGCGCTCCGGTGGTGGCCACCCAGATGACCGGCCGGGCGGTCGGCTTCGGCGTGTGGCAGGCGGCCGGCGCGATCTGCCGACACTACTGGCCGGTGGCAGCCATCCTCGCGATCTTCTCCGCTCGGTTCCGCCGTCTGGCAATCGAAATCGCGATCGGCGAGGGTGTCGCCGCGTGGATACGTCACCTGGTCACCGAACCCTCGGCGAGTCCGGCGATGGGCCCGCTGACCTACGTCGTCTTCCGTCGCCTCGACGATCTCGCATACGGCGCGGGCCTGTGGCAGGGCGCGCTGCGTCACCGCGATCTCGGCGCGTTGCGGCCGGTCCTGACCAAATAGACGGCGCGCGCGAGGAATCGTGATGGTGCGCGCCGGACGGGGATCTGTCGATGTGGTGATCGTCGGCGCCGGAAGCGCGGGCTGCGTTCTGGCCGAGCGGCTCTCGCGCAATCCCGACCGCACCGTGCTGCTGCTCGAGCGGGGCCCGGGACGGTGGCCGTCGGACGCCGACCGCGACCTGCGTGTACTCCCCATCGGATCGGGCGCCCCGTTCGCCGTCGAACACGTCGAGGCGTCGGGGCTCGGAGTGGTGCGCGGCAGCGGATTCGGTGGGTCGGCGACGGTCAACGGGGGATACTTCCTCCGGTGGCATCCCGGCGACTTCGTCGGCTGGCCTGCCGGATGGACGCCCGAGGACATCGAGCGCGGCTACGACGAACTCGACGGTCCCGACGGCACGATGCGAGTCTCCGCGTTCTCCGACGCCGAACTGTCGGAGTCGGCCACGCGGTTCGAGGCATTCTGGCGGCACACGTTCCCGACCCGCCCCGCCGAGGACCCGTGGCCGATCATCGGCGTCAACCGGGTGCGGTCCAACCGCGTCGGCCAGGCACGGATGACCGCGGCAGAGGCATACCTGCGTCCGGCCGTCGCGCGACGCAATCTGATCGTCCGCGCGGAGGCGGAGGTCGACGCGCTCGTCACCGCGGGGCGTCGGGTCGCCGGAGTGCGCGTCGGCGGCGAGGTGATCGAGTGCGGTGAGGTGATCGTGTGCGCGGGAACGCTGGGTACGGCCGCGATCCTGTTGCGATCTGGCCTCGTCGCCTCCGACGAGGTCGGTGTGCGCGAGCACCGGGAGATGCTGGTGCACTATCGCAGCCGCGACGACGGCCCGCGCACCGCGTTGCTGCAATCGGTGCTGCACACCGACGATGATCTCGAAATACGTTGCTATAGCAGCGATATGGCCAAGTACATCGACGGGCTGGCGCCGGTCGGTCCCGCCATCGGGGTGGCCGCCATGCGCCCCGGCGCCCCCGGGTCGCTGCGATTGACCGATGCCGGTGTGCTGGTGCATCTCGGTGACGTCGATGTCGGCGCCCGCCAGGTGCTCGACGACGGTGTGGCGGTGGTGACGGAGATGCTGCACTCGGCGGACTTCGCCGACCTCGTCGTGGGCGGGTCGGTGGCGGTCGATCCGGTGGTGCGTACCTCGCAGCACGCGTGGGGCAGTTTCCCGATGGGGATCCGCACCGACGGGCTCGGTGTCGTCGGCGATGTCGCCGGCCTGCGGATCGTCGACGGTTCGATCCTGCCGACCGCGGGTCGCAGCGGCCCGCATGCCACGATCATGATGGTCGCGTGTCGGATCGGGGACGTGCTGGCGTCCGAATGACGGTGTGCGGACGCCTCCCGGTCTGCGCGCCTCCTGGCCCTGCGCGCCTCCTGGCCCTGCGCGTCTCCTGGCCCTGCGCGTTATATGCCCTGCGGGACAATGCGTTTCGGTCGTATAGTTCGCCCCCGACAGCAACCAGTCCGCCCGCGACAGCAACCACTTTTCCCGCGAGAGCAACCAGCGTCCCCGCGAGAGCAACCGCTTTTCCGTCGACAGCACCCAGTTCGCCCGCGACAGCAACCAGTCCACCCGCGACAGGAGCCGCTTTCCCCGCGAGAGCAACCAGTTCGCCCGCGACGGAGCCCACTCTCCGCGACACGATCGGCACCACGAGGCCCGACGACGTGATCCATGCCGACGACACCGAGTCGCATATCGGCTCGGTCCCGCCGACGGATGCGATGACGACGCCTGCCGAGGACACGTATCGGCGCCGCCGACACGCAACGACACCACGGTGCTCTCGCCGGGATCTTGGTTGCCGTCGCGGGAAAAGCGGTTGCTGTCGCGGGGAAAGAGGTTGCTGTCGCGGGGAAAGGGGTTGCTGTCGCGCGAAGAGGGGTTGCTGTCGCGTGATTGGTGGGTGCTCTCGCGGGGAAAGCGGTTGCTGTCGCGGGAGCGGATTGGCGACGTTGTCGGGGCCGCGGGGTTTGTCGGGGATGGGGAGATTCGGGGCGGACTTGGTCGGATCAGGCTTTGCCGGAGAAAACATGGGATGTTAGGTTCATTCGGTGTCTGACCGAATCGCCCCGCCGCCACGTACCAGTGAGGTCGTCGTCGGCCGCATCACCGACCTGATCCGATCGGGGGAGTGGTCGGTGGGCTCGCGCATACCCGCCGAACCTGATCTCGTGGAGCGATTCGGCGTGGGCCGCAACACTATTCGGGAAGCTGTCCGTGCCCTCGAACATGCCGGGATGTTGGTTCCGCGACGTGGCGACGGCACCTATGTGCGCAGTCGCAACGTGCTCGCGGCCGCGATCGAGCGGTGCGTGCCGACATCGGAACTCGTCGATCTGACCGTCGCCCGTCGCGCGGTGGAAGCCGAGGCTGCCGCGGTCGCGGCGGATCGTGCGACGCCCGAGCAGATCGCGGACCTACGGGGGCACCTCGCCGTCGCCAGGACCGCTGTGGAAAACGGCGGCCTGGACGTGTATGCGCAGGCGGACATCGCTTTTCACGCGGCCATGGTGGCAGCTTCCAACAACGGTCTGCTCGTCGAATTGCATGCGGCGATCGCCGAGGTGATGGGGCGACTGCACGAATCGGTGTTCGGACCCACTGTCGCCGAAGGGGTCCATCCGGCGGGCCACGCCGACGTCGTCGATGCCATCGCGGCGGGCGACGCCAGTGCGGCCCGGGCTGCGGTGCACAGCTACCTCGACCACGCCCCGGGGCAGTCGTCATGAGCCAGACCGACAGTCAGACCGACACCGACAACGTGCTCGACGACGCCACCCATGAATCGCCGGGCCGCGGCGGCCCGGCCGGTGTGGCGGCCGTCGTCGCCGCCGTCGGCATCATGCTGGTGGCCGCCAATCTCCGCCCCGCCGTCGTCTCGGTGGCGCCCTTGGTCGGCGACATTCGTTCGGATCTCGGATTCAGCAGCGCCACAGCAGGTCTGCTCACCACGCTTCCGGTTCTCTTCTTCGGGCTCAGTGCGCCGGTGGCGCCGCGTCTGGCGGCGCGCTTCGGCATCGAACGCACGGTTTTCGCGTCGCTGGTGGTGCTGGTGGTGGGAATGCTCTTGCGATTCGTGCCCAACGTCGCGACGTTGTTCGTCGGTTCCGCGGTGGTCGGCGCCGCCATCGGTGTGTGCAACGTGGTGCTCCCGTCACTGATCAAACGAGACTTCGCGCATCGGTCGGGTCTCATGACCGGTCTGTACTCGATGACGTTGTCCGGAGGGGCCGCGATCGCCGCCGGACTCACCGTTCCCATCGACGATGCGGTGGACGGCAACTGGCGACTGACCCTGACGAGCTGGTCGGTGCTGGCGATCGTCGCGATGGTGGTCTGGATTCCACAGCTGCGACGCGTGCACACCGTGGTGGTGGGCGCGGCGATCCCCTCGCTGTGGCGCAACGGCATCGCCTGGGCCGTCACGGGTTTCATGGGTACACAGTCGCTCATCTTCTACACCTTCAGCGCCTGGCTGCCGCAGTATCTGCAGGACGAGGGCCACACCGCCAAGGAAGCGGGAACCACTCTCGCCATCGGTCAGGTCGTGGCACTGACGGCGTCGCTGGTCATCCCCATCATCGCCGGGCGTTTCCGTGACCAGCGGCTGATCACGCTGGGCGTGCTCGTCGTCTGCGCCGTCGGTTTCGTGGGTCTCGTCGGTGGGCAGAGCCTCACCACGCTGTGGGTCGCCCTCGTCATGTTCGGGCCCGGAGCGTCGATCAGTCTGGCGTTGCTGTTCATGGTGCTGCGATCCCCGTCGACGACGGTCACCGGTCAGGTGTCGGGAATGGCGCAGTCGATCGGCTACATGATGGCAGCGGTCGGCCCGATCGCGATCGGGGCGCTGCACGATGCCACCGACTCGTGGGCGTTGGCGATGACGGTCCTCGGCCTCGTGCTGATCCCGCAGGCGCTGTCGACCGCCGTGGCCGGTCGGGACAGCACGATCCGGGTCACTGCGGACTGATCAGCCCGAGACGTCGAGGGCGGCGATGACCTTGGTCGGCTCGATCCAGACCGCCAGTTCGCCCGGGACGCCGTTGCGGGCGCCGAACTCCGCGGCCCGTGCGGCGCCCATGTAGCGGCCCCCGCACAGGGTTGCGATCCTCACGACCTCGTCGAGATCGTCGGTGGTGACGGCACGTCCCTGTACCTGGACGAACCCGTACGGCGGTTCGGGGAGGTCGACGCTGAGCACAACCCGCGAATCTCGCGCCATGGCTCGGCCTTTCGCGGTCGTCGCACCGGTGTTGAAGGCAAGTCGCCCACCGTCGAGGACGAACCAGACCGGTGCGCTCAGCGGGCGGCCGTCCGGTGCCAGATAGCCGAGGTGGCCCGTCTTGGTGCCATCGGCGAGGAAGTCGCGGATCTCGGGATCATCCAGTGATGCGGCCATGGCACCACGATATGCGGCTCGGGCGCCGTGTGCTCGGATCACGCGCACCCGGTCGCCGGCGACACCTCAGGCATGTGGGTCCGGACCGTGGTCGCGGTCGGGTGGATCAGATGAGGGTGGACCAGTAGTCCCAGAACTCGACCCCGATCGCGACGATCACCACGACGTACCAGACGGGCAACAGCACCCACAGCCACGACCGCACCTCTCGACCGACGCGCGAGGAGCCGACCACCCGGCCGATGCTCAGCACCAGGATGATCGGCGTGATCACCCACACGACCATGCAATACGGGCACAGCGCATGGATGCGGTAGAGGCTTTGGAACGCAAGCCAATTGACGAGTACGAACCCCAGCAGCGTGCCGAGCGACTGACCCAACCAGTACCAGCGGGGCAGCGACACTCCGGCAGCTGCCAGGACACCGGTGACGATGATGACGGGGAACGCCGCGATCCCGAGGAGCGGATTGGGGAACCCGAACAGCGCGGCCTGATCGGTGACCATCACCGAACCACAGGACAGCACCGGGTTGATGCTGCAACTCGGTACGTAGTTCGGATCGGTGAACAGGTGGAACCGCTCGACCGTCAGGGTGGCCGACGCGATCAGTCCGAGGACACCGGCGACGAGGACCGTGAGAGCCACCGGCAGAGATACCGGTACCCGTGCGAGCAGACCCCGCTGCTGTCCCGGATCCGCTGTCGCCGGGGTCGTCGGTGCCACGCCCGTGCTGTCGGCCTCCGGGGCGTCCACCGCCGGGGCATCGGCCCCCGCGGTGTCGGCGTCAGGGGCCTCACGCTCGTCGGGATGCGCGGACGGGGTCGTGCTCGGTTCGGGGGTCGTGGCGTTCACGGTTCTCTTCTATCGTCGCCGATTCACTTCGCGGCGGCCTGCAGCACCGCGTCGCGCAGGGCATCCGGCGTGGTCAGCTGGAGTTCCTGCCCGTTGAGTTTCACGGTGGGGGTCTGCGAGGCCGCGGTCTTCTGGGTCGTCTCGGTCACCCAGTCACCGAACTGGCGGTCGTCGATGCACTGACGGACGTTCTGTGCACCTGCCTCGTTGGCGATGGAGTTGAGCTGTGCATCGGCCAGGCCGGCTCCGCCTTCCTCCGGCTGCTGTGCGTAGAGGGCGTTGTGGAACGCGAGCCAGGTGGAGAAGTCGCCACCGCCGGCGGTTGACTGTGCGACACATGCCGAGGCGTTGGCGGCCCTGGAGGAGTACTCGGTGGTCGACATCCGGTCCAGGATCGCGATGGGCGTGTAGTCGAGGGCGACCGCGGGGTTGTTGCGCAGTTCGGAGAGCACCGGCCCGAACTGGGTCTCGAACTGCTTGCATGCCGGGCACTGGAAGTCCTCGACGATGGTCAGGACGGCCGGTGGCGTGGACCCGGCCGCGGCATTGGTGACCCGGTAGGCATTGGTGTCGGTGGCGACGGTGACCTGTGCGGCATCACCGGTGGACGACTCGTTCGACAGGATCGCCCACAGGCCGAGGCCGAGGGCGACGGCGATCAAGACCACTGCGGCACCGATCTTGATGAACAGCGAACGTCGGCGTTCAGCCACACGGGGGTCAACAATCGGGCTTCGTCGTTTGTCGGCCACAGGCTCCCTCACTTCTCGACCACGGCACCGAGGGTCGGTACCAGTACCTCGGTACGGAGGATTCGACCGAATCGGTGCGGTCTCGCACACTGCACGACGCCTCCGCCGGAAGTCAGCCTACCTGCGTGGGTGGCCTGGCTCGCCGGCACGCGGTGGCCGTGGGGTCGGAAATGTGTCGAAAGTCCTGGTCGAGGAGATACCGAAGTCCCGGAGATCGCCGGTGTACGGCTTGGGTGGCGGGGAGCGGAACTCTCCGGACGCCGTTCCGGTGCGCAGCCCCATCGCCGCCATCGCCGTGAGCATGCCCACGCCGGCGGCGACCCCGTCGACCACCGGCGCCCCGATGGCCGTGCCGATCCGCTCGGCGAGATCGGCCATGCCGGCACAGCCGAGCACGATCGCGTCCGAGCGGTCGTCGATCAGTGCGCTGCGGCAGGTCTGCACCAGGGTCTCGACGGTGGTCGGGTCGTTGTCGAGGTCGAGCACACCGATGTCGCAGGCGTGGATGCCGCGACACTGCCGCGAGAATCCGTAGTGACCGACGAGATCGTCTGCGCGGCCGATGGTTCGGTGCAGCGTGGTGACCACCGAGAACCCGCGCCCCAGTGCTGACGCGAAATGCATTGCCGCTTCGGCGATCCCGAGCACCGGAGCGTCGGCCACCTCTCGGGCGGCGTCCAGACCCGGGTCGCCGAAGCAGGCGATCAGATAACCGTCGCAGCCGGGATGCTCGGCGATCGCGCGCAGCAGTCCGGGGATGGCCAGGGCCTCGTCGTAGTGGCTCTCGATCGAGGCCGGTCCCATCGGCGACGTCACGGCGACGATCTCGGCGTCGGGGCGCGCCACGGCGCGCGCTGCGGCGGCCACACCGTCGGTCATCCTCGGCGAGGTGTTGGGGTTGATGACACAGATGCGCATGCGCTCACAGAACAGACGGTTCGGCTCTACCGTCCTTGGCGGTCGGTGTATCGGCGGGCGCCACACCCGTGTCGTACACGAAACTCGCCGGTGCGATCTTCATGCCCAGCCAGTAGATCGCCCCACCGGCAGCCGCGCCCATGAACCAGGTGAAGCTCGCCTGGTAGGCGGTACCCCAGATGACGAAGGAGATCGGCAGCACCGAGGCGACGATCACCGAGATCACCGCGATCGGATTCCACCCGTTGCGGTACGAGTAGGACCTGCCGGGCTCCATGCTGAACAAGTCGTCGACTTCGATGCGTTGCTTGCGGACGAGGTAGAAGTCGACGATGAGGATGCCGAACAGCGGACCGATCACGGCGCCGAGTGTGTCCATCGTGTAGTGGATCGCGGTGGGGTTGTTGAACAGATTCCACGGGGTTATGAGCACCGATCCGATCGCCGCGATCATGCCGCCGGTCCGCCAGGAGATCTTCGTCGGTGCGACATTGGAGAAGTCGAAGGCGGGTGAGACGAAATTCGCGACGATGTTGATTCCGATGGTGGCGATGGCGAACGTCAGCACGCCGAGCACCGCAGCGGTGGTGTTGTCGATCTGGTCGACGATGTGCACCGGGTCGGTGATGATGTTGCCGTCCTCGTCGTGTCCGATCACGGTGGCACCCGCCGACACCGTGCACACCACGAGCAGTGAGAAGAACAGGAAGTTGACCGGCAATCCCCAGAAGTTGCCCTTCTTGACCTCCGCGAATGTCCTGCCGTATCGAGAGAAGTCACCGAAGTTCAGCATCGGCCCGGAGAAGTAGGAGACCACCAGTGCGAAGGCGCTGAGCATCTGGGTGAATGCCGACCATCCGGACAATCCCGGGCCCTCGGACAGGTCGAGACTCACGTTGCCCCAACCTGCCTTGACGATCAGGTAGGCCGCGAGTGCGATCATCACGACGTACACCGCCGGACCGCAGAAATCGATGAACTTGCGAATGGTGTCCATGCCGTTCCAGAACACGAACGCCTGCAGAACCCACATCAGGATGAAGCCGGCCCACCCCAGCACGCTGAGTCCGAGGAATCCGTGCTGGTCGACGTC
This sequence comes from Gordonia sp. CPCC 206044, assembly GCF_048537895.1. Classification (NCBI taxonomy): domain Bacteria; kingdom Bacillati; phylum Actinomycetota; class Actinomycetes; order Mycobacteriales; family Gordoniaceae; genus Gordonia; species Gordonia sp. CPCC 206044. The sequence continues at coordinate 137,155 of NZ_JBCLVL010000003.1, forward strand.
TCCCCATGGTTCGAGGCCGGGCCAGAACTTCAGCGCCAGCAGGCCGAAAGCGACGGAGGCCAAATAGGTTTGGATGCCGTACCAGACCACCGCGATGCACCCGCGGATGATCGCCGGGATGTTGGCGCCCTTGACCCCGAAGGCGACTCGGGTCGTGACCGGGTAGGGCACGCCGGCCAATTGGGACGGCTTGGCGACCAGGTTGCACAAGATGTTGACCGCGATGATGCCCACCAGCAGCGCGATGAGCACCTGCCACGCGGCGATGCCGAGGGCGAACAGGCTGCCGGCGAACACGTAGCCGCCGACGCTGTGCACGTCCGACATCCAGAACGCGAAGATGTTGTACCAAGTCCACTTCTGCTCTTTGAGCGGTGCGAGATCGGAATTGGTGAGCCGTTGGTGGTAGCCCAGTTTGATGATGCTCTCGCCCGCCGCGCCCTCGTGTGCGGTCGTGACGTCGGCGGCTGGTGCGGACATGTGATCTCCGGATCGTCGGGGTTCTCATCGAACCGGCGTGGTCGCCGGGCGGCGCTGCTGAGAAGAACGTAAGAACGGATTGTTACCCCGGAATGAACGCGCCGATATATTTTCCCGGATGGGTGCCCGGCGTCCGGGACACGAGGACGGACGGGGGCGGGCGCGATGACGTCAGTCGTGCCGGAGTTCGAGGTCGGCAGCTGTCTCGATCACCGCACCCTCGAGACGTTGATGATGTACGCGGGCTACATCGAGGACCGCCGCGGCGTCGCGCGCGGCGAAGGCGGCCAGCAGTGCGGCGTGGTCGTCGTTGAGTGCCTGCTGGACGGGGGTTCGTACCGAACGCATCACCTGGAACGGTTCGGTGAGATTCCAGGTGGCCTCGAACATGTGCAGCAGCCGGGGCATCGCGCACGGAGCGGCCAGGGCGCGGTGGAATTGCCGGGAGATCTCGTGAAAGGCCTTGCGGTCGTCGAACTTCACCGCCGTCACCAGCTCGTGGTGGCGACGTCGGGCGAACTCCAGCGACCGTTCGTCGATCCGATCCACCGCGGTCGTCAGTGCGGCTTGCTCCAGAGTGCCACGGACGAAATAGATCTCGCGCAGCTCGTCGGCGGACAACTGGCCGACTCGATAGCCGGCGTTGCGTCGATGGACGACGAGGCCTTCGCCGACCAAGGTCTTGAGTGCCTCACGAACCGGGATCGTGCTGACGCCGAGGACGTCGGCAACCTCCGCGGGTGCGATCAGCGATCCCGGCGGCGCGCCACCGGACAGGATCAATCGCCGCAGCTCCTCGAGCGCATCGGCGCGGGCGTTGCCCGACCGGGTCTCGATGAGTTGTGCGATGAGCCGGTCGGCCATACGCGAACTCATCGGGTGTCCTCCGACGGTAGATGGGCGAGGACCCACGCCGCAACCGCCTCGGTGAGGCGTTGTTGGTTGTGTCGCTTGACGATCTCGTGCCCTTCGTCGCCGAACAGCATCAGTTCGGCCACCTTGCCGCGGGCGCGCAGTTCGTCGACGATCTGCTGTGACTCGCTGACCGGCACATTGGTGTCGTGGGCGCCGTGGATGACCAACAGTGGGGCGCGCACGTCACCGATGCGATGGATGGGTGACAGGTCGGCGAGGAGTTCGCGATCGGATTCCGGGTGACCGTATTTGGTGTACGCGGCGACGGCGATCCACGGCTCGGTGTTGCGGAAGAAGGACTCCAGATCGCTCATGCCGCAGATGGCGATCCCCGCGGCGAACACGTCCGGGTGAAACGTGAGGCAGGCCAATGTGAGATATCCGCCGTAGGAGCGCCCGGCGCAGTACAGGGCCTCGCGGCGGGAGATGCCCTGCGCGCACAGGAAGTCCGCACAGTCGGCCGCATCGTCGATCCCCGCATACCGCCCGTACCGATCGTCGGCGTGGGAGAACAGCCGCCCGTAGCCCGAGGAGCCGCGGACATTCGGTGCGAACACCGTGATCCCCGCGGCGACGAGAGGTCCGAAGAGGAAGTTGTAGTCGGGGCGGGTCTGCGACTCCGGGCCGCCGTGGAAGTAGACGAGTGTGGGGCCGGGGAGGTCTCTGTCGTCGGTTCGAGCGCGGAAGAGCAAGCCGGACAGTGGCATCCCATCACGAGCCGAGAACTCGACGATCTCGGGCGACAACCGGCTCGACGGTCCCGCGCCGGCGATGACATCGTCGCGGACCGCGCCGACCCGTCCGGTTGCGGTGTCGACCAGGTGCACCAGCGGCGAGTGTCGGGGGCTCGACACGGTGAGCGCGACGAGTCGCCCCGCGGCGCTGATCGACAGTTCGCCGCCGACGTCGCCGGGCAGTTCGATCGGATCGTGCAGCGTGCGATCGGGCAGTGTCAAGATCTGTAACTCGCTGCGTCCGTGCACGTTCCAGAGCATGGCCACAGTCGACTGGTCGTTGGAGACCACGAACTCGTCGAGCCCGGCGTCCGGACGTTGCGCGAGGATTCGGAACCGGACACCGAAGCGCCCGACCTCGACGCCGAGCAGGCGGGGGAACTTCGCGTCGAAGTCGCTGATGACGAGCGCCTGCACGCTGTCGAGGTCGCGGTCGGTACCGCGGGGGCGGCCGACGAAGACCTGGGACGGGTGCTCGAAACCCTGGTCGAGGATGTAACCCTGATCGGTCACCGCGCCGGGATCGTTGGGCAGCAACGGTGTCATCGTGACATCGTCGGGATCGCCGTCGATCCGGCGGCGCAGCAGCAGCATGTCGCGGTAGCCGCGCGGTCCGACGCGGACCAGGGTGGCGCCCTTCCACGAGTCGATCAACGCGCCGCCCACGCGGATGTCGAGGGTTGTTGTCGTGCCGGTGCCCGGATGCACGCGCAGGGCGTGTGCGGTGCCGTCCACATCGGTTGCGGTCAGTAGCACCCGATCGGTGTCCCAGCCGACGAGGGAGACCGTGCCGAAGGACCGTCCATCCGGTCGGGCCGCGGCGACACGATGTGCGGTGTCGTCGTCGGGGTCGGTGGTGACCACCCACACCTGATGGTGTTCGCCGCCCGACGGGGCGAGCTCGACGGCCAGCCAGCGACCGTCCGTCGAGTGGATCAGCTTGCGTACCGGGCCGGTGGATCGCAGTCGCACCCAACGCAGCTCACCGACCCCGGCACGGGAGAGCGAGCGCTGGGCGGCGCGGGGGTACCCGGTGCCGTCGTCGATGATGTAGGCGAATGCGGTGCCGTCGGGTGACACCGACGCACCGTAGGTGTGCCAGCCGCGGTCGTCGAAGTCGATCGGCCGGGCGTCGGTCACGGTTGCCGCTCGACGGTCGGTCATCGTGGCGCCGACGTTTCCATCGTCTTGTCCATGGTCTGTAGCCACATCTCCAGCATCGCGACCTGCCACAACTCGTTCGCGCCGAGGGTGGTGCGTACACCGTTGGGGTCCGCGAACAGCCGATCGAGTGCCTCGGGGCGGTAGAGTCCCCGATCCACGGCGGTGCGTGAGCGCAGGACGTCGGTGACCATGTCCAGGACGCCGCCTTCGAGATGCCGGATTCCAGGCACCGGGAAGTAGCCCTTGGTGCGGTCGATCACGGCTGCGGGCAACAGCTTTCGCGACGCGTCCTTGAGCACACCCTTGCCGCCGTGCGCGAGCTTGAGATCAGGGGGACAGGTGGCGGCGAGCTCGACGAACTCATGGTCGAGAAACGGTACCCGCGCTTCGAGCCCCCATGCCATCGTCATGTTGTCGACGCGTTTGACCGGGTCGTCGACGAGCATCACGGTGGTGTCCAGACGTAGGGCGGCATCGACGGCGGTACGTGCGCCCGGCGCGGATTGATGGGCCAGCGCGAACGCCCGGCTCGGGTCGTAGTCGCCGTCGAGGCGGTGCTGATCGGCGAGCAGCCCATCGATCGCGGCGTGATCGCGGTCGAAGAAGACCCGGGCGTAGGCCGGGGTGGTCTCTGCTCGTGGGGTGCGGGCCAGCGGGGGATACCAGTCGTAACCGCCGAGGATCTCGTCGGCACCCTGCCCGGACTGCACGACCTTGATCGACTTGCTGACCTGTTCGGACAGCAGATAGAACGCCACGCAGTCGTGGCTGACCATCGGTTCGCCCATCGCCGCGATCGCGTCCGGCACCGCGGGCAGCAGGCGGTCGGTGCCGATGTGGATCTTGTGGTGATCGGTGGCGAAGGTCTCCGCGATCAGGTCCGAGTATGCGTACTCATCGCCGGATTCGCCACCCGCGGAGTCGAATCCGATGCTGAAGGTGGCGAGGTCGCTCTGGCCTTGTTCGGCGAGGAGCGCGACGATCAGGGAGGAGTCGACACCGCCCGACAGCAGCACTCCCACGGGTACGTCGGCGACCATTCGTCGGCGGACCGCGGTGCGCAAGGACTCGAGAAGTTCGTCCTGCCACCGGTGCTCGTCCCAGCCCAGCCGGTCCGGGTGTGGCTCGAAACTCGGTGCCCAGTAGAGCTTCTCCACTCCGCGTCCGTCGGGAGTGATGGTGCGGACGGTGGCCGGCGGCAGTTTCCGGATGCCGTTGTAGACGGTGTGTGGCGCGGGGACGACCGAATGGAAGCTGAAGTAGTGATGCAGGGCCACGCGGTCCAGGGTCGTGTCCACATCGCCTGCACACAGCAGTGCCTGCAACGACGAGGCGAAGCGGAGTCGGCCGGGCGTCTCGGCGAGGTAGAGCGGCTTGATCCCGAGCCGGTCGCGGGCCAGCGTGAGCACCCCGGAGTCGGTGTCGACGACCGCGAACGCAAACATGCCCACCAGGTGGTCGACGCAGTCGGCTCCCCACGCGTCGAAGGCCTTGAGGATGACCTCGCTGTCGGAGTGCGAGAAGAACTGGTAGCCCTTCGCCTCGAGCCGGGCACGCACATCACGGTGGTTGTAGATGCAGCCGTTGAACACCAGTGCGAGGCCGAGATCGGGATCGACCATCGGCTGAGCGCCCCGCTCGGACAGATCGATGATCTTGAGACGTCGATGCCCCAGCGCCACCGCTCCTCTGGCGACGACGCCGAAACCGTCGGGACCGCGGCGGGTCATGGCTGTCGTCATCGCCTCGACGGCGGCGACGTCGGGTGGCGCCCCGTCGAACCGGATCTCACCGGCGAATCCGCACATCGCTACTCCTCGCTGCCGGCGTTGGGGTCCGCGGAATCCGTCCCGGCGCAGTCGGTCTCCGAGCCCTGGATCCAGGTGTCCTTGCCTCCTCCGCCGCGGGAGGAGTTGACGATCAGGCTGCCCGCGGGCGCGACCCGCGTCAGCGCCACGGGCGCCACGTGCGCGGTGATGCCGCCAGAAGAGTCCCGGAGGTGGACGAACGCCCGCAGATCGACGTGGTGGGCGTAGAAGCCGTTGCCGTCGAAGGTCGGATGCGTCGACAGCGCCACCACTTCCTGCGCGATGTAGCGTTCCGGCTGGGTCGTCAGGTCCACGCGTCGTCGGGCCAACTCTTCATCCGAGCATTCGGGTCCGATGGTGATACCCGCGCCACCGAGGCCGTCGATCGGCTTCACGACGAGGTTCTCGAGGTTGTCCAGGACGTGGTCGCGCTGCTCCCGCTCTGCGCACAACCAGGTCGGTACCTGTCCGAGCAGAGGCTCTTCGGACAGGTAGTACCGGATCATCGCAGGCACGAAGTGGTAGATCGCCTTGTCGTCGCCGACGCCGTTGCCGAGCGAGTTGGCGATCGAGAAGCGACCACCGGCGAGGCCGTCGAGGAGTCCTGCCCGCAGTGGGGTCCCGTCGAACCCTTTGGAGGACAACATCATGTCCTCGTCCATGCGGACGTACGCGGTGTTCACCGGCAGCCGCGTATTGCCGTGATGGACGAAGACGCGCCCGGCATCGCTGCCGTCGACGGCGACCGAGATGTGCTCGGGAGTGGTCAACCGTAGGCCGGCGGCCTCGGCGAGCATGGTGTGTTCGAACCATGCGGAATCCTGCCATCCCGAGCTGAGCATGATGTCGATGCCGTCGGGGTGCGGGTCGGGCGGTGCGGCGGCCGCGATGGTCTCGCGGAGCATCGCCCCGACCCCGGTCACCGGTAGGGTCGCGGGCGGCATCGGGATCTCGGGCAGGAACTCGGACAGCAACGCGCGGTTGGACATCGCGTATGCGATCCCGGAGGGAACCCTCAGATTGTCCTCGAGAACGAGGAACTCGCCGGGTGTCGGGGAGACCAGGTCGGTGCCGCAGATGTGTGTGCGCACGCGTTGCCATGCCGGGATACGGCCGGTCTGGCGGTAGCCGGGTGCGCGATCGAGTATCTCGGCTCCGATCACGCCGTCACCGATCACCTGCTGTGCGCCGTAGATGTCGACGATGAAGGCGTTGAGGGCCCGGGCTCGCTGGCGCAACCCGTCGCAGACCCGTTCCCAGTCCTGCGCCCCGATGAAGCGGGGGATCACGTCGAGCGGGAACAACTGTGCTCGGGATTGTCCGCTCACGCGAAACGTCACGCCGTCGATGCTCTGCTCACGTTCGATGAGGTACTGACGTTTGCGCAACTCGACGGCGCCGAGTTGCGCTGCCGCCTCGAGGATCTCGGGATATCCCGGACGCGGATCCAGGTCGGTGGTGAGTGCCTCGTCGTGGCAGTGCCGCTGCGGGGTGGGCAGCAGCGGTGCCTCCGGCGCCGCGACCGGCGGCCGGTAACCGTGCAGCAGTCGGCCGGTCGGATCCTCGGGTGTGGGCACCTCGGTGACGGGACCGGAGGTCTCGGCAAGTAGATGATCGACCACCGAGGAGAGCCGTCCGAGGCGTCGCAGGGTGCGTCGCTGACGCGCGGATGAGCTGCCCGCCAGCAGGATTCGTCGGGTGAGTGCGGTGACGACGTCCCAGTCGCCGTTCGCCTCCAATTCCTCGCGCAGTGCGCGGGTGAGGTCGCTGACGACCTCGGCGGCCGGGCGTGGCGAAGCGTGTGCGATGTCGATGAGATCGCCCTCGAGCCCGGCCCGCGCCGCCTGCCAGATCGCTGCCCGGTAGAGCGTCGGCGGGATCGGGTCGACCGGGCGATCGAGTCGACGTGCCCCGTGGACCACCAACGCCCGGAACAGGCCTGCGATCAGGGTGATGGTCTCGACCGAGGGACAGCTGTCACAGACCCGCAGTTCCAGCGTGTTCACCCGCGTCGACGGCCGCACGTCGAAGTACACCATGCCGCGGTCGGTGATCACGCCGCTGCGGATCAGACCGTCGATCTCGGCGTCGTACTGGGCTGCGGTACGCACGTCCGGAAACGGCCCGGTGGTCGGCCAACGTTGCCAGACCAGTGTGCGCGCGCTCGCGTACCCCGTGTCGCTCCCGTCTGCCCAGAACGGTGAACTCGCCGACAACGCGAGCAGTACCGGGATGTGTCGGCTGATGCGGGCGGCGATGCCGACCGCCTCGTCACGGTCGGCGACGTCGACGTGGACCTGTGTGCCGCAGATCAGTTGTTCGCGTGCCAGCAGTTGGTAGTCGGCGAGCATGCGACGGTAACGCGGCGTCTCGGTCACCCGCATCTCGGTGGGGACGGCGAGCGGAACCGAACCGGCCGCGACCACACCGAGGCCGAGGCGGGCGGCGGCGTCGACGAGCACCGAGCGATTGGACTCCAGGTTGGCGCGTAGATCGTCGAGCCGGGTGTGTACGTCGCTGTTGGCCTCGATCACGCAGCGTTGCAGCTCCTCGACGTACGGACCGTCGTCGGGCAGCACCTCGAGCAACTCGGGGGCCCGGGTGGTCAACCGGGAGGTGCGCAGGTCGACGAGATGGAACTCCTCCTCGACCCCGACGCGTCGGACGCGCCCGCTCACGCCGTCGGTGTCCACGCGGTCGTTACCGGGCGTCATCCACCAAGACTAGGTCGAACGGGCGGCAACGGCAGGGCGAGCGAGAGAACTCGTCCGGATCAGTCGATCATCGCGGGGTGACCCAGGTGGTGATGTCGCAGTGAACGACCTCGACGCCGTGCTTGTCCCGAATGCTGATGTCGACCACGACGTCGGTGCCCTCGGTGATCTCGTCGAGCGCGACCGGTTCGGGCAGGGTGGCCTCGGCGGTCAATCCGGTGGTCGCCTTGGTGAGGTATCGCGTGTTCATGGCCTTGGGGATCCAGCGATGCGTCGTCGGGGTGGTGGCCTCCATGAGCATGCCCATCGCGGTCTCGGCGAGGTTGCAGGCGGCGATCGCGTGAACCGTGCCGATGTGGTTGTGCACGCCGAACCACTTGGGCGCGCGGACCCGGCAGTAGCCCGGGCGCATGTCCTCGACGAGGGGCAGCACAGTGCCGAAATAGGGGACGCGGGCGACCATGCCGATGGAGAACAGCGCGTGTCCGAAGAGGTTGTCGGGCAGGCGGCGGCGCAGCGCATAGGTGGGATTCGACGATCCGGTATCACTCATGGCGCTGATCTTACTGTGCGGTAAGTTTGCTGGGCGTCGACGTAACGGATCCGTGAACTGCCACTTCGCCGAGCCGAGTTGGGTGGATCATGACGACATGACCGAGTCGCGAGCCGACACAGGCAATTCGACCACCGCCCAACCACATCCGCATTTCCACTTCAGTCCGCTCTGGTACAAGGCCGCCATCCCCGTCGTCGTCGGTTTGGTCGTCTATTTCCTGCCGAATCCGGACGGTGTGGACCCCAACGGAATGCACATGCTGGGGATTTTCGTGGCGACGATTCTGGGCCTCATCCTGCAACCGTTGCCGACCGGATCGGTGGCCATGGTCGGCCTGGCCCTCGCCATGATCACCAAGACGATGACGATGGACGAGGCGTTGGCGGGATTCTCGAACAAGACGATCTGGCTGATCGTCGCATCGTTCTTCATCGCCGAGGGGTTCATCGTCACCGGGCTCGGCAAGCGGATCGCGTTGGTGTTCGTACGGGCGATCGGCCGATCGAGCCTCGGACTGTCTTACGGGATGGCCGTCACCGACCTGATCCTGGCCCCTGCGACCCCGTCGAACACCGCACGCGCCGGTGGTGTGGTCTATCCGATCATCCGGTCCCTCGCCGAACTCGAGGACTCGCGCCCGGACACCGAAGAGTCACGAAAGAAGTTGGGCGCCTACCTGCTGCTGACGGCATTGCAGGTGAACGTCATCACCTCGGCGATGTTCATCACCGCGATGGCAGGTAACCCGTTGGCGCAGAAGGCGGCCGGTGAGGCCGGTATCGAGATCACTTGGGCCAAATGGGCGTTGGCGGCCATCGTCCCAGGGCTGGTCAGCCTCGTCGTGGTGCCGTGGGTGATGCAACGCGTCTATCCGCCCACGGTGCGAAAGACTCCGGAGGCGCCCGATCTGGCCCGTGCCCAACTGCGTGAGGCCGGTCGCATGAGTGTGCACGAATGGATCATGGCCGGCACGTTCGTGGTGCTGCTCGTGCTCTGGTGCCTGAGCGACGAATTGAATGTGGACGCCACTGCGACCGCGTTTCTCGGGATCGGTATCCTGCTGGTGACCGGCGTGCTGACCTGGAACAACCTGGTCAGCGACAAAGGGGCCTGGCAGACGCTCATCTTCTTCGGCGTACTGGTGGCGATGGCCGACCAGCTCAAGACGCTGGGTGTCATCGACTGGATCGGGGACAAGGTCGCGAGCAGCGTGGACAGCCTGCCCTGGCTGCTGGCCTTCGCGGCGCTCACCCTGGTCTACTTCTACGTCCACTATCTGTTCGCATCCAACACTGCTCAGATCGTCGCGATGTACGCGGTGTTCCTGGGCGCGGCGACCACCGCAGGCGCCCCGGCGTTGTTCTCCGCGCTGGTGCTTGGCTTCATCGGCAACCTCTTCGGCGGTCTCGCGCACTATTCGTCGGGACCCGCGGGAGTGATGTACGGATCGGGCTACATCAAGACCTCGGAGTGGTTTCGGGTGGGTTTCATCATGTCGGTGGTGATCATTCTCATCTGGACCATCGTCGGTGGCGCCTGGATGAAACTCATCGGGATCTGGTAGTCGGCGATCGGTACCACCATTCGGGAGGCTCAGGACGTCAGATCTTTTCGGTCCGCGTCAACCAGTGCATCACCGGCCAGCCGATGAAAACCGGCAGCCAGCAGGTCAGAACCCGGTAGAGGAGGACCGAAGGCACCGCCACCGCGGTCGGGACGCCGAATGCGGCGAGACCGCCGATCAGGGCGGCCTCCACCGCACCGACGCCACCCGGGGTGGGTGCGGCCGACGCGAGGGTTCCGCCCACCATCGTCACCACGGTGACCGAGATGAACGACGTGGTCCCGCCGAACGCGTTGACACTCGCCCACAGGGCGAGTGCTGCACCGAGAGTGGTTGCGGCGCAGCCGAGTGTGATGATCGCCAGGCGTCTCGGCTCGCGGGCCACCTGCCCCAGATCGGCCATGACCTCGAGCAGTCGTGGCCGCACTGCCGATCCCAGCCAGTGTCGCAGTCGCGGCACGAACACGAACAGGCCGACGGCGCCGAGTGCGATGCCCGCGATGAGGTAGAGGATCGTGGCCGACGGGACGAAGTGCGACAGATCGGCGGAAGCGCCTGCGAGCGTGGTGAACAGGATCAGCAACACCACGTGGACGATCACCTGCACGGCTTGCTGCAGGGCAACCGCGGTGGTGGCGCGCACCACGCCGAGCCCGCCCTTCTGCAGGAAGCGTGTGCTCAGTGCGAGACCGCCGACACCCGCCGGTGTGGTGGTGGCCGCGAAGGTGTTGGCGAACTGCATGACGGTCAGATCGCGGAAGCCGACGAGCCGGTCGGCGCAGGCCCACAGTGCCGCTGCAGCACCGACATACGTCAGCATCGACACGACCAGGCCGAGCAGCGCCCACGACCAGTCGGTGGTGCGCAGCTCGGTGAAGAAGGTCGGGATGTCGCTGATGAACGGGTAGGCGACGTAGACGAGTGCCACCAGCAAGACGAGTTGGATGATCTGGCTGCGGGTGAACCTGCTGATCGACTGCGAAGGGATCTGGTCGGCGCCGGTCGACGACTTCACCTCGTCACGGGCGGCGGTCAACGCGGACTTCGGGTCGGTCAGCGCATCCCGGATCCGTTTGGGCACGGCCGAGACGCTCAGACGTCGGGACGCGGTCAGCACGGTGTCGGTGCCGAAGACGTCGATGGCGGCGGCCACCGCGACCGGCGCGCCGTGTAGGTCGGTCGTCGTCGCCAGGAGTTGAGCTATGTCCGACTGCAATTGGGCGTCGGTCGCCCCGTACTCGGCGTATCCGAAGCCACCGAATCGGACAGGCTGCCCGTGATCGTCGGCATCGTGGCGCGTGAGTTCGACGGCGCGCAGGTCCCCGTGTGCGATGCCGTTCGCGTGCAACACGCCGAGCGCCGCCCAGACCTGTCCGACCACGGTGTCGTGGGCGGTGTCATCGATTGCCCGACCGCTGGTCGGCGTCCGGGCGTACATCGTCCACCCGCGGTCGAGCGCGGCCACGCTGATCGTTTCCGTGTTGGCCAGACCCAGATCGCCGACGGCGATCGCCATCAGGCCCCGGTGCTCGACGGTGCGGTGCACCGACAGATGAAGGGGCGCCGTCTCGTTCTTGCGCAGTCGAACCTTGCGCCAGAACTGCCGCAGCGCACCGCCGCTGCGCTGGTTGGGGCCGTACAGGTCGACCACGACATGGTCGGGGGCTGCCGCATCGGGTGGGGTGTGGTGTGCATCGTCGGATGGGGCATCGGGTGCGGTGTCGTCGGGGCGTGCGGAGGCGATGTCCGCACGCAGGGCGAGCGGTCCCGGCCCGGCGGGTCGCAGAACAGTGAACCCAGTGACGGTGATGCCGCGGCGCGCGAGTGCACGCACCGCGTCCTCGAGCGGCACCACCAGGGCCGGGGTGCCGGCCACCCACACCACGAGTGCGCCGACGAACCAGCCGGTCGACAGGCCGAGCACCGCGCGGGCGGGCACGACGGCGCTCACCAACAGATGGATCGGTACGAACGCCAGCAGCAGCACCCACCACCAGCGTCGCCATCGCGCGGGTAGCCACGGGCCCGAGACGGTCAGGACGGCCGCCAGCATGGCGATCCACCGCGGATCGTCGAGGAACTGCGACAACACCGAGTCGAGGCGATCGGTGGGGTCGAAATGCCAGCTCGGCGCGGCTATCCCGTTCTCGGTGATCGACAGGGCCAGCAGGCTGATCGCGGCGGCCGCGGCGTACGCCCACAGCATCCGCCACCGTCGGGCCGCCAGCAGACCGACCAGGATCACGAAGGGCAGCGCGAGAATCGCCACGCCGTACGCGAGATAGACGAGATTGGCCTGTGTCGGGGTCAGCACACTGACGATGTCGGAGATGGACCGCTCGAGTGCCACCCAGTCGTTGCGGGTGATGAGCGAACTCGTGACGACGACGGCGAGTACCACCGCGGCGACGATGACCCGGATGATGTCGTTGGTGCGTCGGGTCAACGGTTGCAGCACGCTGCCCGAAACGACGATCTCTCGTCCGTCGACGTGCATGCGTGTGAGGTTATCGTGTGGATCACCGGTCTCCCGGCAGCCATGCTGGCGAGCGTGGGCGGTCAGTCCGGTTTGCGGCGGAATCCGGCTCGCAGCGATTCCCGGTTCACGGCGGCGACGGCGTTGAGGTCGATGTCCGCCGGGCAGACCTCGGCGCATTCGCCGTAGGTGGAGCACGGACCGAAGTCTTGCTCCATCTGACCGGTGATGGCCCGGGCCCGTCGGCCCCGCTCCTGTTTGCCGTGCTCGAGTGCGGCCAGGTGGAGGAGCTTTGCGCCGGCGAACAGGTGCGCCGCCCCGTTGGGGCAGGCCGCGATGCACGCGCCGCATCCGATGCAGGCGGCATAGTCCAGGGCTGTCTCGCTGCGGTCATGGGGGATGAGTGTCGCATCGGCATCGCCGGCCTGCCCGGCGTCGACCGCCACGTGCCCACCGGCCTCGATCACCCGATCGAGCGCGGAGCGGTCCACCACCAGGTCACGTACGACCGGGAAAGCGCCGGCGCGCATGGGTTCGAGCCGCAGGTGCGTGGCGTCGGGAAAGTGCCGGAGATGTTGCCGACAGGACGGGGTGTTCGGCACGGGACCGTGCGGTCGGCCGTCCACCACGATGCCGCATGCGCCGCACACCCCCTCGCGACAGTCCGAGTCGAAGGCCACCGGATCCACATCCCGGGCCACCAATTGGTCGTTGAGTCGGTCGAGCACCTCGAGTAACGACATCTCCGGGGTGGCGTCCTCGACGACGTAGGTCTCGAATCGGCCCGCGGCGTCGTGGTTCTCCTGCCGCCAGGCCTCGATGGTGATCCTCATGGGTGGCCCTTCTCACCGGTAGTTGCGTGTCTGCAGGGGAACCGCACTGAACGACAACGGTTCTGCGTGCCGGATGGGGCGACCGTCCGCCGTGCTCTCCCACGCCGATGCGAAACACCAGGCCTCGTCGTCGCGCAGGGCCTCGCCGTCGGCGCTCTGGTGATCGATGCGGAAGTGGGCGCCGCACGACTCGTCGCGGTCCAATGCGTCGATGCACATCAGCTCGGCGAGTTCGAGGAAGTCCGCGACCCGCCCGGCCCGTTCGAGTTCCTGGTTGAGCGATCCCTCGGTGCCGGTGACCCGCAGGTCTGTCCAGAACTCCGCCGACAGCGCCCGGATCTCGTCGATCGCCGTGGTGAGCGAGGCGACGCTGCGGGACACCCCACAGCCGCGATAGAGGATCTGCCCGAGGCGTCGGTGAAAATGCTCGGGTCCCTGCTCACCGCCGATCGAGGTGAGGCGGGCGATGCGGGCCCGGACCTCCGCCGCGGCCTCGACGACCGCGGGATGATTCTGGGGTGCAAGGGGTTCGCCGAGATGGCCGGCCAGATAGTCGGGGACGGCATAGGGCAACGTGAACCAACCGTCCACACAAGCCGAGAGCAACGAGTTGGCTCCCAGACGGTTGGCGCCGTGGTAGCCCCAGCCAACCTCACCTCCGACGAAGAGTCCGGGGATCGAGGTCATCTGGTTGTAGTCGGACCACAGCCCGCCCATCGTGAAGTGCGCGGCGGGCGCGATGCGCATCGGCACCTCGTAGGGGTTCTCGCCGGTCGCATCGTGATACATCGAGAACAGATTGCCGTAACGCTCGGCGATGATCGGCTTACCCAGTCGCGTGAGCGCATCCGCGAAATCCAGGTACACGCTGTTGCGCAACGGGCCCACCCCGTGGCCATCCTCGATCTGTTCGCGGGCTGCGCGGGACGCGACATCGCGTGGGGTCAGGTTCCCGTAGGTGGGGTACTTGCGCTCGAGGTAGTAGTCGCGGTCCGCGTCGGGGATGTCCCCGGGGGCCCGGTCGTCACCCGCCTTGCGCGGCACCCAAATGCGTCCGTCGTTGCGCAGTGACTCGCTCATCAGCGTCGTCTTGGACTGCCACGGCGCGTTCACGGGCAGGGCGGTGGGATGGAACTGGATGAATGACGGCGAGGCCATCAGAGCACCCCGTCGATGGGCCCGCCATGACGCCGTGGCGTTGCAGTTGCGCGCCAACGTGGACTGGAAGAACACGGTGCCGTAGCCGCCGGTCGCCAACACCACCGCGTGTGCGGTCTGCGCCGCGATCTCACCGGTCACGAGATCTCGGGTGACGATGCCCTGCGCACGTCCGTCGGCCACGATGAGGTCGAGCATCTCCTGGCGGGTGTGCAGCGTGACCGTACCGGCGGCCACCTGCCGAAGCAGGGCCTGTGAGGTCGCCACCTGGAGCTGCTGACCGGTCTGACCCCGCGTGTAGTAGGTGCGCGACACCTGTACGCCGCCGAAGCTGCGGGTCGCCAGTGGTCCGCCGTACTCCCGTGCGAACGGCGCACCGATCGCGTTCAGATGGTCGATGACGCGGACGGATTCCTCCGCGAGCCGGAACGCGTCGGCCTCCCGCGCCCGGAAGTCGCCACCTTTGACGGTGTCGACCACGAACCGGTGGATCGAATCGTTGTCGACCTTGCGTGCCCGTGCGGCGTTGACACCGCCCTGGGCGGCGACGCTGTGCGCGCGTCGCGGCGCGTCGTGGAAGGTGAACGAGTGGACCTGATAGCCGAGTTCGCCGAGAGCTGCCGCGCAGCCCGCACCGGCCAGTCCCGTGCCAACAACGATGACGGTGAACTTGCGCCTATTGAGCGGGCCCACGACCCGGTAGGCGTCACGGCGGCGTCGCCACGCGGTGGCGGGATCGCCGTCCGGAGCGCCGGCGGACACGTCGGCGCCGAGCGTGCGCAGGGAGTCGAGGTTCACCGTGGGCGGCAGCGGGGCGTCGTGGTCGGAGGTTGCCATGTCAGCGCACCCACCCGGCGACGACGGTCAGCGGGATGCTGATGTTGCCGATCATCACGGCCGCGGCCACCACACCCGCGACCAGGGCACCCAGCCGGCGCCATCGTCGGCCGGTGACGCCGAGGTCGTTGACGACACTCCAGATGCCGTGCACCAGGTGCAGTCCGAGCAGGACCATGACGATCATGTAGAACGTGGCGACCGGCCAGCGCTCGAAGCTCTGCACGAGGTTGTGATAGGCGTGCGAACCGTCCTGGGTGGTGGCGATGAACTCGTCGCTCGCAGCCGGGCCGGTACCGGTGGTCAGGTCGAGGATGTGGAAGACGATGAAGATCAGCAGCACCAGCCCGGTGTAGGGCATGAGTACGGCGGGCCACCGTCGCCACCCCAGACCGGTGCGTCGGAACCGTCCCTTGGCCCGATGCGACCGCCCGATCAGCAGGAGCGAGGCGGCCAGGTGTGCGATCAGGCAGATCGACAGGACCGCCCGGAAGATCCACAGCATGCCCTCGTACGGGAGCAGGGGCTCCAGCAGCGTGCGCAGCCAGTGTGCGTAGGCGTCGAAGTGGTCGGCACCGGTGTAGACCTTGAGATTGCCGATCATGTGCACCAGCACATACAGGGCGAACACCGTGCCGGTCAGCGCCATGACGACCTTGAGGGTGACGTTCGAGATCCGGCGTGGTGCCGGTCGGGCAGACAGGGCCACGGATCGGGGAGTGGCGATCGGCTCGCCGGCGTGGTCGATCCCCGACTCGGAGTGGGGCGGGATGAGCGTGCTCATGCCAGACCTTCCCGTCGGCTCGGGGCTGGCGAGCCGGACCTCGGATCCCTGCGCTGAGCTTAGAGCGCGTCCGCGCTTGCCGCCGGGAACCCGACCATCGACATCGTCATGTGCGAAGCATCACTCACACGGGCCGGCGGGGTCGACGCCCACGTCTGCGCGGACGGATTTGAATCCCGCTCCGACCTGGTGCATACTTGTCGGGTTGCCTTGACCGGCGGACGTGGGTTCTCCTGCGGCCACGGCCAGGTGAATGACTCCCAGGCCCCGGATTCCGGGCCAGGGCGTGTAACGCGTGCGCTCGATACTGCGTACGGACACGACACGCCCGACCGCGGGTGCCGGAGCACAACGGGCTTTCCACCAAGGAGAGCCAACGTACAACGACAGATGAACAGCGTCGATCCCCGACTCTCACGCGGGTGGTCATGTGCCCAACGGCGTACAGTGCCGGCCCAGGTCACGCGGTGTTTGTCTGTCGAGAACAACTGACGGAAGAGGACACAGCGTGGCGGGACAGAAGATCCGCATCAGGCTCAAGGCCTATGACCACGAGGCGATCGACGCTTCGGCGCGCAAGATCGTGGAAACCGTGACCCGCACCGGGGCGCGCGTGGTCGGCCCGGTGCCGTTGCCCACCGAGAAGAACGTCTATTGCGTCATCCGTTCGCCGCACAAGTACAAGGACAGCCGCGAACACTTCGAGATGCGCACTCACAAACGACTCATCGACATCCTCGACCCGACGCCGAAGACGGTGGACGCGCTGATGCGCATCGACCTGCCGGCCAGCGTCGACGTCAACATTCAGTAGGCGGGGGGCGAGAGAGATATGAGCAACCAGAGTTCAACCAAAGGCATCCTGGGCACCAAGCTCGGCATGACCCAGGTCTTCGACGAGAACAACCGTGTCGTCCCGGTGACGGTCATCCAGGCCGGACCGAACGTCATCACCCAGCTCCGCACGGCTGAGCAGGACGGCTACACCGCCGTGCAGCTCGCCTACGGTGCGATCGACCCGCGCAAGGTCACCAAGCCGGTCGCCGGGCAGTACGCCAAGGCCGGGGTCACCCCGCGTCGCCACCTCGCCGAGATCCGCGTCGCGGACGTCTCGGAGCTCGAGATCGGCCAGGAACTGACCGCCGAGATCTTCGAGACCGGCACCAAGGTCGACGTGACGGGCACCTCCAAGGGCAAGGGCTTCGCCGGTGCCATGAAGCGTCACGGCTTCTCCGGTCTGGGCGCCAGCCACGGTGCGCACCGCGTGCACCGCGCACCCGGCTCGATCGGTGGCTGCGCCACCCCGGGTCGCGTGTTCAAGGGCATGCGCATGGCGGGTCGCATGGGTAACGACACCGTGACCACGCAGAACCTCACCGTTCACAAGGTGGACGCCGAGGCCGGTCTGCTGTTGATCAAGGGCGCGATCCCCGGCCGCAAGGGCGGCATCGTGGTGGTCCGCGACGCAGTGAAGGGTGGTGCGAAGTGAGCACCGATGCAGTCAAGTCCGAAACGAAGCTGACGCTGGACGTCAAGTCCGCCGACGGCAAGTCCACCGGCACGGTCGATCTGCCCGCAGAGCTGTTCGACGCGCCGGCCAACATCGCGCTGATGCACCAGGTCGTGGTGGCCCAGCAGGCCGCAGGCCGTCAGGGCACCCACGCGACCAAGACCCGCGGTCAGGTCAGCGGTGGCGGAGCCAAGCCGTACCGGCAGAAGGGCACCGGTCGCGCCCGCCAGGGTTCGACCCGTGCACCGCAGTTCGCCGGCGGTGGCACCGTCCACGGCCCGCAGCCGCGTGACTACAGCCAGCGCACGCCCAAGAAGATGAAGGCCGCCGCACTGCGTGGCGCCCTGTCGGACCGGGCACGCAACGAGCGCATCCACGTGATCACCGAGCTGGTTGCCGGGCAGACCCCGTCGACCAAGTCGGCTCGGGTGTTCCTCGAGAGCCTGAGCGATCGCCGCAAGTTCCTGGTGGTGCTCGGCCGTGAGGACGACACCGCGTGGAAGAGCGTCGCGAACCTGCAGAACGTCCTGCCGATCGCGCCGGATCAGCTCAACACCTACGACGTCCTCGACTCGGACGAGGTGGTGTTCAGCGTCGAGACGCTCAACGCGTTCATCGCGCAGAACACGAAGACTGCGACTGAGACGAAGTCTCCCGTCGCCGACGCAACAGAGGAGGCCTAGATATGGCTACGCAGGCTGACCCGCGTGACATCATCCTGGCGCCGGTCATCTCGGAGAAGTCCTACGGACTGATCGAGGACAACGTCTACACCTTCCTGGTGCACCCGGACTCGAACAAGACCGAGATCAAGATCGCGGTGGAGAAGATCTTCGACGTCACGGTCACCAGCGTCAACACGGCCAACCGTCAGGGCAAGCGCAAGCGCACCCGGTTCGGTTACGGCAAGCGCAAGGACACCAAGCGCGCGATCGTGACGCTGGCCGCAGACAGCAAGCCCATCGAGATCTTCGGGGGCCCGGTCGGCTGACCGGAGGCTCGAGAGTAGAGGGACTTTCAACTCATGGCTATTCGTAAATACAAGCCGACGACCCCGGGCCGTCGCGGTTCCAGTGGCGCGGACTTCGCGGAGGTCACCCGTGACCACCCGGAGAAGTCGCTCGTCCGTCCGCTGCACAGCAAGGGTGGACGTAATGCGCACGGTCGCATCACCACTCGTCACAAGGGTGGCGGCCACAAGCGTGCCTACCGTCTGATCGACTTCCGTCGTAACGACAAGGACGGCATCAACGCCAAGGTCGCGCACATCGAGTACGACCCGAACCGCACCGCGCGTATCGCGCTGCTGCACTTCGTGGACGGCGAGAAGCGCTACATCATCGCGCCCAAGGGACTCAAGCAGGGCGACGTGGTGGAGAGCGGTGCGACCGCCGACATCAAGCCGGGCAACAACCTGCCGCTGCGCAACATCCCGACCGGTACCCAGGTGCACGCCGTGGAGCTGCGTCCGGGTGGCGGCGCGAAGATGGCGCGCTCGGCCGGGGCCTCGATCCAGCTGCTGGGCAAGGAGGGCGCGTACGCGACCCTGCGTATGCCCTCGGGCGAGATCCGTCGCGTCGACGTGCGCTGCCGCGCCACCGTCGGCGAGGTCGGCAACGCCGAGCAGTCGAACATCAACTGGGGCAAGGCCGGCCGTATGCGCTGGAAGGGTAAGCGCCCGACCGTCCGCGGTGTCGTGATGAACCCGGTCGACCACCCGCATGGTGGTGGCGAGGGCAAGACCTCGGGTGGTCGCCACCCGGTCAGCCCGTGGGGTCAGCCGGAAGGCCGCACCCGCAAGAACAAGGCAAGCGATGCACTGATCGTTCGCCGCCGTCGCACCGGCAAGAACAAGCGATAAGAACAGGAGGAGGTAAGAGAATGCCACGTAGCCTCAAGAAGGGCCCGTTCGTCGACGACCATCTCCTGAAGAAGGTGGACGTGCAGAACGAGAAGGGCACCAAGCAGGTCATCAAGACCTGGTCACGCCGCTCGACCATCATTCCCGACTTCATCGGACACACCTTTGCGGTGCACGACGGCCGCAAGCACGTGCCGGTGTTCGTGTCGGACAACATGGTCGGCCACAAGCTGGGCGAGTTCGCCCCCACCCGCACCTTCAAGGGTCACATCAAGGATGACCGGAAAGCGAAGCGTCGGTAATGACTACGAAGACTGAGAACCCGACCGCCAAGGCGACGGCTCGCTTCGTGCGTGTCACGCCGATGAAGGCGCGCCGTGTGATCGACCTGATCCGCGGCAAGAACGTGGACGAGGCTCTGGACATCCTGCGGTTCGCCCCGCAGTCGGCGTCCGAGCCGGTCTACAAGGTGCTTGCCAGCGCCGTCGCGAATGCGGAGAACAACCTGGATCTGGATCGCCGGACCCTGGTCGTCGCCACCGCGTTCGCCGACGAAGGCCCGACGCTCAAGCGGTTCCAGCCGCGTGCACAGGGTCGTGCGTTCCGCATCCGCAAGCGCACCAGCCACATCACCGTCGTCGTCGAGAGCCTTCCCGAGAAGGCCACCGCCGGCCGCGGCCGGTCGCGTCAGCCGAAGAAGGGAGCCCAGTAGTGGGTCAGAAAATCAACCCGCACGGCTTCCGTCTGGGCATCACCACGGACTGGAGTTCGCGGTGGTACGCCGACAAGCAGTACGCGGAGTACGTGAAAGAGGATGTCGCCATCCGCAAGCTCCTGTCCACGGGACTCGAGCGCGCCGGCATCGCCAAGGTGGAGATCGAGCGCACCCGTGACCGGGTTCGCGTCGACATCCACACCGCGCGTCCGGGCATCGTCATCGGTCGCCGCGGCGCCGAGGCCGACCGGATCCGTGGCGATCTGGAGAAGCTGACCGGCAAGCAGGTGCAGCTGAACATCCTCGAGGTGAAGAACTCGGAGTCCGAGGCACAGCTCGTGGCCCAGGGCGTCGCCGAGCAGCTGAGCAACCGTGTGGCGTTCCGCCGTGCGATGCGCAAGGCCATCCAGTCGGCGATGCGTCAGCCGAACGTGAAGGGCATCCGGGTCCAGTGCTCGGGTCGTCTGGGCGGCGCAGAGATGAGCCGCAGTGAGTTCTACCGCGAAGGTCGCGTGCCGCTGCACACGCTGCGCGCCGACATCGACTACGGACTCTACGAAGCCAAGACCACCTTCGGCCGGATCGGTGTGAAGGTGTGGATCTACAAGGGTGACATCGTCGGTGGCAAGCGTGAGTTGGCAGCAGCCGCTCCGGCCGCCGAGGACCGTCGTCCGCGCCGTCCCAGCCGGCCCCGCCGCAGCGGTTCCTCGGGAACCACTGCCACGAGCACCGAAGCGGGTCGCGCCGCCGATGCTCCGGCCGAGGCCACCGCTGGTGCGGGAGCAGAGAAGCAGGAGGGCTAGCCCATGTTGATCCCACGTCGGGTCAAGCACCGCAAGCAGCACCACCCCAGCCTGAAGGGCCAGGCCAAGGGCGGCACCAAGGTGACCTTCGGTGACTACGGCATCCAGGCACTGGAAGGCGCGTACATCACCAACCGTCAGATCGAGTCCGCTCGTATCGCCATCAACCGGCACATCAAGCGTGGCGGCAAGGTGTGGATCAACATCTTCCCGGACCGTCCGCTGACCAAGAAGCCTGCCGAGACCCGCATGGGTTCCGGTAAGGGTTCGCCGGAATGGTGGGTCGCCCCGGTCAAGCCGGGTCGTGTGCTGTTCGAGATGACCTACCCCAATGAGGAGATCGCTCGCGAGGCCCTGCGTCGCGCGCAGCACAAGCTCCCGATCAAGACCCGCATCGTGACCAGAGAGGAGCAGTTCTGATGGCACTCGGAGTGGCAGCGAACGAGCTGCGTGAGCTCAGTGACACCGATCTGGTCGATCGTCTGCGCGAGTCGAAGGAAGAGCTGTTCAACCTTCGTTTCCAGATGGCCACCGGCCAGCTCGACAACAACCGCCGCCTGCGGACCGTGCGTCGCGAGATCGCCCGGATCTACACCGTGATGCGCGAGCGTGAGCTGGGTCTGGCGTCGGGACCGGAGGGCGATGACGCATGAGTGAGGACCAGAAAGTGACCCAGACGCAAACGCGTAACAGCCGCAAGGAGCGGATCGGTTACGTGGTCAGCGACAAGATGCAGAAGACCATCGTGGTCGAGCTGGAAGATCGTAAGAGCCACCCGCTCTACGGCAAGATCATCCGCACCACGAGCAAGGTCAAGGCACACGACGAGAACGAGTCCGCCGGAATCGGCGACCGGGTGCGGATCATGGAGACCCGCCCCACCTCGGCCACCAAGCGGTGGCGCCTCGTCGAGGTGCTGGAGAAGGCCAAGTAGGTCGTTCTCCGCGAGATGTGCCAGAAGCGGCCCGTCCCCTGAGGGGGCGGGCCGCTTTTGTGCGTCCGGCGGGCCGGAATCGTCGGCACGGCCGGTATCCATGCGGTAGAGATGCACTCGTGAGCTCCTCCGCCGAGTCGCGGCCCGGACGACAGTTGCCGCCGTCGCCGCTCATCTACGAGATCAACACCTGGCCGTGGCTGGCCGCGTTGTCGGCCGAGCACGGCCGGACGGTCGATCTGGCCGGCGTCCCGGACGAACAGTGGGATGCGATCGCCGGATACGGATTCGATGCGGTCTGGCTGATGGGGGTGTGGCGGCGCAGCCCGACCGGGATCGCGATCGCTCGCGCGGACGCCCCGCTGATGGAGTCCTTCGCCCGGGCCCTACCGGACCTGACCGACGACGACGTTGTCGGTTCGCCGTACGCGGTCCACGAGTACGTCGTCGACGACCATCTCGGTGGTCGCGAGGGGCTGGCGCGCGCCCGGGAGGCGTTGTCGAGTCGCGGTATCGCGTTGCTGCTGGATTTCGTCCCGAATCATGTCGCCGTCGACCACCCGTGGACGACGGCTCATCCGGAGTGGTTCGTCTCCGGCACCGACGACGACCTGGCACACCGTCCGGAATCGTTCGTGCCGGTGGGCGAGGCGGTACTGGCCAACGGTCGAGACCCGTACTTCCCGGCGTGGCGCGACGTGGTGCAGGTGAACGCCTTCTCCCCGGGCCTGCGCGCACAGATCGTCGAGACCCTCCGGTCTATCGCGGCCCATTGTGACGGCGTTCGCTGCGACATGGCGATGCTCGTCATGAACGACGTGTTCGCGGCCACCTGGGGCGAGCGTGTGGGACCGGCCCCCGACGACGAGTTCTGGCCGATGATGATCGAGGCGGTCCGCGCCGATCACCCGGGATTCTGTTTCGTCGCGGAAGCCTATTGGAGCACCGGGACCGCACTGGCAGCGCAGGGTTTCGATCACTGCTACGACAAGGCTCTCTACGACACGCTGCGTCACGACCCGCCGCGGCTGTGGCCGACGCTCGCCGCGGATTCCGCCGCACAGTCGTCGACGTTGCGGTTCATCGAGAACCACGACGAGGATCGGGCCGCGTCGGCGTTCGGTCAACGAGACCGACAGGCGGCGGTGGCCACCTTCACCCAGCCCGGTGCCCGACTGATCCACCAGGGCCAGATCGAGGGCAGGCGGACGCGACTGCCGGTGCAGCTCGGACGGTTTCCCGACGAGCCGGTCGACACCGACCGCGCCGTCTTCTATCGCGCGTTCCTCGAGGTGCTGCGCGACGACACGTTTCGGGCCGGATCGTGGCGGCTGTGTGAGGTGCGCGGCTCGTCGGATGCGGTGGTGGCGTGGGCTCGCACCGGCGCCGGGCGGTGGATCGTCGCGGTCAATCTCGGGGACCGGACTGCCTCGGCACGGGTGCTGCCCGGTTGGGACGGTGCCGACGCGCCGTCGACCGCCGAGATCGCGGTGTGCCTCGACAACCCGCTGTCCGGGGAGACGGTGCGTACCGCGTCGGACGGGGCGGTCGAGGTGTCGCTCGTCGGTTGGGGATGGCAGCTCTACCGGCTGCGCTGAGCGGACACCGGGATGGCCGGTTCGCGCCGCAGGGACCCGGGCGGGCACGATGAGCGGCGAACCGTCGCGTTCGCCCGGCGCGGTTCACCGATGATCGACGGGCGGCGACGGAGATGAACGGTGACCCAGGACGCGTCGACAGCGGTGGAGGGATCGTCGTCGTGGCAGTGGATCCGTCGGATCTCGGCACAGGTCGCCGGCCCCCGGGACGACTCCGACGTCGAGCGGATCCGTCGGATCGGCACCCGCTATCTGGGGTGTGGACTGATCACGTTCACCGTCGGCCTGCTGCCGTTGATCGCCGCGCGCGCCGAGGTCACCGCGCCGTGGTGGCCGCCGCTGAGCGTGCTGCTGGTGGCCGGCCCGGCACTCGCGCTGATCGTGACGTCGTATCGCCCGCGGATGACGCACCTGGGGGCGGTCGCCTGGTCGAGCACGCTGGGATTCCTGGCCGCGCTCGGTCTCTGGTTCCTCGCGTTCAACGGTGACACCGCCGACGACGGCGCGCGATGGAGTGTGTGGCTTGTCCAGTTCCCCGGGATCCCGGGCCTGATGTTCGCCCTGATCGGGTCGGCCCCGATGGCATTGGGGTATGTCGTGGTCGCTACGGTGGCCGCGCGCAGCGCCAACGAGTTGGGCCTTTACGGGCAGGTGGGGGTGGACACCTACCTCGGCTGCCTGCTGAACATCGCCCTGATGTGCGTCTTCATCGCGATCGCGGCGGTTGCGGTGCGGACGGCGCAGGTCCTCGACGAATCGCGCACCGCGGCCATGGGGGCGGCCGCGGCGTCCGCGGCACCCATCGCCGAACAGGCCGAGCGTGCACGCTTCGCGACGCTGATCCACGACAGGGTGATCGCCATCCTGCTGGCCATCGACGTCGGACGGCCGCCGCCGCGTCTGAGCGCGCATGCGCGCGCCGCCCTCGAGGAACTCGATCACCGTGACGACCAGGTCGCCTGCGACACGCTCGTCGGTGTCGAGGACGCGTCGCAACGACTGCGTTCGGCGGTGGCCGACCTCGACACCGACGTGGAGGTCGACATCACGGTCGAGGGCGCAGATGCCGGGTATCCGATCGCGGTGGTGGCCGCCGTCGTCGACGCGATCGGCGAGGCGATCCGCAACTTCCGCAGGCATGCCGGGGCCGGGTCGTCGTGCGTGGTGGTCGGCAACCTCGGCGAGGCACGCATGGTCGTCGCGGTCGTCGACGACGGGCGAGGCTTCGAGCCGGCCCAGGTACCGCCGGAACGCCTCGGTGTGGCCGGGGGAATCCGTCGTCGGATGACCGAGCTGTCCGGTGGCAGTGCGGAGATCCGCAGCGAACCGGGCCGGGGTACGACGGTCGTGTTGCGTTGGGATCGTGATGACCGCGCGTGAACCGTCGTCGACGACCCTCGACATCGACGATCTGTTCGGGCTGAGGTCGCGCCCCGTCACGGGTGCGGTCATCGTGCTCGGGGTGATGTACGTGGTCGTCACCGTCGGTTCGGGCCTCGACATCGACTCGGTCCTGAGCTGGGTGGGATTGACCGTGGCGTTCGGGATCCTGGCCGTCGACGTGGTCGCCATGACGCGGATCCCCGGGCATCGCCTGCCCTACCCGGCAGGTGTGCTCGGGGTGGTGCTCATGGTGGCCGGCACGGCGTTGGCGCTGTGGTCGTTGCCGATGGACACGTTCGAGCCGGCACAGGTGTCGCCGTCTGCGGTGACGGGCATCGTGGTGCTCGCGTTGCTCGCGGTGCGCGGGCGTCTCGGTCCGGCCTGGACGGGCGCGGTTGCGCTGACCCTGTCCGCGGGCATCTGGGGCGCAGGCCGTGGACTGGGGTTCGCGACCGGCGCGGGCTATACCACCTGGGTGTATCCGGTGATGATCTTCGCGACCCTCTTCGCGGTCATGCTGCGCCCGATGGCGCGCAGCATCGTCATCCTGCGGACGCGCGCGGTGCGGTTCGCCGCCGACGATGCCGCGGCCCTCGCGGTCGCCGAGGAACGCGATCGACAACTCGCTCAGCTCGAACGACGTGCCCGACCGCTCCTCGAACAGGTGGCCGGGGGACACGAGTTCAGCGCGGCCGAGGTGGCCCGGGCCCGTTTGGTCGAGGCCGAACTGCGCGACGGCATTCGGGCGCCGTCGTGGGGAGCCGCCCGGGTGCGTGACGCGGTCTGGCAGGCGCGCGAACGCGGGATCAACGTGGTGCTGCTCGACGACGGGACCACACCGCTCGCCCCTGCCGTGCAGAGCATGCTCGACGACACGCTCGTCGCCGAACTCGACGGCCTCGACGATGGCCGGGTCACCGCCCGGGTGCTACCGCAGGGGCGGGCGATCCGGGCCACGGTGGTGGTGAACTCGGGTGGGGTGACCCGTCGCCACGATTTCACCGACCACGGTCGCGACGCCGCAGAACACGACGGCGCAGAACACGTCGGCGCAGAACACGTCGCGGCCGGTCCCGATCGGGCGGTGGGCGATCGGGCAGGGGTGGTGGGCGACGCGTCGATCAACCGGCCGGATCGACCACCGGGCCGTCCGCCGACCACGGGAAGTTGATCCACTTGTCGGTGGTCCGCCAGCAGTAGTCCGGCACGGTGACCGTGTGCGGTTTCGTGTACAGCACGGCGTTGCGGACCTCGGCGACCCGGCCCTGCTGCTGGCAGTAGTCGTTCACCAGGGCCAGCGTCTTGCCGGAATCGGCGACGTCGTCGACCACCAACACGGTCTGGTCGGTGAGCCCGCTGCTCTCCAGCAGCGACGGCAGCAGCACCGGCTCGGCGAGGGTCTCGCCGACGCCGGTGTAGAACTCGACGTTCAGGGAGATGAGCAGTTTGCAGTCGAGCGCGTAGGCCAGCGCGCCGGCCGGGATGAGTCCGCCGCGGGCTATCCCGAGGATGATGTCGGGGACGAACCCGTCGTCGGCGACGCGCTGCGCGAGTTCGCGACAGGCCTGGCCGTTGAGCTCCCAGGTGAGGATCTCCCGATCGGGGGATGCGATGTCCATGGGTCAACTCTGCCAAGCGCGCGTCGTATCGGGTGTCGCGACCCGTCAGCGGTTCGTGGCCGCGCGCCGGTATCCGCGCAACGCGGGCCAGGTGAAGACGACCAGCAGCGCCACCGCCCAGATGACGACCTTGACGAGGTTCTCGGTGATCGGTCCGCCGGTCGCCAGCGACCGCATCACCTCGATCGCCGGCGTCATCGGCTGATTGGTGACGATCGGCTGAAGCCACTGTGGGTACGCCTCGATCGGGCTGAAGCCGGAGTTGAAGAACATCATCACACTGGCCAGCAGCGAGATCATCGGCACGATCGGTCCACCGGGACGTGCGTTGACGGCCAGCGCCAACACCGCCATCGAGAACGACATCCCGTAGAGCAGCGCGACCCCGACGATGCCGATCGCGGCGCCCACACCCTGCGTGAACCGGAATCCGATGGCCAGACCGGCGATCAGCAACACGATCGTCGCCACCAGGATGCGTACCAATTCGGCGATGATGCGTGCGCTCAGGTCGGCAGCTCGGTGGATCGGCAGTACATACAGGCGGGCCAGCAGGCCGGTGCCACGCTCCCGGTTGAGTCGGACGGCAGCGGCCATGGAACCGAACATCGCGCCGACGAGGATCACCAGCGGTACCGTCCCGAACGCGGAGTCCTGACCGGTCGTCTCGCTGACCACGTCCCCGAGGACGACGGTGAACATGATCATCGTGAGCGCCGGGAACAGCAGGCTCTGGGCCAGCGTCGTGTAGTCGCGGACCCAGACCGACAGTTGGCGACCGGCCAGGATGACGGTGTGTGCGAGCCAGGCGGCCACGGAACTCTCCCGCGGTCCGGCCGCCACCGGGGCGTCGGGCAGGGTCGGGTGCTCGTCGTCGGTGTGCGGTTCGGCGGCGCGATGTGCAGCGGTCATCCGCGAGCCCGCCGTTCGGCCCAGTACAGCAAACCGGCGGCGAACACGGCCAGGCCCGCACACCAGTAGACGGTCGGCGCGACGACGGTCCAGGTGGCGCTGCCGTCGTTGAAGGCGCGCATCGCATCGGAGAACTGCGAGACCGGCTGGTTGCGTGCGAACGGCGCGATCCAGTCGGGGAATCTCTCGGCGGGAACGAAACCGGTGGACAGCATGCCGAGGATGAGGACCGGCAGGCTGATCATCTGGCTCACCGACTCCGGGCTCCGGGCCAGCAGACCGGCCGCGTCGGCGACGACCGCGACCAGCATGCCGACCACGAGCACCACCACGTACAGGCCGATCGTGCCGAGCACACCGCCGTGGGGGCGCCAGCCGATCAGCAGACTCGCGATGGTGGCGAAGATCAGCGAGATCACCAGGAGGACGGCGTTGGCCGTGCCGCGCGCCGCCATCGGCACCGCCGGATGGATCGGCATGGCACGGAAACGCACATTGATACCCCGCAGTCCGTCGGCCGACGATCGCATCGCCGACGCGGAGGCCACGAATCCGACGGATTGCAGCGCGATGATCGGCATCAGGTATTGCGCGTAGTCCATGCCCCCGGCGTCCATCATCGAGCGCAGCGGGAGATAGAAGCACACCGCCAGGAACGCGGGCGCCATGATCGCGAAGACGAACTCGCCGCTGCTGATGATGCCGGCGACCCCGCGCCCGGCCAGCGTCCACCACTGACGCATGGCGCTGATCCGCGGTGCGGTCAGCGCCGTGTCGTCGATCAATGCGTTCGTGCTCACGTGGCCCGCACGGTCGTCGTCTCGATGTCACGCGTGTGGTCGGCGCGGCGACCGGGATCGGTGAGCGTGAGGAACACCTCGTCGAGGGTGGGCCGTCGCAGCGCCACATCCGCGAGGCGGATGCCCGCCCGGCTGGTGCGGTGCACGATCGCCACGAGGGTGTCGGCATCGTCGGGTGCCGGCACGGTCACCGACTCGGCACGCTGCGGGTCGGTGGTGTCCGCGGTCTCGGCACCGAGGTCGGCGAGCACCGATCGGGTCGCCGCGATCTCGTCCGGGTCGGCAGGTGTCACCTCGTAGAAGGCCGCGCCGATGCGGTCCTTGAGTTCGTCGGGAGTGCCCGCCGCGATCACCCGGCCCTGGTCGATGACCACGATCTGGTCGGCGAGTGCGTCGGCCTCCTCGAGGTACTGGGTGGTCAGCACGATGGTGACCCCGGCCTCGCGCAGCCGGTGGACCAGCTGCCACACCTCCTGACGGCTGCGGGGGTCGAGGCCGGTGGTCGGTTCGTCGAGGAACACCACCTCCGGCCGGGTGACCAGTCCGCAGGCGATGTCGATGCGTCGACGCATGCCGCCGGAGTATTCACGGACGCGCCGCTGTGCGGCGTCGGTCAGACCGAAGTCGGCGAGCAGTGCGTCGGCGCGCACCTCGGCGGCAGCCTTGGTCAGACCGAGCAGACGGCCGAACAGGATGAGATTGGCACGTCCGGTCAGCGATTCGTCGAGGGCGGCGAACTGCCCGGTCAGCATGATCGACCGCCGCACCGCGGCCGGGTCGCCGACGATGTCGTGCCCGGCGACCGTGGCGGTGCCGCCGTCCGGGGACAGCAGGGTGCAGAGCATGTTCACCGTCGTCGTCTTGCCTGCCCCGTTGGGGCCGAGCAGACCGAGGATGGTGCCTTTCTCGACCGTGAATCCCACATCTGCGACCGCGACGTCCTCGCCGAATCGTTTCTGCAATCCGACCGCGCGAACGGCGGGCTCGGGAGCGACCCGAGCGTCCCGAAGCGAGTCCTGCCGGGCCGAGTCCTGCTGGGCAGAATCCTGCTGGGCCGGGGGCTGTCGGGCCGGTTCCTGCCGCGTCACGGCCTCGCGGACCGGGGACTGTCGAGATGGTTGCCGCCCGGTCGGGGCGGCGGAGTTCGGGGCGGCGGCGTTCGGTGCGACGGGAGCCCGGGGCCCGGTGGCGGGAGCCGGGCCGGGCGACCGCGTGCCTGCCGCGGGCCGCGCGCCCGTCGGCCGGTTCGGGACGCCTGGCGGCTGGTCGGCCGGGAACTGGTGAGTCGGGGGCTGGCGAGTCGGCGGCCGGGCCGGGGCGACCGGCGGTTGGCCGGCCGGGGGCCGAACTGGCGCGACCGGACGCGACGCGGCGGAGGGCGGAGGAACAGGGGGCGGGGGAGCGGAGGGCCGGGGTCCAGCGGACCGGGGTGCAGCCGACCGGGGTGCAGCGGGCCGAGGTTCAGCGGGCCGGGGACCCGGTGACCGTGGATTCGGTGGTTGTGGATTCCGGGGCTGTGGAACAGAGGGCACGGCATCCGCGGACAGGGGATCCGAGGGCCGGGGACCCGGGGGCAGAGGACCCGAAGACAGGGTCGGGGAGACCCGACCCGGGTCGAGCGGTGACCGTGGCCCCGGAGGCCGACCAGCGGTGGCCGGAGGCGGGTCGGCCGCAGGCCCCGGAACCGGCGCGTCCGGAACCGGGACGTCCGGACTCGGCGCGTCCGGAACCGAGTCGGCCGGGTGTCGAGCCCGAGGCGGGGCGGGAGCGGCCGGAGGTGAGGCGACGATCACACGTCCGACCCGATCTGGGTCATCGGCGCGGTGACGTCCTCCGGACATTCGGGCTCCTCCTGGCGATCGACGATGGGGGGCGTACCGGGGCCCTCTGGGCCCAACATACGGCCCCACATCGATACACGGCGACCTGACGTGGCACTGACAGCCGACGTACAGGTTTGCGCCATATGGTGCATTTCATGACGAGTGGGCAGGCGATTCGCGTGACGACTGTCACTGACGACGGTCACCGACTCGGATGGGCCACGACGGGCGTCGTGGCGCCGGGTAGACCGTTCGATCGACCGGATGAACCAGCCCCTGTGTCGATTACCGGTTCGCGGACCGATTTCGTTACGGTGCGATGTCGGAATCGGACGTCCCGGGCATGTAACGAACCGGTGGCGCGGATCGAATAACGACTTACGTGAGTTCGTGACGGTTAGTTGCAGGTACTAAGCAGCCGGCGGACGCGGACCACGCGATCGGGGGATCGAAAGTCGGGGGAGGGTCGTCGGCGTACAGCCACGTCGGCGATGACGGATCAAGAACGAGACGTAGATGTGTCGGTCGATGCCGCATTCGTTATCTCGGGTGCGGTCGGTGCATGTCACCGCCAGACCGGCCGAACCGAACGAGAGCGAGTGGAATGGACCCGACGCAACCCGCGACCCAAGTCGTGGACGTCGCGGACCACACGCCACTGCCTCTCACGGCAGCGCAGCGCGGAATGTGGTTCGCGGAGAATCTCTCTCCGGATTACTCGGTGATCGTCGCCCACTATCTCGACATCCGTGACGATGACCGTGCCCTGGACATCGACCTGTTCGCCCAGAAGGTCGGCGAGGTGGGCTGGGACCTGCAGTCCCCCTTCACCCGGATCATCGACGACGGCGGCACACCGCTGCAGGTCGTCGACCCTCAGGTCGGATTCCACCTCGAGATCGTCGATCTGCGCGCCGACGACCACCCGGAGACCGCGGCACGGACCTGGATGGATCGCGATCACCAGCGCACCATCGATCTGCTCGCCGACCGGCTCGCGGTCACCGCACTGATCCGCGTCGCCGACGACCGGGCCTTCTGGTACCTGCGTGCCCATCACCTGGTCATCGACGGCTACGCCGCACTGACCGCCATGCAGCAGGTTCTCGACCGCTACAACGCGGCGGTACGTGACGAGGCGCCGCGCCCGGTCCGGCACGCAGACCTCGCCGAACTCGTCGCCGACGATCACGCGTACACGACCGGCCGCCGACGTGAGTCCGATCACGCCTACTGGTCCGAGCGGGCCGTCGACCTGCCCGAACGGGTCAGTCTCGCAGCACATTCGGCGACGGCTCCGCTACGGCCGGTCAACGCGGTCGCGGGCGACGTGCTCGACGGTGTCGCGCGCAAGACGTTGGAGAACCACGCCGCACATCTCGGTGCGTCGCCTGCGATGGTGCTGACCGCGGCATTTTCTGCCTACCTGGCACGGATGACCGGCACCGACGATGTGGTGCTGAGCCTTCCGGTGACCGGTCGCGCGACGGCCCGCATCAAGCGGGCGGGCGGCATGTTGTCCAACATGCTGCCGATCGTCGCTCGGGACGTGCGTGATCTCCCACTCGACGAGCTTGTCACCCAGGTCCGCGCGGAGATGACCGGTGCGCTACGGCACCAGCGGTATCGGTTCGAGGACATCCGGGTGGACGCCGGGATGGGGAACTCGAACACCGCGTCGTTCGGTCCGATCGTCAACATGATGTTCTTCGACAAGGCGATCGAACTCGTCGGTGCCCGTGTCGATTACCACATCCTGACGTCGGGGATTCTGGAAGATCTGCGGATCAATCTCTATCAGGCCGGGCCCGGCGAGCAACTCGTCGTGGATCTGCACGGCAATCCGGAACTCTATGATCAGGCGACACTCGACCGCCACGTACAGCGGTTCATGCTGTTTCTCGACCGTGTGCTGGCCGCGCCCGACACCGCCATCGCCGACATCGACCTCCTCTTCGACGACGAACTCGCCGAGATCCATGCACTCGGGACAGGCGAGCAGAAGCCGACGGCAGCCGACTCCACCGACCTGCTCGACGTGTTCACGCAGCAGGTCCGCCGCAGTCCCGACGCCGTTGCCGTCGAGGCCGACGGTTGTCGTTGGACCTACGTCGAGTTCGACAACCTGCGCCGTCGTCTGGCGACCAGGCTCATGGAAGACGGTGTCGCGCCGTCGGATCGGGTGGTCGTCTCGTTGCCGCGTGGCCTCGACCAGGTCGTCGCGGTCTACGCGGTGCTCACCGCGGGTGCCGCATACGTGCCGGTCGATCCGCAGCAGCCGGCCCGGCGTCGTGCGTTGATCGCCGACACCGTCGGCGCGCAGATCGTCGTGGACGCCGACTACCTGGACTGGGCCGCTTTCGACGCCACCGCATCCGACGCACTCCCCGAACAGGCCGCCACGGTTCCCGTGCGCGGCGGCGATGCCGCAGCCTACGTGCTGTTCACGTCCGGTTCGACCGGCGTGCCCAAGGGGGTCGAGGTCGGTCACCGGGCGGTGCTCAACCGACTCGACTGGATGCAGGATCATCACCCCATCGGTTCCGACGACGTCGTCCTGTACAAGACGCCCATCACCTTCGACGTCTCGGTGTGGGAGTTGTTCTGGCCGTTGGCCTGCGGCGCCCGAATGGTGCTCGCCCGTCCCGACGGACACCGCGACCCCGACTACCTGGCGCAACTCATCGCGTCGACCGGCGTCACGACCCTGCATTTCGTGCCGTCGATGCTGGATGCCTACGTGGACATCCGCGCCCACCACGACGCGCATGCACCGGCGTTCGGCCCGAGTGTCCGACGTGTGTTCACCTCGGGTGAGGCGCTGAGCAGAGGCCTGGCGGACAAGGTGGCCGAGACCAGCTCGGTCGACCTGGTCAACCTCTACGGCCCGACCGAGGCCGCGGTCGACGTGACCGAGCACCGAGTCGTTGCGGGCCACACAACGGTGCCGATCGGCCGACCGGTGCCCAACACCGACCTGTACGTGCTCGACGCCCGCCTGCGCCGGGTCCCGGCAGGTGTGGCGGGCGAACTCTACATCGCAGGCGTGCAGTTGGCGCGCGGCTACGTGGGGCGGACGGATCTGACCGCCGACCGCTTCGTCGCCCTGCCGTTCGGTGATCCGGGCGAACGGATGTACCGGACCGGGGACCTGGTCCGGTGGAACTCCGACGGTGAGCTAGAGTTCTTGGGGCGCACCGACTTCCAGGTCAAGATCCGTGGTCAGCGGGTGGAACTCGGGGAGATCGAGTCGGTCATCACCGCGGTCGACGGCGTGGATGCGGTGGTCGTGGTGGCTCGCGACGATCACGCTTCCGGTCCGGCTCTGGTGGCCTACGTGCGTTCGGGCGCAACCGAACTCGTGGATCACGACGTCCTCGACTTCTGTCGCCGGCACCTGCCCTCGCACATGGTGCCCTCGGCGGTCGTGGTTCTCGCCGAGTTCCCGGTGAACGCCTCGGGCAAGCTCGACCGAGCAGCTCTGCCTGCGCCTTCCGCCGGCGGCGACGCACCGTTCGTCGCGCCGCGATCGCGCGCCGAGGAGGTGCTCGCCGAACTGCTCGCAGACCTGGTCGGCGTCGAGTCGATCAGCGTGCGTGACAACATCTTCGGTGTGGGAGCCGACTCTCTCACGGTGGCGCGACTGGTGTCGCGTGCCCGGATCGAACACGATCTGTCGCTGCGTCTGACCGACGTCTTCGACGGTCCCACGATCGCCCAGATGGCCCGTCGGGCAGACGACGCGGCCGACGTGGCACGTCCGGTGCTCACCCGGGTCGCCGATCGGGGCCCGACGGTTCCGCTGTCGCACGCACAGACCCGACTGTGGTTCGTCAACCGGATGGACCCCGACGCCGCGACCTACAACATGCCCGGTGCCATCCGGCTGGGACCCGACGCCGATGTCGATGCGCTGCGCGGTGCCGTGCTCGACGTCCTCGACCGTCACGAGTCGTTGCGTACCCGCTATCCGGCGGTCGCGGGTGAGCCGGTGCAGCAGATCCTCTCGGTCGACGAGGTACGTCACGTCGCCGACATCGAGGTCGGCCGCATCGACGGTCCGGCGGCAGATGCGGTGACGACGGTCGCCGAACGAGGATTCGATCTCGTCGACGAGATCGGTTTCCGCTGGGCGCTGTTCGGCGACGACGACGGCTATGTGCTCGTCGTGGTGTTGCACCACATCACCGCGGACGGGTTCTCCCTGCGCCCGCTGATCCGGGATCTGTTGAGTGCCTACGCATCACGCAAGGACGGCCGGGCGCCGACGTTCACCGAGCTGCCGATCCAGTACGCCGACTTCGCGCTCTGGCAGCAGCGCATGCTCGGCGACGACGACGATCCGAGTGCGTTGCACGCCGCCGACCTCGACTTCTGGCGTGCCGAACTCGCCGGAGCGCCGGATCTGCTCGTCCTGCCCACCGACCGCCCGAGGCCCGAGATGGCAGGCGGCCGAGGCGGTTACGTCGATCTGGCCCTCGACGGTGAGCTCACCGACGGCATCCGCGAACTGGCGCGCACCACGTCGGTGACCCCGTTCTCCGTCGTCCACGCGGCGTTGGCCGCGGTCCTCGCCCGCATCGCCGACACCGACGACGTGTCGATCGGCACCGCCGTCGCCGGGCGCGACGACGAACGCACCGCCGATCTCGTCGGCATGTTCGTGAACACCGTGGTGCTGCGTACGGCGGTGCCGGCGGCCACCACGGTCACCGAACTGTTGACGTCCGCGCACACCAGCCGGGCGCGCGCGATGTCACATGCCGACGCCCCGTTCGAACGGGTCGTGGATGTGGTTGCACCGCAACGTTCTGCGTCGTACACCCCGCTGTTCCAGGTCGCTCTGACGATGCAGGCCGACCCGTCCGACGAGCTGACCCGATGGCCCGACGTCGTCGACCGGATCGATGCGCGCGTGGCCGCCGCGAAATACGACCTGTCGATCACCGTCACCGACCGTGCCGACGCGTATGAGGTCGAGATCTCCTATGCCGCCGAGCTGTTCGACGAGTCGTCGGTCGCGGCGATCGGTACGCAGCTGACCGCGATGCTGCGTGGCATGGTCGACACGCCTGATGGCCATGTCGCGACCATCGATCTGCTGCCCACCCGCCGGATCGCCGAGCTCACCCGTCCGGTGACCGGACCCGCGGCCGGCCGGACCCTGCGTGAGCTGCTCTCCGACGGCGCCGCCCAGGCACAGAGTGCTGCGCCCGCCGTGGTGGGCACGGATTCGACGATGACCTGGGCGGTGTTCGAGGCACGCACCAATCAGCTGGCCCGCGAACTCATCTCGCACGGCGCCGGTCCGGGTACGACCGTCGCGGTGATGATCGCCCGGTCGATCGACTCGGTCGTCGCCGTGGCGGCGGTGGCCAAGACGGGTGCCGCGTTCGTCGCGATCGACCCCCGCCAGCCTGCGGCACGTCGCAGCGACATGATCGCCGATTCGACGCCGCTGATCGGCCTGACCACCACCGATGCCGCCGACGACCTGCCCGAGGGGCCTCGATGGCTGGTGATCGACGATGCGACGGTCGAGCTGCAATTGGCCGGTCACTGCGGGACACGGATCGGCGACAATGAGCTGACCCGTCGGCCCCGCCTCGACGACCTCGCCTATCTCGTCTACACCTCCGGCTCCACCGGACGGCCCAAGGCGGCCGCGGTCACCCATCGTGGCCTGGCGGGCATGCTGGCCAATCAGCAGCAGATTCTCGGGGCGAGCATCGACGCCCGCGTGCTCCACGTGGCCTCACCCAGCTTCGACGCCTCGATCTTCGAGATCACCATGGCCCTCGGTGCCGGTGGTCGGCTCGTGGTGAGTCCCGCCGACGTCTACGGCGGCACCGAACTCGCCGAACTGATCGCGCACACCGGGGCCACCCACGCGGTCATGACGCCGTCGGCCCTGAGCACGCTGGAACCCGCTGCGGTGCCGGGACTCTCGACGGTCACCAGCGTGGGGGAGGCATGCCCGCCGGAGCTGGTGCGCCGCTGGGCCGGTGCCGGGCGCGCGTTCTTCAACCTGTACGGCCCGACGGAAGCCACCATCTGGGCCACGGCCGCAGGTCCGTTGCGCGCCGACGACACCGTCACCGTCGGCTCGCCGGTGCCCGGCGTGGGTGCCCTGGTCCTCGATCGCATGCTGCGACCGGTGCCGACTGGCGTACCCGGCGAGCTCTACCTGACCGGACTGCAGCTGGCCCGTGGCTACCACGGTCGCGCCGACCTGTCCGCCACCCGGTTCACCGCGAACCCGTTCGAGCCGGGAGGGCGCATGTACCGCACCGGTGACCGCGTCACGCGCACGGCGCAGGGCGAACTGATCTATCACGGCCGCAACGATTTCCAGCTCAAGATCCGCGGCCAGCGGATCGAGCCCGGTGAGGTCGACGGCGTGCTGATGGACCATCCCGCGGTGACCAACGCCCTGAGTCTCGGCGTGCCCGGCCCGGTGGGCGACTCGGTACTCGTCGCCTACGTCACCGTGTCGGATCCGGTGCAGGCATCGCCCGAGGCGATCGTTGCCCACGCCGCGGCCCGTCTGCCCGCCTACATGGTGCCGCACACCGTCGTGATCGTGGACGCCTTCGCGGTGACCGCGGTGGGCAAGATCGACCGGTCGGCGCTGCCGCCGGTGGACTTCAGCGTGACCAAGGAGTTCATCGCACCGCGCAGTGAGATGGAGACCGTCGTCGCCGACGTGTTCGCCGAGGTGCTCGCCGTCTCCCGGGTCAGCGTGCACGACAGTCTGTTCGAGCTCGGCGGCAACTCGCTGACCGCGACCAAGGTCGCCGCCCGGCTCGGCGAACTGCTCGATCGCCGGATCCCGGTCAAGGAACTGTTCGAGATGCCGACGGTGGCGGCGATCGCCGGGCGCGTGGCCGGACTCGGACGGGTGACACCGCCGCTCACCCCGCGAACGCGCGCGGCGATGGTGCCTGTGTCGGGTCTGCAGCGGGGTATGTGGCTGGTCAACCGGGCAGATCCGGATTCAGCCAATTACAATGTCGCGCTGGCACTTCGACTCACCGGACGACTCGATCACGCGGCCCTCGCGGACGCGATGGCCGACCTGATCGGGCGACACGAGGCGCTGCGGACCACCTACCCGATGGTCGGCTCGGCGCCGCGACAGGTCATCGTGCCCGCCGACGTGGCGTGCCGATCGGCCGAACTGGAGATCGTCGACGTCGACGGTGACCTCGCCGACGCCATCGAGACGGTGACCGGCGAGGGATTCGACATCGTGTCCGGATCGCCGGTGCGTACCCGCCTGTTGCGGGTGTCTCCCGACGATCATGTGCTGGTCTTCGTCGTCCACCACATCAGCGCCGACGGCGCGTCCATGGCCCCGTTGGCCCGCGACCTGATGGCCGCGTATTCGGCCCGGTGCGCGGGCAGCGCGCCTGCGTGGCGCCCGCTGCCGGTCCAGTACGCCGACTTCACGTTGTGGTTGCAGGATCGACTGGCCACCGAGGACGCCGAGGGTGTCACCGAGGCCGAACACCAGCTCGACTACTGGGCGCAGCGACTGCGCGGAGCGCCCGAGCAGATCGTGTTGCCCACCGACCGTCCGCGTCCGCGTACCCCCGGATTCGTCGGTTCGACGGTCGACTTCGAGATCGGTGCCGACCTCGCCCACGCGCTCGAGACGCTGGCGCGGGTGCACAACACCACGCTGTTCATGGTGACGCACGCCGCGCTCGCGGTGCTGCTCGCACGCATCTCCGACACCGATGACGTGGTCGTCGGCACGCCGTACGCGGGACGCGACGACGCTGCCCTCGACGACGTGGTGGGGATGTTCGTCAACACGCTGGCGCTGCGCACACGCTTGTCGGTGGCCGAGGATTTCGCCGCGGTGCTCGACCGTGTCCGCCAGGACGACCTGGCCGACATCGCCCACAGCGACGTGCCGTTCGACGAGATCGTCTCGCGCGTGCTGCCCGCGGTGCCGACCTCGTTCAACCCGCTGTTCCAGGTCATGTTCGCATTCCAGAACATCGAGTTCCCGACGCTGGAACTCGACGGTCTGCGGGTCTCGCCGGAAGACGAGCAGCTGACGGCGGCGAAGGTCGATCTCCAGTTGACGCTGTTTCCCGACGATCCCGCGGGGGCCGGCGCGCGCGGTGCGGTCCGAGGTCAGTTCCTCTTCGACACCGACCTCTTCGACGAGGCGACGGTGGCCCGGATCGCCCGCTGGTATCTCGCCGTCTTGGCGGCCGTCGTCGACGATCCGATGTGTATCGTGGGTGACATCGTGCTCGACCCGACCACCGGCCCCGACATCACGGAACCCGAAGCCGCCGAGGAATCGTCCTCGGTTGCCTTGCCGGATCTCGTCACCCATGCAGCGCAGGCCGACCCGGTGTCCGTCGCGTTCGCCCGCGACGGATTCGAACTCGGTTTCGCCGATCTCGACGCGATGACCACGACCATGTCGATGGCCATGCCGGACGCGGATCGCGATGCCGCCCTCACGATGGCCCTGATGACGATGATCCCGGAACAGGACGCGGCCGCACCGGACGTCCTCGATCGGGTCGTGGCGCAGGTCCGTCATCGTGCTCACGAGGTCCTCACCTCTGTCCTGTCGTCGGCGGAAGGCGTCGGACGGGCGTGACCGCGAGCGACACGGGCTCGTTCTCCATTCCAGCGGTGTGGGGGAGGCGGCCCGACACCCTGCAGCTGATCGGCGTCGCCGCCGACGTGGCGCCACGACGGACGGCACTCACCACGGCGAGCGGTCCGATCACCTACGCCGACCTGTACGAACGCGCCTCCGCCTCGGCGGGCGCACTCGTCGCCCGGGGACTCGACGCCACGGCGGCCATCGTCGGAACCATCACCGGATTGCTGCGCACCGACGCTCTGGCGCCCGCGGAGGTTGCGGCCGAGGTCGCCCGCGCCGTCGAGGCGATCAAGGTCGAGGCGGCGGAGCTGGCCGGAACCGACGACTGGTGCTCGCTCGTGGGTCTGTTCCGTTCATCGGCGCATCGGTTCGCGGACCGGACCGCGGTCGTCGACGAGGTGGGTGGCTCGATGACCTACCGGGAACTCGACGAACGCTCGGATCGGGTGGCCGCGGGGCTCGTCGCGGCAGGTGCGGGTCCGGAGGCACTCGTGGGTGTCGCGCTGCCGCGGACCGCGGCCCTGCTCGTCGCCCTGCTCGGGGTGGTCAAGTCCGGTGCCGCCTACCTGCCGCTGGACCGTTCGCACCCGATCGAACGGTTGCACACCATCATCGACGGCGCGCAGCCCGTGCTCGTGCTCACCGACGACGAGATCGTCGAGGCGTGGGGCGATCTGGGCGTACCCCTGAGCACCCTCGATCGGATCGAACGCGTCGACGGACACGACCGCCTGCCGCGTCGGATCGCCGCCGACCATCCGGCGTACGTGATGTACACGTCGGGATCCACGGGACAGCCCAAGGGCGTCACGGTGACCCACGCCAACGTGGTGGCCCTGTTGTCGGCGCTGGCGCAGACCTACGACTTCACCTCCGACGACGTCTGGTCGATGTTCCAGTCGTACGCGTTCGACGTGTCCGTCGGGGAGATCTGGACCGCACTCGCCTTCGGCGGCCGCGTGGTGGTCCTCGACTACTACACCACCCGATCACCCATCGACTTCGTGGCCGCGCTCGAACGCGAACAGGTGACCGTGGCGAACCTGACGCCGTCGGCGTTCTATCAACTCGCCGCCGCCGTCCGACCCCCCGCTGCCGGGCGGATCGCCGCGTCGGTGCGTCACCTGCTGTTCGCCGGTGAGGCACTCGATTTCGAACAGGTGCGTCGGTGGCACGCCGACCGCGACGGCGACGGCACGCCCGGCCCGGCCCTGCACAACATGTACGGGCCCACCGAGACGACCGTGTATGTCACGCGGCGCCCCCTGGCGGCCGAGTCGGTGGAGGACGCCGTCGGATCCGACATCGGTGCAGCCACCCCGGGCACCGACCTGTACGTCCTCGACCGTCGCCTCGCGCGCGTACCCGACGGGGTGGCAGGCGAACTCTACGTCGGCGGACCGCAGGTCACCCGTGGCTATCGCGGTCGCGCCGACCTGACGACGACCCGATTCGTGGCCGACCCGTTCCGGCCCGGCGAACGGATGTACCGCACCGGCGACGTGGTGATCCCGCGCGACGACAGCCTGGAATACCTGGGGCGCAGCGACGCCCAGGTGAAACTCCGCGGGTTCCGGATCGAACTCGGCGAGGTCGAGGCCGCCCTGCTCACCGCGGACGGCGTGCAGGCGGCCGCCGCGGCCATCAAGCAGCGCGCCGATCAGCCCGAGCAACTGGTCGGCTACGTCGTTGTGCGCGAGTCGGATCCCGACACCGCGCAGATCCGGGCAGCGGCCGCGGCACGGGTACCCGACTACATGGTGCCCGACGTCGTCATGGTGCTCGACGAGTTGCCGCTCAACGTGAACGGCAAACTCGACCGGGCCGCGTTGCCAGTCCCGGAACCGGTCCGCACCGGAGAGTACGAACCACCGCGCGACGAGACCGAGCGTCACATCGCAGCGGTGTTCGAGAGCGTGCTCGACTCCGATCGCGTCGGTGTCACCGAGTCGCTGTTCGAGCTGGGTGGCAATTCTCTTGTGGCAGCCCAGATCTCGACCCGTTGCTCGGATGAGTTGGACATCCGGGTGACGGTGCGTGACATCTTCGAGGCGCCGACGGTACGTGACCTGGCCGCCCGCATCGCCGACCGCCAGCGAACACATCGCCCCGAACTCGTGGCGATGTCGCGCCCGGAGACGATCCCGCTCGCGCACGCGCAGCGACGGATCTGGTTCCTCGCCGAACTCGATCCCGGCAGCCACGTGTACAACATCCCGCTGGTACTGCGGTTCCGCGGCGACCTCGATCCGACGGCGCTCGATGCCGCGCTGCGCGACGTGATCGGTCGGCACGAGGTCTTGCGCACCCGATTCCCGGCCACCGACGGAGTGCCCGAGCAGGTGGTGCTCGACGCCGGCACCCATCGGCCCGACCTCGAGATCAGCCCGCCGACACCGGTTCACGACCTCGACGGGGCCGTGACCGAGGTCGTGGGCAGCGGTTTCGATCTGGAATCTGCCCCGCCGCTGCGGGCCCGGCTGTTCGAGACCCCCGACGGCGATCACGTGTTCGTCCTCGTCACCCACCACGTGATCAGCGACGGCGGTTCACTGACCCCGCTGGCCACCGACCTGATGACGGCGTACACGGCGCGTCGGGGCGATGATCGTCCCGAGTGGCCCGACCTCGACGTCCAGTACGTCGACCACACGCTCTGGCAGCAGCAACTCCTCGGTGATCCCGACGATGCCGACTCGCTGGCCGCCCGTCAGCTCGACTTCTGGCAGCAGACGCTCGCGGGAGCGCCCGAGGTGAACGGTCTGCCCACCGATCGGCCGCGCCCGCCGGTGC
The DNA here is from genome assembly GCF_048537895.1 of Gordonia sp. CPCC 206044. Taxonomy (NCBI): domain Bacteria; kingdom Bacillati; phylum Actinomycetota; class Actinomycetes; order Mycobacteriales; family Gordoniaceae; genus Gordonia; species Gordonia sp. CPCC 206044. Next base: position 178,567 of record NZ_JBCLVL010000003.1, read on the forward strand.
AGAGCAATCGCGCCGACGCCGTCACCTTCGACGTCGAACCCCAGATGGTCGACGCGCTGGGTCGATTCGCGCGAACCCACAACGTGTCGTCGTTCATGGTGTTGCACGCTGCCTGGACCGTGGTGGCGCACCGACTGTCCGGCGATCGCGACGTCGTGGTTGGCACTCCCTACGCCGGGCGTGGCGAGCCGGCACTCGACCGGCTCGTCGGCATGTTCATGAACACCGTGGTGCTGCGCACCCCGGTCGATCCGGGTGTCGGGTTCGCCGACCTCGTGGCCTCGGTGCGCGACCGCGATCTCGAGGCGCTCGGCAATGCCGACGTCCCCTTCGACATGGTCGTCGAGCGGCTCCAACCGACACGCAGCACCGCACATGCGCCGATCTTCCAGGTGCTGTTGCTGCTGCAGGATGCGCAGGACGCCCGCTTCGACCTGCCCGGGGTCACCGCACAACTCGTCGAACAGTACCGGGACCTGACCGACCATGACCTCGCGATCACGTTCATCGAGGGGGCCGGACTCCGCGAACACGTCGGGCACGGACTGTCCGGTGTCATCGAATACGCCACCGACCTGTACGACCAGGACACCGTCGTCGAGCTCGCCGCGATGTTCAGACGCGTACTCGGTGCGCTGATCGCAGACCCCGACCGGCCCGTCGGCGACATCCCGATCATGTCGGATGTCGAACAGCAACGGGGACTGTCGTATTCGTCCGGGGAGACGGTCGACGTCCGGGTCGAGACGGTTGCGGATGCGCTGGCCGATCAGGCTGCGGCCACCCCGGAGGCGACCGCGCTGGTGTTCGGTGGGCAGACGATGTCCTACCGGGACCTCGCCGGCCATGTGAATGCGCTGGGCCGCCAACTCGTCGAATCCGGCGTCGGTCCGGAAACCGCTGTCGGCGTGTGTATCCCGCGTTCGCCGGAGATGATGGTGGCGATCCATGCGATCGTGGCGGCCGGCGGACAGTACGTGCCGATCGACGTGGCCGCGCCCGCCGATCGCGTCCAGCACATGCTCGAGACCGCCGGAGTCGGCACGGTTCTCGTGGGACCCGATGGACCGCCGGACGCGATCGCCGAACTCGCCGTGGCCACCCGGATGGTCACCTGCGCGGAGCCGCCGCGTGAGCACGTCGCGCCGATCACCGACGCCGACCGTGTCGCCGCCCTGCGACCCGACCATGCGGTCTACACGATCTTCACCTCCGGTTCCACCGGGCGCCCCAAGGGTGTCACGCTCACCCACGAGGCGGTGATCAACCGGCTGCGCTGGGGTCTGGACGAACTGCCCATCGACGCTCGCGACGCGGTCGTCCTCAAGACGCCGTACACCTTCGACTGTTCGGTCGCCGAGATCTTCGCCCCGCTGATGGTCGGCGCACGGTTGATCGTGCTCACCGCAGACGGACATCTCGATCCGCTGTACGTGGCCGAGCAGATCGCCACGCACCGTGCCACAATGGTGCACTTCGTGCCGTCGATGCTGTCGGTCTTCCTCGACGTGGTCGGCGCCGACGGGGTGCGGGCCCTCGATTCGCTGCGGATCGTCTCGACGACGGGAGAGGCACTGCCCCCGGCCGTCGCCGCCCAGACCAGACAGTGGCTGCCCGACGTGGCGTTCTACAACCTCTACGGCCCCACCGAGGCCGCCGTGGAGATCACCCATCAACGCATCGACTCGGTGGCGCAGGATGCCGGTTCGGTGGCGATCGGTGTGCCGGTGTGGAATTCGACCGCATACGTCCTCGACGGCCGATTGCATCCGGTTCCGGCCGGTGCACCCGGTGAACTCTACGTCGGTGGAATCCAACTCGCCCGCGGGTACGCGGCCCGCCCGGAACTCACCGCAGAACGGTTCGTCGCCGACCCGTTCGGCGGACCGGGCGCACGTCTGTACCGCACCGGCGACCTGGTCCGCAGGCTCGCCGACGGAACGTTGGACTACCTGGGCCGCACCGACTTCCAGGTGAAACTGCGCGGCCAGCGGATCGAACTCGGTGAGATCGAGTCGGCGTTGGCGTCTGCGCCCGGGGTGGTGCACGCCGCGACAACGGTCGCCACCGCGCCCACCGGCGGTGATCACCTGGTCGCCTACCTGGCCGGTCGACCGGGCGATCCGGTAGACCTCGAACCGGTGAAAGAGTCGGTGGCGCAGTCCCTTCCGGAATACATGCGACCCACCGTATGGATGGTCCTCGACGACATCCCGCTCAATTCCGCGGGCAAGCTGGATCGTCGCGGCCTGCCCGAACCGCAGTTCACGGCAGGCCGGTATGTCGCTCCCGAGACCGAGGCCGAAGCAGCGGTGGCGCAGGTGTTCGCCGAGGTACTCGGTGTGGAGCGTGTGTCGGTGACCGACAGCTTCTTCGACCTGGGCGGAAACTCGCTGTCGGCGATGCGGGTGGCCGCGCGGGTGGCCGAGGCCACCGACGCCGACGTGCCGGTGCGCACGATGTTCGACGCACCGAGTGCCCGTGCCCTCGCCGCCACCCTCGGGGAGTCGCGCACCAGCGACGGCACTGCACTGCGGGCCCGTCCGCGACCGGAACCGCTTCCGCTGTCGTTCGCGCAGCAGCGCATGTGGTTCATCAACCAATTCGACGTCAGCTCACCGGCCTACAACATCCCGGTGCTCCTCCGACTGCGTGGACCGCTCGACCCTGATGCGATGGCCGCGGCATTCGCCGATGTGGTGGTGCGGCACGAGGTCTTGCGGACCGTCTTCCCGTCGGGACCCGGCGGCACCCCGCGCCAGCAGATCGTCACCGCGCAGGTCGCGGCCTCGATGCTCGACTGGGCGGTGGTCGGCGAGGCCGACTCCCGCGAGTTGCTCACGCAGGGGTTCGACGTCACCCGGGACCTGCCCATCCGGGCACGACTGACGGTCACCGGCCCCGACGAACACCTGCTCGTGGTGGTGGCCCACCACATCGCCGCCGACGGCGAGTCCGGTCCGGTCCTCGCCCGCGATCTCGCCCAGGCGTATGCGGCCCGCGCCGACGGCAGTGCCCCGACGTGGTCGCCGCTGCCGGTGCACTACGCGGATTACGCACTGTGGCAACGAGATCTGCTCGGTGACGCCGACGATCCGGATTCCGGGCTCGCCGCCCAGCTGAACTTCTGGACCGAACGGCTCGCCGGTGTGCCCGACGTGCTCGAACTGCCCGTCGACCGGCCACGGCCCGCGATCGCGTCGATGCGCAGCGGGTCGGCGGACTACACGGTGGACGCCGAGGTCCGAGACCGGCTCGAACGACTCGCGCGCGAGCACTCGACCACGATGTTCATGGTGGTACACGCGGTGTTGGCGGCGTTGCTGGCACGCTTGTCCGCGACCTCCGACATCACCATCGCCACCCCCGTCGCCGGCCGTGGACAACGAGTGCTCGACGATCTCGTCGGCATGTTCGTCAACACCCTGGTGTTGCGGACCGGCGTTGACCTCGATGCGCCGTTCGCCGAACTGTTGGCGCAGGTCCGGGGTGTGGATCTCGATGCGTTCGCCCATTCCGACGCCCCGTTCGAGCAGGTGGTGGAGGCCCTCGACCCGGTGCGGTCCGAGTCGTTCGAACCACTGGCACAGGTGCTGCTCGTCGTCGACCAGAGCGCACTCTCGCAGCTCTCCCTCGGCGACGTGGACATCGAGGTCGTCGACCCCGAGGTCGATGCGGCCAAGTTCGACCTCACCGTGGGTGTCACGCACACCGCAGAGGGCGCCCTGTCCGGCAAGATCGTCTATGCCGCAGATCTTTTCGATCACGACAGCGCCGAACGGATCGCCGATTCGTTCGTCCGGCTGATGACCGCGGTCGCGCAGACCGTGACCACTGCCGACCGCGCGGTCGGCGATTTCTCGATTCTCGACACCACGGATGCGGCTGCGCGGGTGACGGATTCATTCGGCCCCAGGGTGGAGCTGCCGGCGCAGGTGCTACCCGATGCCCTTGCCGCCGCGAGCGCGAATCCGGCCGCGACCGCGCTGCTCACCGATGATCGGGTGGTCGAGCACGCGGAGTTCGCCGCACGCGTCGATCACCTGGCACGGCTGTTGATCGGACGTGGGGTCGGGCCCGAAGTGGCCGTGGCGGTGTGTATGCCGCGGTCGGTGGAGATGGTGGTCGCCATCCATGCCGTTCTCGCCGCGGGTGGACAGTACGTGCCCATCGACGTCGAGGCACCGGCCGGCCGGGCCCACTACATGGTCGAGACCTCCGGAGCCGTGGCGGTTCTGGTGTCCGCGTGGCACACCGAGACGCTGCCCGACGGACTGACGGTGCCGCGGGTGGTCGTCGACACGACGACGCCGGTGCCGGACACCTCGACGTCGGGGCCCGTCACCGACGCCGAGCGCACGGCAGCGCTGGAGCCCGACCATGCCGCATACACGATCTTCACCTCGGGCTCGACCGGCAGGCCCAAGGGCGTCACGGTCAGCCACCGCGCTGTGCTCAACCGCCTCCGGTGGGGGCTGGCCACCTTCCCGCTGGGTCCCGACGACACGGTGATCCTCAAGACGCCGTACACATTCGACGTGTCGGTGCCGGAGCTGTTCGCCCCGCTGATGGCCGGCGCGCGGATGTTCGTGGCCCGTCACGGGGGCCACACCGATCCCGCCTATCTGGCGCGGGCGCTCGCCGAACACCAGGTGACGTCGGTGCATTTCGTGCCGTCGATGTTGTCGGTGTTCCTCGACGTGATCGACGATGCCACGACCGCCCCGGATCTGCGATTCATCTTCTGCTCGGGTGAGGCGCTGGCGCCCACCGTGGCCGCCGCGACCCGCGCCCGGTTCGCCCACGCACAGCTGCACGATTTGTTCGGGCCCACCGAGGCCGCCGTCGAGGTCGCCCACCAGGAACTCGACACGGTCGGCGACGTGGTGCCGATCGGACGACCGACGTGGAACACCCAGACCCTCGTCCTCGACGCCCGCCTGCGTGTGGTCCCGGTGGGGGTGCCCGGGGAGCTCTATCTCGGCGGTGTCCAGGTGGCGCGCGGATACGCCGCCCGACCCGATCTGACCGCCGACCGTTTCGTCGCCAATCCGCACGGCGCACCCGGCGAGCGGCTCTACCGCACCGGAGACCTGGTGCGTACCAACCGACTCGGGGAGCTGGAATACCTGGGCCGCACCGACTTCCAGGTCAAGCTGCGCGGCCAGCGCATCGAGTTGGGGGAGGTCGAGTCGGTTCTGTCCGGTGTCTCCGGCGTCGTCCATGCGGCAGCCACGGTGGTGAGCGCACCCGGCGGCGCCCAGCATCTGGTCGCCTACCTGGCGCCGTCGGCCACGGTGGACGTCGCGGCCGCCCGGCACGCGGTTGCCGACGCACTGCCGCAGTACATGCGGCCCACCATCTGGACGGTGCTCGACGACCTGCCGCTCAACAGCGCGGGCAAACTCGACCGACGTGCGCTCCCGGCGCCGGATTTCGGCACCACCACAGAGGAGCGGGTGGAGCCCGCCTCGGACACCGAACGTCAGATCGCGTCCGTGGTCGCCGGTGTGCTCGGCGTCGATCGGGTGAGTGTCACCGACTCGTTCTTCGCCCTCGGCGGCGACTCGATCATGTCCATCCAGCTGTCGTCGCTGTTGCGTGCTGCCGGATGGGCGCTCGGGCCCCGGGACATCTTCGAACACAAGACTGTTCGGGCGCTGGCCCGCGTGGCCGCGACCGCCGACCGACAGACCCTCGACGAACTCCCGGGTGGGGCCGCCGGTGCGGTGGCCCTGACCCCGACCGTGCGGTGGATGCTCGAGCACGCCGATCACCCGGCCGACATCGCCGACTATTCGCAGGCCATCGTGCTCACCCTGCCCGACGATGTCTCCGATGCCGACCTGATGACGGTGGTCGACGCGGTGATCGGCCATCATCCGATGCTGTCCGCCCGACTGCGCCGCCAGCACGGCGAGTGGTCGATGGCCGCCGGTGAACCGTTCGACGTGGCCGACGCGGTCGCGATGTGGTCCGACCCCGAGACACCGGTCGACGCGGCACGCATCGCCGCCGCCCACGAGGCCGCCCTGGAGCGTCTGGATCCGTCGGCGGCCCGCATGGTCGCCGCGGTCGCGGTCCGTGGCGGCTCCGGCCAGACCGGCCGACTGGTCCTCGCGATCCACCACCTCGCCGTCGACGCCGTCTCGTGGCGCACCGTCGTCACCGACCTCGCCGTCGCCTGGGCACAGCATGCCGCCGGCGAACCGATCAGCCTGTCGCCCAACGGGAACTCGATGCGACGGTGGGCAACGGTCCTCGGCGAACTGGCGGACAGCCGGGTCGACGAGACCGGCCTGTGGCTCCGCCATCTGCCCGAGCACCCGACGCGGCTGGGTGCACCGCTCGACCGCGACCGTGACCGGCAGAGCACCGTGCGGTCCCACCACATCCGGGTCCCGGCACCGGTCACCGACGCCGTCCTCGGCCGCATCGCCTCGTCGTTTCGCGCCGGTGCCGACGACATCATGCTGGCGGCGCTCGCCCTGTCGGTCGCCCGGCGGCGTGGGCGTGCGGTGCCGGTGTCGATCCTGGTGGAAGGCCATGGCCGGACCGAACACATCGTGTCCGGACATGCGCACGCAGATCTGTCCCGCAGCGTCGGCTGGTTCACCAGCGTCTCCCCGGTCACCGTGGAGATCGATCCGACGGCGCCGGTGGTCGGCACGGTCAAGGCGACGAAGGAAGCCGTCGCGGAACGCCCCGACGACGGAATCGCCTTCGGTGCGCTGCGGTATCTGCGCGACGGCGACCTCGCGCACCGACCCCTTCCGCCGATCACGTTCAACTTCCTCGGCGGCGGCACCGCGGCACGTCCCGGCGAGCCCACGGCGCGGAAGAATGCAGTGGGGGAGGACGTCGCCTTCGCTCCCGACGTCGATGCGCCTGCCCTGCCGGGAACCCGGGCCGGGACGATGGCGGCCCTGGCCGAGCTGGCGGTCAACATCAACACCGTCGCCACCGGCGAGGGTCGCCTGCTCGATGCCGAGTTCGCGGCGCCCGCAGCAGTTCTCGACGACGCGACCCTCGATGCCCTGGCGGCCGGCTTCGTCGAGGCGCTGACCGACATCGTCGAGTCGGTGGATCGTCTCGGGGACCCGGGGCCGAGTCCGTCGGATGTGGCGGGTACGGGGCTCACCCAGCACGAGATCGACGAGCTCGTCGAACGCCATCGGGGTGCCGACCTGTGGCCGCTCACCCCGTTGCAGCGGGGCCTGTTCTACCAAGCCGAACTCGCCGGTGCCGACGACGATCTCGACGTCTACGTCACCCAGGGTGTGGTGTCCATCCGCGGCCGGGTCGACGTGACGGCGTTGCGTGACGCGGCTCAACGCCTGCTCGACGAGCAGCGGGTGTTGCGCAGCGCCTACCTACGCACCACCGCGGGTACGCCGGTCGCCGTGATCGCCGACCATGTCGAGATCCGCTGGGACGACGTCGATCTCAGCGACCTCTCGGCAGCCGAGGCAGACCGGACGGCAGCCGAACTCGCGCGGGTCGATCGGGTCACCCCGTTCGATCTGAGCGATCCACCGCTGCTGCGGTTGCGGTGGATCGGCCTGCCCGGCGGCACCGGCCGACTCGTCGTGACCAACCATCACCTGCTCCTCGACGGCTGGTCCACCCCGATGGTGTTCGCCGAACTGTTCGCCCACTACGGGGGCATCGATCTCGACGCCGGGAGCGGCGCGAGCGGGTCGAATACGTCCGACGCCGGGAGCGGCGCGAGCGGGTCGAATGTCGCCGACCTCGCGAGCGGCGATTTCGAGGACTTCCTGCACTGGCTCGACGGTCGTGACGACCAGGCCGGCCTCGACGCCTGGACCGAGGCGCTCGCCGATGTCGACGGACCGACCCTGGTCGCGCCCGGCCGCACCCTGGACGTCGACAACACGCACATCACCGAACCGCCCCGTGACCGGTCGACGTCGACCGGGCCACAGGTGGCAGCCGCGATCGCCGATCTGGCCCGCGCCACCGACACCACCGTGCCCACCGTGTTGCAGTACGCCTGGGGCGTGCTCCTGGCGCGGCTCACCGGACGCACGACGGTCACCTTCGGCGAGACGGTCGCCGGCCGACCACCGGAGGTCGCGGACGTCGAACGCATGGTCGGCCTGTTCATCAACACGCTGCCCGTCCGCGTCGACGTCGTCGCGTCCGCGTCGGTCCGCTCGGGCCTGGCCGATCTGCAGAACCGCAAGGCGCGGTTGCTCGATCACCAACACCTCAGTCTCGCCGACATCTCCGCGGCGGCCGGCCACCAGACGCTGTTCGACACACTGACGGTGTACGAGTCCTATCCGGTGGATGCCGATGCCGTCACCGCGGGCAGCCTGGCGGCGGGCGTCGAGATCACCGACGTCTCGCTGAGCGATGCGACGCACTATCCGCTCAATCTCGCGGCCGCACCGTCGTCCGACGACATCGCGCTGACCTTCAAGTACCTCCCGGATGTCTTCTCGGACGACGAGATCGACCGACTGGCGCAGATGTTCGGCGCCCTGCTGCACGGGTTCGTCGACGACCCGGAGCAGGCCGTCGGAGACATCGTGCTCGCCAGCGACTCCGAGCGTGCGGAGCTGGCCCCGCGCCGCGGTGCACCTGCCGTCGCCCCGCAGACGATCACCGAGATCCTCGCCGATCGTGTTGTCGACGGTGCGCGGCCGGCACTGGTACTCGGCGAGGACACCGTCACCCATGACGAGTTCGCCGCACGCACAGCGCCACTGGCCCGCCTGCTGATCGCGGAGGGCATCGGTCCGGGCGATGTGGTGGCGGTGGCCGTGCGCCGCTCGATCGAGTCGGTCTGCGCGGTGTGGTCGGTGCTGGCCACCGGCGCCGCCTACCTGCCGATCGATCCCACCCTGCCCGACGACCGGATCGGCTACATGCTCGCCGACTCCGACGTCGCGTTCGGGCTCACCACCACGACCACCGGACATGATCGGTGGGCGGGCACCACCTGGCTCGAGATCGACTCCCCGGAGATCGCCGAACGGCTGGTGCACACGGATCCGGGACCGATCACCGACGCCGACCGCACGCGGGCACCGCGACTAGACGACATCGCCTACCTGATCTACACGTCCGGCTCGACCGGGCGACCCAAGGCGGTGGCGGTCGGCCATCGCGGGATCGCGAATCTGCTTGCCGCCCAGCGTTCGGTGTCCGGCGTCGCCGACGACACACGGGTCCTGCACGTCGCCTCGCCGAGCTTCGACGCCGCCTTCTTCGAGATGGTGTGGGCGATCGGTCTCGGTGTCACACTGGTGATCTCACCGGCCGACGTCTTCGGCGGCGACGACCTGGTCGAGGTGCTCGTCGACGGCTGCGTCACCGATGCGGTCATCACCCCACAGGTGCTGGCGACGATGGACCCGACCGAGATCACCACACTCCGGCACCTGGCGACCGCCGGTGAGGCATGCGGCCCCGAGGTGGTGACCGCGTGGGCCCCCGGGCGCGAGATGGTCAACCTCTACGGTCCGACCGAGACCACCGTGTGGGCCACCGCGGGTCGGGTGCTGCCCGGCGAATCGGTGACCATCGGCGGACCGGTCACCGGCTTCGCGGTGGTGGTGCTCGACGAACGACTGCATCCGGTCCCGGTCGGCGCCACCGGCGAGCTGTATCTGGCAGGCGACGCCTTGGCTCTGGGGTACCTGCGTCGGCCGGGGCTGTCGGCGGCCTCGTTCGTGGCCGACCCCTTCGGGCCCGCGGGCAGCCGGCTGTACCGGACCGGCGACCTCGTCCGATGGACGGCCGATCACCGACTCACCTTCGCCGGCCGCGCCGACCATCAGGTCAAGATCAATGGGCAGCGGGTCGAACTCGGCGAGGTCGACGCGGTGCTGGTCGGGCAGCCGGGGGTGGCCTCGGCCGTCACGATCGGTGTCGCCGGACCGGCCGGTTCCACGCGGCTCGTCGGATACGTGGTGCCCGATGCGGGCGCGACGGTGGATGTCGAGACGCTGTCGGCGGCGGCCGCCGCGCGGCTCGCCCGACACATGGTGCCATCGGCCATCGAGGTCCTCGACGAGTTGCCGCTGACCACCAGCGGCAAACTCGACCGCCGCGCGCTGCCGATCCCGCAGATCGATGCCGCCGACGAACACGTCGCCCCGGCAACGGCCGACGAGGCCAGCGTCGTCGCCGTCGTCGCCGATGTCCTCGGTGTCGAGTCGGTCAGCGTGGTCGCCTCGTTCTTCGATCTCGGCGGGAACTCGTTGTCGGCGACGCGACTGGCCGCGCGGCTGTCAGACCGGTTCGGGGCTCGCATCGCGGTCCGGGAGATCTTCGATCACCCGACGGCACGCGATCTCGCCCGGCTGGCGGCAACGACGTCGCACGACGGACGGTCGACTGTCCGGCCCGGCGACCTGCCCCGCCCCGGACGACTCCCACTGTCGTTTGCGCAGCAACGCATCTGGTTCCTCAACCGATTCGACCCGGAGTCCGCCGCCTACAACATCCCGTTGGTGCTGGACCTGCGCGGCGCCCTCGACGTCGATGCCCTGCGCGCCGCGATCGACGATGTCGTCGATCGACACGAAGTGCTGCGCAGCACCGTCTCCGACGAGTCCGGGACCGCCGAACAGATCATCCACCCGCTCGCCGGGATCGCCGTGCCGTGGACCGAGATCGCAGGCGACACAGCCACGATCGACCAAACGGTGGCGGCTGCTGTCACGACCGGATTCGACATCGCGACCGAGATCCCGGTGCGCGTGGTCCTCGGCCGGGTGAGCGGAAGCGAGCCGCGGCACACCCTGGCGATCGTCGTGCATCACATCGCCGCCGACGGCGAATCGATGGCGCCGCTGCTGACCGACGTGCTGACCGCCTATCGGGCGCGTAGTGCAGGCCATGCGCCGCACTGGCAGCCGTTGTCCGTCCAGTTCGCCGACGTCGCACTGTGGCAGCGTGCGGTCCTCGGCGACCCCGACGATTCCGAATCGCTTCTGGCCCAACAGACGCGCTACTGGACGACGCAACTCGCAGAACTCCCGGACGTCCTCGAACTACCCGCGGACCGGCCACGCCCGGCCGTCGCATCGCTGCGCGGCGACACGGTGGATCTCACCGTGCCCGCCGAGATCGCGGCCGCGGTCAACGACCTGGCCGCCACACGGGGGGTCACCGCGTTCATGGTGGTGCACGCCGCGCTCGCCGTGGTGCTCGCAAGAATGTCGGGAACCACCGACATCGCCATCAGCACACCGATCGCCGGTCGCGGTTCCGCCGACGTCGACCCACTCGTCGGCATGTTCGTCAACACCCTGGTGCTGCGCACCGACGTCGATACGGCGCGCACGTTCGCCGATCTCGTCGACGACGTCCGCCGCACCGATCTCGACGCGTACGGGAACGCCGACGTCCCCTTCGAGCACCTCGTGGAGGAACTCAACCCGACACGGTCCCAGGCCTACGCGCCGCTGTCACAGGTGCTCCTGTCGATGGATCAGAACCCGACGCCGCACATCGAATTGCCCGGGCTCACGGTGCGACCGGTGGATCCGGGGTCGCCGTCGGCGAAGGTCGATCTCACCGTCGACCTGTCGACCGGTGGGACCGACGGATGGCGCGGTTCGATCGTCTATGCCACCGACCTGTTCGACGCGAACACGGTACGTCGGTTCGCCGACCGCTTCGTCGCGGTACTCGACGCGGTGACCCGGGCACCGGGAACGCCCGTCGGCGACCACCCGCTGCTGACCGAGACGGAACTCGCGGGGTTGCGCACGATGTCGACCGGGGCCGAGGTGGCCGTCCCCGACGTCACGCTCGACACCCTCCTCGCCGACCGTGTCCGCCGATCGCCCGCCGACCCGGCACTCGTGTTCGCCGATCGCACCGTCGATGTCGCGGAGTTCGGTGCGCGCGTCACGGTCCTCGCACGGCATCTGATCGGACTCGGGGTCGGACCGGACGTCGCAGTGGGCGTGTGTATCCCGCGGTCGGTCGAGATGGTCGTCGCAGTGCACGCGGTGATCGCTGCAGGCGGCCAGTACGTCCCGATCGACACCGAGGCCCCCGCAGACCGGGTGCGCCACATGCTCCAGACGTCGGGCGCCGGGCTGGTGCTGACCGTCCCCGAGGCGCAGGACTCGGTCCACACCGCCGAGGCCGAGGTACTCCTCGTCGACGCCGCGGCGCCGGTCGACCTCGATCCCGCCCCGATCACCGACGCCGATCGCATCGCACCACTGCGACCCGTCCACGCCGCCTACACGATCTTCACCTCGGGTTCCACCGGCCGCCCCAAGGGGGTGACCGTCTCGCATCGCGCGGTGCTCAACCGGCTCGACTGGGGGTTGCGTACCTATCCGCTCGACGCCTCGGACACGGTGATCCTCAAGACGCCGTACACCTTCGACGTCTCGGTACCCGAACTGTTCGCGCCGATCTCGGCGGGCGCACGCATGCTCATCGCACGTCCCGGTGGGCACACGGATCCGGCGTACCTCGCCGAGGTGATCGCCGCGCAGCGAGTGACCACCGTGCATTTCGTGCCGTCGATGCTGTCGGTGTTCCTCGACGTGGTCGACCGGGAGACACTCGCCGGACTCACCTCGTTGCGTCACGTGTACGCCTCCGGTGAGGCCTTGCCGCCCGCGGTGGCGCGCGCGACCCGGGAGTCGTTGCCGTGGGCTGCATTACATGATCTTTTCGGTCCCACCGAGGCGGCCGTCGAGGTCGCCTACGCCGATCTCGACATCGTCGACGACGTGGTGCCGATCGGTCGGCCCGTCCAGAACACCGGTACGTGGGTGCTCGACGACCGACTCCGTCCGGCCCCGGTGGGGGTGCCCGGCGAGCTGTACCTCGGTGGCGTGCAGATCGCCCGCGGATACGCGGCGCGCGCCGATCTGACCGCGGAGCGCTTCGTCGCGGACCCGTACGGCGCCCGCGGTGATCGGTTGTACCGCACCGGAGATCTGGTCCGCTGGAACAGCGGCGGCGAACTGGAGTACCTGGGCCGCACCGACTTCCAGGTGAAACTACGGGGTCAGCGCATCGAACTCGGCGAGATCGAGGCGGTGCTGACCGGCGTCGACGGTGTCGTGCACGCCGCGGTCACCGTCGTCCGGTCGGCGCACGGTGCCGAACATCTGGTCGCCTACCTGGCCGGACCGGACTCGACGGCGGACGCCGAAGATGCGGTCACCCGAGCACTTCCGGAGTACATGCGTCCGACCGTGTGGATGCTGCTCGACGACATCCCGGTGGGTTCCTCGGGCAAGCTGGATCGGCGCGCCCTGCCTGCGCCGGACTTCGACCGACTCGAGGCCGACCACGTGCCACCCGCCGATGACGCCGAGCGGGTCGTCGCCGACATCGTCGCGGGCGTCCTCGGCCTGTCCCGGGTCTCGGTCACCGAATCGTTCTTCGCCCTCGGCGGTGACTCGATCATGTCCATCCGGCTGGCGTCCGCGCTGCGCGCGGCCGGACACGCGGTGAGCCCTCGGGACATCTTCGAGTTGCGAACGGTTCGCGCGCTGGCCGCCGCGTCGGCGGGCGACGACGTCGTGGCGCTGGCCGAGTATCCGGGCGAGGGGAGCGGCCCGGTGACGCTCACCCCAGCCGTGCACTGGATGCTCGAACACGCCGACGATGCGTCGGACTTCGCCGACTTCTCGCAATCCGTCGTCCTCACCCTGCCGACCGACGTCAGCGACGCCGACCTGCGTGCCGTCATCTCCGGGGTCGTCAGCCACCATCCGATGCTGACCGTCCGGCTGACCCGTACGCCCGACGACACAGGCTGGGAGTTCTTGGCGGGCAACACCTTCGATGTCGAGAACGCGGTACACAGCCGTGACGTCGATGTGGCCGCACACACCGCGGAGTTCACCGCAGCGATCCGAGACGCGCACACGCAGACGCTGACGCGCCTCGATCCGGCCGCCGGGGCGGTGCTGGCGGCGACCGCACTGCGCACACCCTCCGGCGACGGCCGTCTGGTGCTGTCCATCCACCACATCGCCGTCGACGCCGTCTCCTGGTCGGCGGTCATCACTGACCTGGTGACCGCGTCCGCCCAGCGCAGCGCCGGGCAGCCGATCGCGCTGCAGCCGACCGGAACGTCGATGCGCCGCTGGTCCGACGTGGTGGCCGAACTCGCCGACCGCACCGACGAATCAGCGCTCTGGGAGGCGCATCTGCCGGTGCAGACCAGGTCACCGGGCCGAGGATTCGACCGGTCCCGCGACCGGCAGTCGACGGTCGAGACGGTGACCCGGGAACTTCCCGCAGCCCTCACCGAGGCGGTGCTGACCCGGGTGCCCGACGCCTTCCGCACCGGTGCCGACAACGTGCTGCTCGCCGCGCTCGCGATCGCCGTGGCCGATGAAGAAGATGGGGGCAGCGGGGAGGGCGGCGCCCTCATCTCCATCCTCGTCGAGGGACACGGACGCGAAGAGCAGGTGGCCGCGCCGGCGACGGCCGACCTGTCGCGGACCGTGGGCTGGTTCACCAGCATTGCGCCGCTGACGATCTCGGTGGACGCAGATCCGGCCGCGGTGCTCAAACGGGTGAAGGATGCACGCGCGGCGATGCCCGACAACGGGATCGCGTTCGGCCCGCTGCGCTACCTGCGTGACGACTCGCCCCTCGCCGATCGTCCACTGCCTGCCGTCGCGTTCAACTACTTCGGTACGGCGGCCGCAGACCCGGCCGAGGGCGCCACCGCGGCCGGCGGATTCCTGCCCGCGCCCGGCGCGCCGATCCTCCCACCTTCGGCGCGTGGTGCGATGGTGGCCTTGGCGGCACTGACCGTCAACGTCTCGACGGTGACGGTGGACGCCGAACGAGTGCTGCGCGCCGATTTCGGTGCACCCGCCGGGGTTCTCGACGAGACCGAGGTGGCGGCCATCGCGCAGCGTTGGGGGCAGTCCCTCGCCGCGATCGTCGCGGGGCTCGACGCGGACGGCGATCCCGGCCTGTCCGAATCCGACGTCACCCAGACCGGACTCACCCAGTCCGAGATCGACGAGCTCGAACATCGGTATCCGGGCGCCGACCTGTGGCCGCTGTCCCCGCTACAGCAGGGCCTGCTGTTCCAATCCGAACTCGCGACCCGTCCGGGCGACCTCGACGTGTACGCGGTGCAGGCCGTCATCGAGATCGCCGACGGCATCGACACCGACCGGATGCGGGAGGCGGCCGCCGAGTTGTTCCGCCGTCACCGCGTGCTGCGGTCCGGTTTCGTCCGGACCACGGCCGGTACCGCGGTGACCGTTGTCCCACCACTCGTCGAACCTCGGTGGGAGAACATCGATCTGACCGGTGATGACCTCGACGGCGCACAGCGGCGGGCCGCCGACGTCGTCGCCGGCGAACGCGTCACGCGCTTCGATCTCGCCGAGCCCGGTGCCATACGCTTCGTCGTGCTCGCCATGCCCGACGGCACCCACCGGCTGGTGATCACCCACCACCACATCCTGCTGGACGGCTGGTCGGGGCCGCTGGTGATCGCCGACCTGTTCGCCGCGTACCTGGGTGCCGAACCCGCCGTCGAAACGGACACGGTCACCACCGATTACCGGGATTTCCTCGACTGGCTCGCCGATCGCGACCGCGTCGCGGCCACCGACGCCTGGCGCGACACGTTGCGCCCGGTCGACGGGCCGACACTGGTGGCGCCCCACGCGAGCGGGGTGGTCGCCGAGACACCGTCGACCCACACCGTGGACCTCGACGCCGACATCGTCGCCGGACTGCACCGCTTCTCGCGCGAGCACGGCGTCACCGTGTCGACGTCGATTCAGGTCGCGTGGGCCCTGACCCTGTCGCGACTGACCGGTCGACGCGCGGTGACATTCGGTGAGACCGTGTCGGGTCGCCCGGCCGATCTCCCCGGTGTCGAGTCCGCGGTCGGTCTGTTCATCAACACCCTGCCGGTGGTGGTGGACTGTGCGCCGGAGCAGACACTCGCGTTCGTCGCGGAGACGTTGCAGGAGAACAAGACCCGACTCCTCGACCATCAGCACCTCGGTCTCGCCGAGATCACCGGCCTGACCGGCGACCCGGTCCTGTTCGACACCCTCACGGTCTACGAGTCCTATCCGGTGGACGCCGAAGGCCTGGCCACCGGCAGCCGGGCCGCCGGGCTCCAGATCACCTCGGTCGATTTCGCCGACTCGACCCACTACCCGCTGAACCTCATCGTCGGTCCCCGTGACGACGGCATGAGTCTGCAGTACAAGTACCTGCCGAGCCTGTTCGACACGTCGGCCGTCACACGGGTCGCACAGCACGTGGGCGCGGTCCTGACCGCGCTGGTCGAGAGCCCCGACGCGGTCCTCGCAGCCGTCGACCTGATCTCCGAGGCCGACCGCGCGCTCGTCGCCGGGTGGGCGCAGGGCGATCGCGTGGACGTGACGATGCCGGATCCGGCACGAGGGCTCGTCGAGCAGATCGACCGGACCCCGACGGCCACCGCCCTGGTGTTCGGCGACCGCACACTGACCTACCGCGAGTTCGGTGCCCGGGTGCACACCGTCGCACGGGATCTCATCGCCGCGGGTGTCGGACCCGAGACCGCGGTCGGCGTGTGTCTGCCCCGCTCGGTGGAGCTCCTCGTCGCGATCCACGCGGTGATCGCCGCGGGCGGTCGTTACGTTCCGCTGGATCCGGATGCGCCGGGCGACCGCATCACGTACATGCTCGATACCGCGGGCGTCACGCTCGTCCTGTCCGGTCACGACGTGCCCGCCGCCGTCGCCGACCACGCGGCGTCGGTCGCCGTGGTCGACGCCGAGGAGCCGGTGGACGAGTCGATCCGTCCGGTCACCGACGCCGACCGGGTGAGACCGCTGCGACCCGGGAACCCGGCGTACACGCTGTTCACCTCCGGGTCGACCGGCAGGCCGAAGGGCGTGACGATCTCGCACG
Source organism: Gordonia sp. CPCC 206044 (assembly GCF_048537895.1). NCBI lineage: Bacteria > Bacillati > Actinomycetota > Actinomycetes > Mycobacteriales > Gordoniaceae > Gordonia > Gordonia sp. CPCC 206044. Next base: position 195,469 of record NZ_JBCLVL010000003.1, read on the forward strand.
CGGCGATCGCCAACCGGTTGGCCTGGATGCAGGCGCAGTATCCGCTCGACGAGTCGGATGCCGTGGTGCAGAAGACGCCGGTCACCTTCGACGTGTCGGTGTGGGAGTTGTTCTGGCCCTTGTCCACCGGTGCTCGTCTGGTGATCGCGGCACCCGACGGTCACCGGGACCCGGCCTACCTGGCGGATCTGATCGCCGGGGAGAGCATCACCGCGGTGCATTTCGTGCCGTCGATGCTGTCCGCTTTCGTCGATGTGGTCGGAACCGATGGCCTTGCCGCCCTGACCTCCGTGCGACACGTGTTCACCTCCGGCGAGGCACTGACCCCCGCGGTGGCGGGCACAACCGTGCGCAGCCTGCCGAATGCGCGGCTGCACAACCTGTACGGCCCCACCGAGGCGGCCGTCGACGTGACGTTCCACGAGGTGCACGCCGACGACACGACGGTGCCGATCGGACTGCCGGTCCAGAACACCAGCGCTCACGTCCTCGACGATCGACTGCGCCCGGTGCCGCCCGGCGTCGCGGGCGAGCTCTATCTCGGTGGTGTCCAGGTGGCGCGCGAGTACACATCGCGTCCCGACCTGACCGCCGAGCGGTTCGTCGCCGACCCGTTCGGCGAGCCCGGTGCACGGCTCTACCGCACCGGCGACCTCGTGCGTCACACCGCCGGGAGCGGGCCGGACACAACGTCGCCCGGTGCCCTGGAATACCTGGGCCGCACCGACTTCCAGGTCAAACTGCGCGGCCAGCGGATCGAGCTCGGGGAGATCGAGGCAGTGCTGACGGCGGTGCCCTCGGTGGTGTCGTCGGTCGTCACGGTGGCGGTGGCCCCGGGCGGCGATCAGGTGCTCGTCGGTCACGTCGCAGGTCCGAATGTCGATCTCGGCGCGGTCACCGACGCCGCGGCACATGCGCTTCCGGAGTACATGCGTCCGACCGTGTGGTCGGTGCTCGACGAGATGCCGTTGGGATCGGCCGGGAAGATCGATCGACGGGCGCTGCCCGAACCCGAGTTCGGTGCGGGGGAGTACGTCGAGCCGACGACAGGCGCCGAGCAGCAGATCGCGGCGGTGTTCGCCGATGTGCTCGGTGTGGACGACGTGTCCGCCGTCGACGGCTTCTTCGACCTCGGCGGCAACTCCCTGTCGGCCACCCGGGTGACCGCACGGATCGCCGACGCCCTGGGGGTCGCGGTCGGTGTCCGCGACCTGTTCGACGCACCGAGTCCTCGGACCCTGGCCGCCCGGATCGGCGAGCTGGCCGTCGCCACCGTCGAGCCGGTGACGGCAGGCCCACGTCCGGAACGGATCCCGTTGTCGGCGGCCCAGCAGCGGATGTGGTTCCTCAACCGATTCGATCCGACCTCGCCTGCCTACAACATCCCGTTCGCGCTCACGCTCAGCGGACGCCTCGACGCCGATGCACTGCACGCGGCGCTGGTCGACGTGATCGGACGGCACGAGAGTCTGCGCACCATCTTCCCGGCCGACGACGACGGTGCGGCCCGCCAAGAGATCCTGGCGCCCGGCGTCGTCGCCGCTGACCCCACGTGGTGGAGTCGGCCGGCCGGTGCCGCTGCCGCCGTCGACGTCGCGTCCCGGCCGTTCGACGTGACCGTCGATCTGCCCATCCGGGCGGCGTTGACCGAAACCGGTACCGACACACACCTTCTCGTGGTGAGCATCCACCACATCGCCGCCGACGGCGAGTCGCTGGCGCCGTTGCTCCGTGACATCGTGACCGCCTACCGGGCGCGCAGCGGCGGAAGCGCGCCCGAGTGGGCCGAGCTGTCCGTCCAGTACGCCGACGTCGCGATCTGGCAACGTCGGGTGCTGGGTTCGGCCGACGACCCGGACAGTGTTGTCGGACAACAGGTCGACCACTGGGTGGGCCGCCTGGCCGATCTACCCGACGTGATCGACCTGCCGACCGACCGGCCGCGCCCCTCGGTGGCCTCCCGGCGCGGGGGACTGGCCGATTTCGCGGTGCCCGACGACCTGGTGGCAGGAGTCGACGACCTCGCGCGCCGGCACGGAGCCACCCCGTTCATGGTTCTGCATGCGACACTGGCCGCGTTGCTGTCGCGCCTGGCGGCCACCACCGACATCGCCGTCGCGACACCGGTCGCCGGTCGCGGACAGGCCGAACTCGACGACGTCATCGGCATGTTCGTCAACACCCTGGTCCTGCGCAGCGACGTCGACCCGGGTGCCACGTTCACCGAACTGCTGGAGGCCACCCGGGCGGTGGACCTCGACGCCTTCGACCACGCCGACGTGCCGTTCGAGTATCTCGTCGAGCGTCTCGCCCCGACCCGCTCGGAGGCGTTCGCGCCGTTGGCACAGGTGATGTTCACCCTCGAACAGCACCGCCCCGCACACATCGACCTACCCGATCTGCGGATCGAACCGGCCGATCCGGGTGCCCCGGCAGCGCGTTTCGACCTCACCGTGGGGCTGTCGGCCGACCGCGACGACGACGGGAGGCTGACCGCACTCGACGGCTCGATCGTCTACGCGCTCGACCTGTTCGACCACGACACCGCCACCCGGATCGGTGACTGGTACGTCGCCCTGCTGCGTGCCGTCGTCGACGAGCCGTCGACCGTGGTCGGCGACGTGCCCCTGGTGGATGCCGCAGGCCGCGCCCGCGTGCGGGCCTGGTCGCATGGGCTCGAGGTGGACACCGACGTCACCCTGCTTCCGGACGCGGTCGCCGCGGCGGTGGCGGCGCGGCCGAACGCGCCGGCACTGGTCGACGCGGACCGGGATCTGACCTACCGGGACTTCGGGGCGCGGGTCACCGAGCTGGCCCACGATCTCATCGCCCGTGGCGTCGGACCCGATAGTGCTGTCGCGGTGGGTATCCCGCGGTCGGTGGACATGGTGGTGGCCATCCACGCGGTGGTCGCGGCCGGTGGTCAATACGTCCCGCTCGACGTCGACGCCCCGCCGGAACGGATCATCCACATGCTGCGCACCGGCGGCGTCCGATGGGTCGTCATCGGGGCACATCACGCCGCGTCGGCCGAACTCGACGCCGCCGTGGCCGAATCGGGTTGTACCACTGTCGTGTTGGATCTCGACGCGCCGGTGACCGCCGACCGGCCCACGGTCACCGACGCCGACCGCGTGACCCCGCTGCGTGCCGAGCATGCCGCGTACACGCTGTTCACCTCGGGTTCGACCGGACGTCCCAAGGGTGTGGTGGTCTCGCATGCCGCCATCGCGAACCGACTGGCGTGGATGCAGGACGGATATCGTCTCACCTCGTCCGATGTCGTCGTGCAGAAGACGCCGGTGACGTTCGACGTGTCCGTCTGGGAACTGTTCTGGCCGTTGATGGTCGGTGCACGCCTGGTGGTGGCACGGCCGGACGGTCACCGCGATCCCGCCTATCTGGCCGGCCTGCTGCGCGAGATGCGCGTGACGACGACTCATTTCGTCCCGTCGATGTTGGCCGCGTTCACCGACGTCGTCGGTCCCGACCGATTGGCAGAGCTGACGTCGGTGCGGCGGGTGTTCACCTCCGGCGAGGCGCTGGCGCCGTCGGTCGCGGCCGCGGCGCTCGACGGACTGCCTGCCGCACGTCTGATCAACCTCTACGGCCCGACCGAGGCCGCGGTGGATGTGACCGCGCACGAGGTGCTGGCCGGTGACGCGGTGGTGCCGATCGGCCGACCGGTGTGGAACACCGCGGTCCATGTGCTCGACGCCCGTCTGCATCCGGTTCCGCCCGGGGTGGCAGGTGAGCTCTATCTGAGCGGCGTCCAGCTCGCGCGCGGCTATGCGGCACGTCCGGATCTGACCGCCGATCGCTTCGTCGCCGACCCGTTCGGACGATCGGGGCAGCGGATGTACCGCACCGGCGATGTGGTGCGTTTCGACCGGGAAGGGTCCCTGGAGTATCTGGGCCGCAGTGACTTCCAGGTGAAGCTGCGCGGTCAGCGGATCGAGCTCGGCGAGATCGAAGCTGTTCTGGTGTCCGCTCCGGGCGTCGTCCACGCGGCGGTCACCGTGGCCACCAGCGGCGACGGCGGCGAGCACCTCGTCGCCTACCTGGCTGGGTCCGGCGAGTCCGACCGCAGGCAGCCACTCGACGTCGACGAGATCGCCGCCGTGGCGGCGCGACTGCTGCCCGAGTACATGCGGCCCACCGTCTGGATGCCACTCGAGAGTGTCGAGTTGACCAGCGCAGGCAAGCTGAACCGGCGCGCACTGCCCGCGCCGAGCTTCGGCGGCGGCACCTTCGTCGCACCGAACCCGGGAACCGAACAGACCATCGCCGACATCGTCGGCGAGGTCCTCGGCCTCGAGAGCGTCTCGGCCACCGAGAGTTTCTTCGATCTCGGCGGCAACTCGCTGTCGGCGACCCGGGTGTCGGCGCGGGTGGGACGCGCCCTCGACGCGGAGGTGTCGGTCCGCGACCTCTTCGACGCGCCGACGGTTCGCGCGCTCGCCGAACGTGTCCGGCCCGGGACCGGCGCCGCGGCCCCGATCGTCGCGCGGCCACGCCCGGATGCGGTGCCGCTGTCGTTCGCGCAGCAGCGCATGTGGTTCATCAACCAATTCGACACGGCGTCTGCGGCATACAACATCCCGCTCGGTCTGCGGTTGCGGTCCGCGGACGGTTCCCCGATCGACACCGCCGCGCTGCTCGGCGCACTCGGCGACGTCGTCGCCCGGCACGAAGTGCTGCGCACCGTGTACCCGACCGTGGACGGGCGCCCGACCCAGCTCGTCCTCGACGTCGACGACGCGCTCGCCCGACTCGACTGGACGAGCACCGATGCCGCCGAGGACCTGCACACCATCCTCGACCGCGGTTTCGACGTGGGCAGCGAACTGCCGGTCCGAGGCCGCCTGCGCCGTGTGACCGACGCCGACATCGATGCCACCGATGTCGTCCTGGTCTGTCACCACATCGCCTTCGACGGTGAGTCCGCCCGAGTGCTCGCCGGTGACCTGGTGCGCGCCTACCTCGTGCGCACCGGTGCCGCCGAGCCGACAACCGGCGCCGCGCCTCTCGATGTGCAGTACGCCGACTACGCCCTCTGGCAGCACGAGGTGCTCGGCCGCAGCGACGACCCGACGTCGCCGATCGGACGACAGTTCGCCCACTGGCGCAGCGTCCTCGACGACCTGCCCGCGGTCACCGATCTACCGATGGACCGTCCGCGCCCGGCCGTGCTCGACGCCGACGGAGAACATCTGAGCGTCGACGTACCGGCCGATCTCGCTGCGGCCGTGCACCGGACGGCTGCCGAGACCGGCCTGACCGCCTTCATGGTGTGCCATGCGGCCTTGGCACTCACCGTGTCTCGTCTCGCGTCGACCCGTGACGTGGTCATCGGCACCCCGGTCGCCGGCCGCGGCCAGGCCGTTCTCGACGATCTCATCGGCATGTTCGTCAACACCCTGGTCTTGCGGTCCACGGTGGATCCGTCGTCGACCGTCGACGACTTCCTGGCCGAGATCCGTGCCGTCGACCTCGACGCCTTCGCGCATTCCGATGTCGTCTTCGAGCAACTCGTGGACGCCCTCGCGCCGGAACGGTCCTCGGCGCACGCACCGCTCACCCAGATCGCCTTCACCTACTCGGCGGCCGACCCCGCCGACCGGCAGATCTTCACCGGGGCGGGACTGCAGGTGGAGTCGCTCGACCTCGTCGAACGCGACGCCAAGTTCGACCTCACGATGGGTGTCGTCGAGGCGGGAACCGACGACGATGCCGCCATGACGGCCGAGTTCCTCTATGCCACGGCGTTGTTCGACGAATCGACGGTCCGTTCGTTCGCGGACACGTGGCTGCGGGTGCTGTCGGTGCTCACCGATGATCGCGACGCCGTCGTCGGCGACATCGACCTCCTCAGCGATGCCCAGCGTCGCGAACTCGATGCCGTACGAGCCGAACTCGTCGCCGCGGCAGCACGCTTCGACGACGCATTCGGCGGTGGACGCACCCTGCCGGAGATCCTCGCCGAGCGCACCCTGGATCCCGGACACCCCGCGCTGATCGCGGGCACCGGCGACGAGTCGTTGACCTACGCCGAGTTCGAGGCGGCCACCAACCGTCTCGCACGCGTGCTGATCGCCCACGGTGTCGGTCCCGACGTCGTTGTCGCGGTGGGCATCTCGCGGTCCCTCGAGTCGGTCATCGCCACCTGGGCGGTCGTCAAGGCGGCCGGCGTGTACCTGCCGGTCGATCCCACGTATCCGGCCGAGCGTATCCAGTACATGCTCGACGACTCCGGTGCCGAGCTGGTGGTCACGACCGCCGCCGACCGCACGGCGCTCGGTGACCGCAGCGGCGTCGACTGGCTGGTTCTCGACGAGCCGGCCCAGGCCGAGCTGACCGTAAGCGTATCGTCGGCACCGATCGCCGAGACCGAGTGGCGAGGGCCGCTGGGGCTCGACAACCTCGCGTACCTGATCTACACCTCGGGATCCACTGGTCGGCCGAAGGCGGTCGGCGTGACCCACCGCGGCCTTTCCGACCTCGTGCAGGCCCAACGAGAAGTGTCCTCGGGTTCGGCGACCCGGGTGCTGCACGTGGCGTCCCCGAGCTTCGACGCGTCACTGTTCGAGATGATCTGGGCGATCGGTTCCGGTCACACCCTGGTGATCTCGCCTGCCGAGATCTATGGCGGCGCCGAGCTCGCCGATCTGCTCGCCCGCCACCGGGTGACCGACGCGATCATCACCCCGACGGTGCTCGGCACCGTGGACCCGACCGGCCTGACGGCACTGAAACACCTCGCAACCGGCGGTGAGGCATGCCCGCCGGAGTTGGTGGCACGGTGGGCCGTCGAGCCGGGGCGAACGCTGTTCAACTTCTACGGTCCGTCGGAGACCACCATCTGGGCCACTGCCGCCCGGTCGCTGCCCGACCGACCGGTGACCATCGGTCGACCGATCCGCGGATTCACCGCCTACGTGCTCGACGACCGGCTCAACCCGGTGCCGCACGGTGTGGTCGGTGAGCTGTATCTCGCTGCCGACGGTCTCGCCCGCGGCTACCTCGGTCGCGCAGGTCTGACCGCCACCCGGTTCGTCGCCGACCCGCTCGGTGCGGCGGGGTCGCGGCTCTACGCCACCGGTGACCTGGTCCGCCGCAACGCCGTCGGTGACATCGAGTTCGCCGGGCGCGCCGACCATCAGGTGAAGATCAACGGTCAGCGCGTGGAACTCGGTGAGATCGACGCCGTCCTCGGCGCACTGCCGGAGGTGTCGGCGGCGGTCACGCTCGGCGTTGCCGACAGCACCGGACGGACCCGGCTGGCCTCGTATCTGGTGGGTGTCGGCGAGATCGCGCCCGACCTGGCCGTGGTGAGCCGTGCCGCGGCCGACCAACTGGCCGCGCACATGGTACCCGCACAGTTCCTGGTGCTCGACTCGCTGCCGTTGACCCCCGCGGGCAAGCTCGACCGCACCGCGCTGCCGGCGCCGGACTTCGTGACCGACACCGAGTTCACCCCGCCGTCCACCGACGCCGAACGGCATCTGGCCGCGATCGTCGCGGGCCTGCTCGGCGTGGAGCGCGTGGGTGCCGACGACTCGTTCTTCTCCCTCGGCGGCGACAGCATCATGTCGATCCAGCTCGCCTCGGCGGCGAAGTCGGCCGGACTGGGACTCACACCGCGGGACATCTTCGAACACAAGACCATTCGCGCGATGGCCGCTGCCGCGGGTGCGGTCGGCGGCGCGCTGGAGCCGTTGCCCGAGCTGCCCGGCGGTGCCACCGGGGAACTGGCGCTCACGCCCATCGTGGCGTGGATGCTCGACCGATCCGCGCGCCCGGAGGACTTCGCCGATTTCTCCCAGGCCAACCTGTTGACCCTCCCGGTCGGCCTCACCCGCGTCGACCTGACCCGGATGCTCGACGCGTTGCTCGCCGCCCATCCGATGATGTCGGCCCGCCTGCGCGATGTCGACGGGACCTGGACCTTCGAGGCCGGACATCCGGTCGCCGCCGACGAACTGGTGCGCTTCGACCAGGTGCCCGCCGAGGCGGGTACCCCGGAGTTCGCGCGAGCCGTCGAGGCCGCACACGCGCGGGCGCTGACCGAACTCGACCCTGCCACCGGCCATCTCGTCCGCGCCGTGGTGCTCGTCCCCGGCAGCGGTGGCGATGCACCACCGCCGACGGTGGCGGTTGCCGGTGCCCGCCTGCTGATCGTCGTGCACCACATCGCGGTGGATGCGGTCTCGTGGTCCACCATCGTGGTGGACCTGGCCACCATGTGGTCGCAGCTGTCCGCCGAACAGGAACCGATGCCGCAGCCGGAGGGCACCTCGATGCGCCGGTGGGCGCAGGCACTGCTCGACGAGGCCGCCGACCGCACAGACGAATTGCCGTACTGGCTCGACCGTGTCCCCGCGCACACTTGGCTGGGCACCCGCGGCGCCGACGCAGGCGACGACACAGGGCGCGACAACACGGGGCGCGACAACGGTTCGGTGAGCGAGGTCGTCGACCCGGCGGTCACCGAGGCGGTCCTCACCGCGGTGCCGGAAGCGTTCCGGGCAGGCACCCAAGACGTTCTGCTGGCCGCGCTGGCGAGAGCCCTGCACGGATGGTCGGTGGCACAGGGTGCCGACGCCGACGACCCGGTCGTCATCGGCCTCGAAGGTCACGGGCGCCGTGCCGAGATCGTCGAGCGTGGCGACCATCCGCATCACGCCGACCTCAACCGGACCGTGGGCTGGTTCACCACCCTGTCACCGATACGAATCTCGGTGGGCGACGACCACGACGGGTTGCGCACCGTCAAGGCGGTCAAGGAAGAACTCGTCCGGCGACCCGACCACGGCATCGGGTTCGGTCTGCTGCGCCACCTCACCGACGCGGCCGGTCGGCTGACCGATCGCGAGCAGGCCGATCTGGCCGAACTGCGTCGACGTCCGTTGCCCGCCGTCGGATTCAACTACTTCGGTGCGGTCGCCGCCGACGCGCACCGCAGCACGGAGGCCACCGACACCGCGGACTCCGGCTTCTGGCCCGGTGGCGACGATGTCACACTCCCGTCGAGCCTCGAGGGCGCGATGGGGTCGCCCAACGCGCTGTCGGTCGACGTGCGCACCACGGTGGTCGACGGCCGACGCCGACTACATGCCGACTTCGCTTACGACGGCGCCGCTTTCACCGCCGGCGAGGTCACCGACATCGCCGGACGATGGCAGCGCGAACTGGGGGAGATCGTCGCGGCGACCGCGGCGGTCGGCGATCCCGGGCCGTCGCCGTCGGACCTGATCGGCGGCACACTCGACCAAGGCGAGATCGACGATCTGCGCGACCGGTATCCGGGCGCCGACATCTGGCCGCTCACGCCGCTCCAGCAGGGCCTCGTGTTCCAGGCCGAACTCGGCAGCAGCCGCGACGACACCGGCGCACGGAGTCAGGTCGACGTGTACGTCACCCAGGCGGTCATCGACCTGGCCGGAGAACTCGACGTGGACCGGATGCAGCGCGCGGCTGCGACGCTTCTCGACCACCACCGCGTGTTGCGGTCGGGCTACGCACGGACGTCCACCGGTGCCGCCGTCGCCGTCATCCCGCCACGCGTGCAACCGGATTGGACGACGATCGACCTCCGTGATCTCGACGCCGCCGGCGCCACCGACCTCGGCACCACCGGGGCCGCACGCGAGCGACTGGACGCCATCGTCGCCGACCAGATGCGCCAACCGTTCGATCTGGCGACACCCGGCCTGATCCGTTTCGCCCTGGTGCTCCTGCCCGATGTGGGCCAGGGTCCGGAAGCGAGCCTGGTGGTCACCACCCATCACCTGCTGGTGGACGGCTGGTCGAGTCCACTGGTGATCGGCGACCTGTTCGCCACCTATGTCGGCGGGGCGCCGATGACCTCGGTCGCCGACGGTGATTTCGGAACCTTCCTGCAATGGCTGGTCGACCGCGACGAGGACGAGGCCCGCGCGGTGTGGGCCGAGACACTCGCGCCGCTCGACGGACCCACACTGGTCGCACCCGGTCGTGTGGCGACCGACGAGGCGCGGCCCACCGACCGCGACATCCCGATCGACCCGGAACTCGGTGCTGCCATCGGTCGTGCGGCGCGGCGCGTCGGTGTCACCACCGCAACCCTGCTCCAATTCGGTTGGGCGGTACTGCTGTCGCGGTTGACCGGTGAGCGCACCGTCACCTTCGGCGAGACGGTGTCGGGACGTCCGGCGGGGATCGCCGGGGTCGATGCCATGGTGGGCCTGTTCATCAACACGTTGCCGGTGGTGGTGACGCTCGAACCGCAGCAGAGCGTCGACGACGCGTTGCGCGCACTGCAGGACACCAAGACCCGGTTGCTCGATCATCAGCACTCCGGCCTCGCCGACATCGCCGCGAGCGCCGGGCAGCACACCTTGTTCGACACCCTGACGGTGTACGAGTCCTACCCGGTCGACGCCGACTCCATCGCCGAGGCGGGCGAGACCGACGATCTGCGGATCACCGGTGTGCGCACGGGGGACGCCACGCACTATCCGCTCAACCTGATCGCCGCACCTGCGCGCGAGGCCGGTGCCGAGATCTCCCTGCACCTGAAGTACCTTCCGGATGCGTTCTCGGAGAACCAGATCGACGATCTCGCCGCCGCGTTCCGGCAGATCCTGTCGGCGCTCACCACCGACGAATCCGTGCACATCGGCGACATCGACCTGCTCGCGCCGGAGTCTCGGGAGGTCGTCGACCGGTGGAGTACCGGCCCGCAGATCGCCCCGGCCACCGACCTCGTCGGCACCGCCCTGTCCGCGCAGGCCGCACGCACACCGCACGCGGTCGCGATCGTCGACGGCGACCGGTCCCTCGACTACGCGGAGTTCTCCGGGGCCGTGAACGCAGTGGCACGCACACTGATCGGCCGCGGGGTGGGCCCCGACGTCGCGGTCGGCGTCTGCGTGCCCCGCTCGGTCGAGATGCTCGTCGCGGTGCACGCGGTCGTCGTCGCCGGTGGACAGTATGTGCCGATCGACACCGCGGCCCCCGCCGAGCGGGTGCGGTACATGCTCGAGACTTCCGGCGCCGGAATCGTTCTCGTCGGTGTGGACGGACCCCCGACGTCGATCGTCGACGCGAACGTGGCGACGATCGTGGTGGATGCACGCACACGTGCCCACGTCGCGGCCCCGATCACCGACGCCGACCGGATCGCGCCGCTGCATCTCGACCACGCCGCCTACACGATCTTCACCTCCGGTTCGACCGGTCGCCCCAAGGGCGTCACCGTCAGCCACCGCTCGGTCGCCAACCGATTGCGCTGGGGACTGGACACCTTCGGCCCGCACGCCGGGGACACCACCATCCTCAAGACGCCCTACACCTTCGACGTCTCCGTCCCGGAACTGTTCGCGCCCTTCATGGTCGGAGCCCGTGTGGCGGTCGCGCGCCCCGGCGGGCACGCCGACCCGGCATACCTCGCCGAGCTGATCGCCACGACCGGGATCTGCGCCGTCGACTTCGTCCCGTCGATGCTCGCCGCGTTCCTCGACGTGGTCGACGACGAACAGATCGCTGCGATGACCGCCCTGCGGCGGGTGTACATCGCCGGTGAGGCGCTACCGCCCGCACTGGCCGCTGCCGCGGCGCGGCGTCTACCGCAGGCGTCGCTGCACAATCTGTACGGGCCCACCGAGGCCGCCGTCGAGGTCTCCGCGCACACGGTCGACGACGCGGACGGCAGCGCTGCGGTGGTGCCCATCGGTGCGCCGATCGCCAACACCACGCTGTGGGTGCTCGACGAGCGGCTGCGCCCGGTTGCGCCCGGCATCGCCGGTGAGTTGTACCTCGGTGGCGTCCAGATCGCGCGCGGCTACGCCGCCCGACCGGATCTGAGCGCCGAGCGATTCGTCGCCGACCCGTTCGGCACCCCCGGCGGTCGGCTGTACCGCACCGGCGACCTCGTGCGGTGGAAGAACGTCGGAACCGGCCCCGACGCACCCTCCGGTGAGCTGGAATACCTGGGCCGCACCGATTTCCAGGTGAAACTGCGCGGCCAGCGCATCGAGCTCGGGGAGATCGAGTCGGTGCTGTCGGCGGCACCCGGGGTCGTCCACGCCGCCGCCACCGTCGCGACCACACCGACCGGCGCCGAGCACCTGGTCGCGTACCTGGCGGCCGGCCCGGGGGACAGCCTGATCCTCGACGACGTGCGGTCCGCGGTGGCCGGCGCACTGCCCGAGTACATGCGCCCGACCGTGTGGACGGTGCTCGACGAGGTCCCGCTCGGCAGCACCGGCAAGCTGGATCGACGTGCACTGCCCGCGCCGGACTTCGCCGGCGGTGAACATGTGGCGCCGTCCACCCCGACCGAGGTGACCATCGCCGACATCTTCGCCGAGGTTCTCGGCGTCGAGGCGGTGTCGGTCACCGACAGCTTCTTCGATCTGGGCGGTAACTCGTTGTCGGCGACCCGGGTGACGGCGCGGGTCGGCACGGCACTCGGCGCCGACGTGGGAGTGCGGGAACTCTTCGAGGCGCCCACCGTCCGGGATCTCGCACGGCGCGTCGGGGCCGACGGCACCCACGCGGTAGCCCCGTTGATCGCCGTGCCGCGACCCACCATCATCCCGTTGTCCCATGCGCAGCAGCGCATGTGGTTCATCAACCGGTTCGACCCGGCGTCGGCGGCCTACAACATCCGGTTGGCCGTCCGGCTGTCCGGTGCGCTCGACGTCGACGCCCTGCGTGCGGCGTTCGGTGATGTCGTCGAGCGCCAGGAGATCCTGCGCACCCGCTACCCGGAGAGCGGTGGGGTGCCACACCAGGAGATCCTCGACGCCGACACGGCCCGCGCCCGACTCGATTGGGCCGTCGTCGACGATCTCGCCACGCTGACCGATGCGGTGGACACCGGTTTCGACGTGACCGCGGCGCCGCCGCTGCGGGTGCGTCTGGTCGCCGAGGGCTCCGACGCCCACATCCTGGTCGTCGTCGTGCATCACATCTCCGGGGACGGCGAATCGTTCGGGCCGCTGATCAGCGACCTCGCGGTGGCCTATGCGGCGCGGCGACGCGGTGCGACGCCCGACTTCACGCCGTTGCCGGTGCAGTTCGCCGACGTCGCCCTGTGGCAACAGCGCGTCCTCGGTTCGGCCGACGACGCCGAGTCGATCCTCGGCTCGCAACTGGGCCACTGGATGGACACCCTGGCGAACCTCCCGGACGTGTTACGTCTGCCCACCGACCGGCCCCGGCCCGCGGTCGCGTCGATGCGCGGTGCCCGGCACGAGTTCGAGCTCCCCGCCGAGCTGACCGGCGCACTCACCGAACATGCTGCAGCACATGGGGTCACGCCGTTCATGGTGGTGCACGCCGCGCTCGCCGCACTGCTGGCGCGGCTGTCGGGTACCGACGACATCGCCATCGGTGCCCCGGTCGCCGGGCGCGGACGGGCCGAGGTGGATCCGCTCGTCGGCATGTTCGTGAACACCCTGGTGCTACGGACGCGAGTGGACGGTGCGGACGGATTCGACGACCTGCTGCGTCACGTGCGGGCCACCGACCTCGACGCGTTCGGCAATGCCGACGTGCCCTTCGAGCAGCTCGTGGAACGACTCGACCCGGTCCGCTCCGAAGCGTTCGCCCCCTTGACCCAGGTGTGGTTGAACCTGGCGAGCTCTGTGTCGGGCGCAACGGAATTGGGCGGGCTCACCGTCGAGCCGGTCGCCGACCGCGGTGACCCGATCGCACGTGTCGACCTCAGCTTCGACTTCGCGGCGCCGTCCACCGGAGCGCAGCCGTGGCCGGTCACCATCACCTACGCCACCGATCTCTTCGACGACGACCGCGTTGCCGGTGTCGCCGACGCGTTCGTCGGTCTCCTCGCCGCACTGCTCGACGACCCGTCGGCGCCGATCGGCGATGTCGACGTGTTCGCCGGCGACGTTGCGCCGGTGCAGGAGTGGTCGACCGGTGCTCGGGTGACCGTCGACCCGGCATTGCTGCCGGATCGGGTGGGCACACAGATCGTCGCGACGCCGGACGCGGTCGCGCTGGAATCCGGCGCGCGATCGGTGACCTACCGGGAGTTCGGCGCCCGCGTCGCGACCCTCGCCCGAGAACTCATCGCCGCAGGGGTCGGCCCGGACGTCGCCGTCGGCGTGTGCCTGCCGAGATCGATCGAACTGCTCGTCGCCGTCCACGCGGTGGTCGCCGCCGGTGGTCATTACGTGCCGATCGACCCGGACGCGCCCGCCGATCGCGTTGCGTACATCCTCGACACCGCCACGGCGACCACGGTGCTCGTCGGCACCGGTCCGGTCCCCGACGCGGTCGCCGACCGGGCGCAGGTGGTCGTCGATGCGTCGTCGACGGTCCACGAGACGGTGTCGTCGGTGACCGACGCCGAACGGGTCGCGCCGCTGCGCGAGGGCCACCCGGCGTACACGTTGTTCACCTCGGGCTCCACCGGTCGCCCCAAGGGAGTGGTGGTGACCCATGCCGCCATCCGCAATCGTCTGGCCTGGATGCAGGAGCAGTATCGGCTCGACGCCGACGACACGGTGGTCCAGAAGACCCCGGCCACGTTCGACGTCTCGGTGTGGGAGTTGTTCTGGCCGTTGATCGTCGGGGCGCGTCTGGTGATCGCCGAGCCGGACGGGCACCGGGATCCGCGGTACCTGGCGGCGCTGTTGCGTGATGCGCAGGTGACCACCGCGCACTTCGTCCCGTCGATGCTGTCGACGTTCACCGAGGTCATCGGTTCCGACGAGCTGGCCGGACTCACCACGATGCGTCAGCTGTTCACCTCGGGTGAGGCACTGACCCCGACGGTCGCCCGGACCGTACTGGAAACTCTGCCCGGTGTGGCCCTGCACAACCTGTACGGACCGACCGAGGCGGCCGTCGACGTGACCGCCCACGAGGTGCGCCTCGGCGACGAGGTGGTGCCGATCGGTCGGCCGGTGTGCAACACCGTCACCCGGGTGCTCGACGCCCGACTGCATCCGGTTCCGGCCGGGGTGCCCGGCGAGCTCTACCTGGGTGGCGTACAGCTCGCCCGCGGGTATGCGGCCCGCACCGACCTCACCGCCGACCGCTTCGTCGCCGACCCGCTGGGCGCACCCGGCGAGCGTCTGTACCGGACCGGCGACCTGGTGCGTTTCACCGATTCCGGCGATCTGGAATACCTGGGGCGCACCGACTTCCAGGTGAAGCTGCGAGGGCAGCGGATCGAACTCGGCGAGATCGAGGCCGCAGTCGCCGCGGCCGAGGGAGTGTTGCACGCGGCTGCCACCGTGGTGGCCGGTCCGGACGGCGGCGATCATCTCGTCGCCTACGTTGCCGCCGCACCGGACGTCGACCTCGATGTCGAGACCGTGAAAGCCGCAGCGGCGCGCTCACTTCCCGAGTACATGCGGCCGTCGGTGTGGATGGTCCTCGACGACATGCCGTTGAGCTCCGCGGGCAAGATCGACCGCCGCGCACTCCCGCAGCCCGAGTTCACCGCCGGTGACTACGTGGCACCGGACACCGACACCGAACACGTCGTGGCGACGGTGTTCGCCGCCGTTCTCGGGCTCGACCGGATCTCGGTCACCGACAGCTTCTTCGAACTCGGCGGCAACTCGTTGTCGGCAACCCGTGTGACCGCCCGGGTCGCCGAGACACTCGGCGTCGACGTCACGGTCCGCGCCCTGTTCGACGCGCCGACCGTGCGGGGGCTCGCCGCCGTCCTCGCCGGCGCCGACGGCACCGGAATGGCGATGACCCCGCCCGGCCCGCAGCCCCGGCCCGACCGGATCCCGCTGTCGTTCGCGCAGCAGCGGATGTGGTTCATCAACCAGTTCGATCCGGCATCGCCCGCCTACAACATCCCGGTGGTGCTGCGCCTGCGCGGTGACGTCGACCTGTCCGCACTGCACGCCGCGGTGACCGATCTCGTCGCCCGGCACGAGGTGTTGCGCACCGTCTACCCGGCCGACGAACACGGCACTCCCCATCAGGTGGTCCGCGACGACGTCGAGATCGATTGGGCGGTGACCGATGTGGAGGCCGCCGAGGAGATCCTGCACCGCGGTTTCGACGTCGCCGACGAGCTTCCCATCCGGATCCGGGTGGCCGAGACCGGTACACCCGACGCGGCCGAACACCTGCTGGTGATGGTCATCCATCACATCGCATCCGACGGCGAATCGGCACCTGTCGTCGCCCGCGATCTCGTGCTTGCCTATCAGGCGCGCACCGGGGGAGAGCAGCTCGAGCAGACGGCGTTGCCCTTCCAGTACGCCGACCACGCGATCTGGCAACGTGCCCGGCTCGGCGATCCCGGTGACCCGGAATCCCCGGTGGCCGAACAGATCCGGCACTGGACCACGGTTCTCGACGGCATCCCCGATGTCCTCGACCTGCCGACCGACCGTCGACGACCGGACGTCCCCAGTCGCCGCGGCGCCGAGGTCACCTTCACCGTCTCCGCCGAGCTGCGGGCCGCGGTGGCCGCGACCGCCCGAGCCCATGACGTGACACCGTTCATGGTGATGCATGCGGCGCTGGCGGCATTGTTGGCCCGCTTGTCGGGGACCACCGACATCGTCGTCGCCACCGCCGTCGCCGGCCGCGGATCGCAGTCTCTCGACGACCTCGTCGGCATGTTCGTCAACACGCTCGCGCTGCGCACCCGTGTCGATCCGGCAGCAGACGTCGAGGCGCTGCTCGCCGAGGTCCGTCACGCCGACCTCGACGCGTTCGGTCATGCCGACGCCCCCTTCGAACAGGTCGTCGAGGCCCTCGACCCGGTGCGGTCGCAGTCGTTCGAGCCCGTCGCGCAGACCATGCTCGTCTTCGAACAGGCCGAACCCACCGCCTCGCCGGTGGAGATCGACGGTCTCGTCGTCGAGGCGCAATCGTCCACGTCGGAAGCCGCGAAGTTCGATCTCAGTGTGGGTGTGCGCGATTCGGGGACCGACATGGTCGGCCGTATCGCCTACGCCACCGACCTGTTCGACGCGGCGACCGTGACGCGGATCGCCGACGCACTGGTGCGCGCCCTGACCGTGATCGCCGCAGGCGACCCGACCGCGGTCGGCGACATCGCGTTGCTCGACGCCGACGAGGTCACCACCGTGACGCGCCTCGGCGACGGCGGTCACGCCGAGTGGCCGATCGCGACGCTGCCGGACCAGATGTTCGCCACTGCGGCAGCCCATCCCGACCTCGTGGCCATCGAGACCACCGATCGCTCGCTGACCTACCGCGAATGGGCCGCGCGGGTCACGTCGACCGCGCGCACCCTGATCGGGCTGGGGGTCGGCCCGGACATCGCGGTCGCCGTGTGCCTACCCAGGTCGGTGGAGATGATCGTGGCCGTCCACGCCGTCGTCTGCGCAGGCGGTCGCGTCGTGCCGATCGAACCCGACCTGCCTGCCGATCGCATCGCCTACCTCGTGTCGAGCGCCGGCGCGCAGATCGCGCTCAGCGCCGACCAGGTCACCGGTCTACCCGAGTACGTGGAACGTCTCATCATCGACCTGTCGGAGGCAGTGGCGCCGGACACCGGATTCGCACCGATCACCGACGACGAACGCACCGCGCCGCTTCACCCCGAACACGGCGCGTACACGCTGTTCACATCCGGATCGACCGGCCGTCCCAAGGGTGTCACCGTGTCGCACCGCGCGGTGCGCAACCGCATCATGGTCGACGCCGACACCTTCGGCGTCGGCGTGGGAGACGGTGTGTTGCACAAGACCCCGGTCTCCTTCGACGCATCCATCCGCGAACTGTTCCTGCCGCCGGTCACCGGCGCGCGCATGGTGGTGGCCGACGACGGCGGACATCGCGAACCCCGACACATCGCCGACCTCGTCGCCCGGCACCGTGTCAGCCTCGTCCACTTCGTGCCGTCGATGCTCGCCGCATTCCTCGACGCGCTCGACGACGCCGCCGCTCTCGGCAGCATCCGCCACGTGCTCACCGGAGGCGAGGCACTCGCGCCCGACCTCGCGCAGCGCACCCTCGAGGCGTTGCCGTCGGCCCGGCTGCACAACCAGTACGGACCCACCGAGACGACCGTCATCGTCACCCGTCACGAGGTGCTCCCGGGTGAGCAGAGCGTGCCCATCGGCCGTCCGGTCGCCAACACGATCGCCCTCGTCCTCGACGATCGACTGCATCCCGTGCCCACCGGTGTGCCCGGTGAGCTCTATCTCGGTGGGGCACAACTGGCCCGTGGCTATCAGTCCCGAGCCGACCTGACCGCGGAGCGGTTCGTCGCGGGACCGTCCGGTGCCCGTCTCTACCGGACCGGTGACCGGGTTCGGTGGAGCCACGGCGGTGAACTGGAGTACCTGGGCCGCAACGACTTCCAGGTGAAGCTGCGCGGACAGCGCCTCGAGCTCGGTGAGATCGAGGCGGTACTCGGATCGGCGCCGGATGTGCGCCACGCCGCCGCGGCGGTCGCGACCGCGCCGGGCGGAGGACGCCACCTGGTCGGCTACCTCGCCGGAACCGCCGACGACGCTGCGGCCGAATCCATCGCCGCCGCAGCACTTCCCGAGTACATGCGGCCCACTCTGTGGGTCGTGCTCGACGAGATGCCGCTCACCGCAGCAGGCAAGATCGACCGGCGCGCGCTGCCGGCGCCGAGATTCGGCACCCCGGAAACCGGTCACGTCGAACCGGAGACCGAGACCGAGCACCGGATCGCAGCGGTCTTCGCCGGCGTCCTGGGGCTGCCGCGGGTATCGGTCACCGAGTCGTTCTTCGCGCTCGGCGGCGACAGCATCGTGTCCATCCAGCTGTCGTCACTGCTGCGCGCCGGTGGGCTCGAGGTCAGTCCGCGCGACATCTTCGAACACACCACGGTGCGCCGCATCGCCCGCGCGGTCACCGGCCGCGCCACCGAACATCTCGCCGAGTTCGAGGGTGGCGGTGTCGGTGCGGTCGCGCTGACGCCTGCCGTCTGGTCGATGATCGAACGATCAACGCAACCCGCAGATTTCGCCGATTTCTCCCAGGCTGCGTTGCTCGACCTGCCCGACGACCTCTCCCCGGATGATCTGCGGACCGTGTTCGGCGCGGTGGTCGCCAACCACCCGATGCTGACCGCGTCCCTCACCCGTGTCGGTGCCGAGTGGACCATGCTGGCGGGTAACGATTTCGACGCGGACACGGCAGTGCGAACGGTCCGTACCGACGCCGGTGTCGACACATCCGCGTTCGCCGACCTCGTCGTCGCCGAACACGCAGTTGCGCTCGGCAGGCTCGACCCCGCTCGCGGTCACCTGGTCGAGGCCGTCGCGATCCGCTCCGACGCCGGTGGTGGACGCCTGCTGGTCGCCATTCACCACATCGCCGTCGACGCCGTGTCGTGGTCGATCCTGCTGTTGGAACTCACCACGGCGTGGGCGCAGCTCAGCCATGCCGAACCCCTCCGTTTGGCGGCCGAGGCGACCTCGGTGCGCCGGTGGGCGGCGGTTCTCGAGGGTGCCCGTGCATCGTCGGAGGACGACGTCGAGTTCTGGCGACGTCGACTGCCCGCGGAGACCGACCCGCTGGTGCGCCGCATCGACGCCGAACGGGATCGGCAGCACGAGGTCGTCACGGTCGAGACCTCCGTGGGTGCCGACACCTCCGAGGCGATCCTCGGTCGCGTGCCCGCGGCGTTCCGCACCGGTGCGAACGACGTGCTGGTGGGGGCCTTGGCCGTCGCCGTGTCCCGCTGGCGGCAGCGGCACCGCGACGACGAGGACGGCGCGATAGACGATCGCGTCACCATCCTCACCGAAAGCCATGGGCGACATGAGGAGATCGCACCGGGCGCGGACCTGTCGCGCACGGTCGGCTGGTTCACCGGTCTGGTGCCCGTCGCGGTCACCCCGCCGGCCAGCGCGCAACACACCGCGTCCGCGGCGGACGCGGTCGCCACCGTGAAGGCGGTCAAGGAGTCCTTTGCCGAACTCCCGGACCACGGCATCGGATTCGGTCCGTTGCGCTTCGGTCCGGACGCGCCGTTGCGTGATCACGCACTGCCCCCGATCCTGTTCAACTACTTCGGCAACGTCGCCGACCGCGGCGACCGAGCCGACGCCGCCCCGTCGGGCTTCGCCTTCGCGCAGGACGCCCCCGTCCTGCCGAGCACGGTCAGCGGCGAGATGGCCGCGCCCGCGTTGACCGTGCAGGTCCATGTCGGCACAGCGGACGACGGCCGACATGTGAACGCCGCATTCGGTTACGGTCGCCACCTGCTCGACGACACCGACGTCGCCGACATCGTGCGGGAGTGGCGTGCGGTACTCGGCGACCTCGTCGTCCATGTGGACGCGGTCGCCGATGTCGGGCGCACACCGTCGGATGTCCCCGGCGCGGACGTCACCCAGGACGACCTCGACGAACTCGCCGCGCTCCACCCGGCATCCGACGTCTGGCCGTTGACACCGCTCCAGCACGGATTGTTCGTGGAGGCCGCGCGGCATCGCGGTGCTGCCACAGCGGCCGACGCCGCCGTCGACGTCTACGTGGCCCAGGCGACGCTGCAGTTGGCCAACGACGTCGACGAGGCGCACCTGCGTGGAGCCGCCGAACGTCTCCTGCACCGTCACGCGGTGCTCCGCTCGGCGTTCGTGCAGACCACCCAGGGTGCGGTCGTCACGGTGGTCGCCCCGCACATCGACCTGCCGTGGCGCGTGGTCGACCTCCGCGACCGCACACCCGAACAGGCCCGTGCGACGCTCGCCGAACTGGCCACCGCCGAACGGATCACGCCGTTCGACCTGGCCGCACCGCCACTCATCCGCTTCGTGTTCGTGCACCTGCCGGGGGCATCCGGCGAACCGACTGCGGCCCTCGTGGTCACCAACCATCACCTGATCTTCGACGGATGGTCGGGTCCGATCGTGCTGGCCGACCTCATCGGTCAGTACATCCTCGGTGCCGACGACGAGGATGCCGACCACCACGGCACACCGCAGTTCGACGAGTTCCTGCGGTGGCTGCACCGCCAGGATCGCGATGCAGCGGTGCGCGCGTGGGCTGCCGAACTCGCGGCGATCGAGGGTCCGACGCGGATCGGGTCCGGTGCCGTTGCCACCCGCGACGAGATGCCACGCCAGCATGCGGTGGCGGCCGGTGACGAGATCACCGCCGGTCTGCGGTCCATCGCGCAGGCGCAGGGCACCACACTGAGTACGCTCGTCCAGCTGGCCTGGGCGATCCTGTTGTCGCGCATCACCGGTCAGCGCACCGTCACCTTCGGCGAAACGGTCTCCGGGCGACCACCGGAACTCGAGGGCATCGACGCCGCCGTCGGCCTGTTCATCAACACCCTGCCGGTCGCCGTCACCTGCGAACCCGAGCGCAGCGTCGGGGAGACGGTGGCCGAGCTGCAAGCGGCCAAGACCCGACTTCTCGATCACCAGCACATCGGGCTGCCCGACATCGCCGCAGCGGTGGACGGTCTCGGGTTCGACACCCTGACGATCTTCGAGTCCTACCCGATCGACTCGGATGCCCTGGCGGACGGGAGCCGCGACGCCGGCCTGGACATCGTCGGCATCGACGTCGCCGACGCCACGCACTACCCGCTGAATCTGTTCAGCACCCCGTCCGACGACGATCTGGCCCTCAACCTCAAATATCTGCCGAGTGCCTTCGGCGACGACGAGGTACACGCGCTGGCGCGCTCGCTCGTCACGATCCTCGCGGCCATCGCGTCCGGTCCGGACACGCGCCTGGCCGACATCGACCTGCTCTCCGATGTCGACCGGACCGCGGTCACCGCCGCGTCGCGCGGCCCTGGCATCGACCTGGAATCCGAGACGGTCGCCGACCTGGTCAGCCGGTCGGTCAGCGCGACCCCGGATTCGGTGGCGCTCGTCTTCGACGACGGACGCGAGATCACCTATCGCGAGTTCGGTGCGCGCGTCGCAGCCCTCGGCCACGACCTGATCGCCATGGGCGTGGGTCCGGATGTGGCTGTCGCCGTGTGTATCCCGAGGTCACCCGAGATGATGGTGGCGATCCACGCGGTCGTCGCCGCCGGCGGCCACTACGTGCCGATCGACCTCGACGTGCCCGGGGATCGCGCCGACCACATGCTCGCGACCGCCGATGCGGTTGCGGTGCTCGTCGCCGCCGGTGCCGCCGGTGCCGGGGTGCGCGATGCCGCCGCCGATCGCGATCTGCCCGTGGTGACCGTGGACACGACGCAACCTGCCGACACCGACGTCGCGCCGATCACCGACGCCGTGCGCAACGCCCCGCTGCGTCCCGACAACGCCGTCTACACCATCTTCACGTCCGGCTCGACCGGGCGGCCCAAGGGCGTCACGTTGCCGCACGCGGCCGTGGTGAACCGGCTGTGGTGGGGTCTGGACCGATTCCCGCTCGACGCCGCGGATCTGGTGGTGCAGAAGACGCCGTACACCTTCGACTGTTCGGTACCCGAACTGTTCGCGCCGTTCGTCGTCGGCTCCCGACTCCTCGTCGCCCGCCCCGGCGGGCACGCCGACCCCGTCTACATGGCAGACCTGATCGCCGACCACAGGGCGACGATGGTGCACTTCGTGCCCTCGGTGCTGTCGGTGTTCCTCGATGTTGCCGGACCGGAGCGCCTCGCCCGCCTGTCGGAGGTCAAGTACGTGTCCACGACCGGCGAGGCGTTGCCGCCCGCGGTGGCCGCGGCCACGCGAGAAGCGTTGCCGCAGGCGCAGTTCTACAACCTGTACGGACCGACCGAAGCCGCCGTCGAGATCACCTATCAGCGCATCGACGAGGTGTCCGACGACGCGGCGTCGGTCGCCATCGGCGCGCCGATGTGGAACTCCACCGCCCACGTCCTCGACGACCGGTTGCGGCCGGTGCCGCCGGGCGTGCCCGGCGAGCTCTACCTCGGCGGTGTGCAACTCGCACGCGGCTACGCCGACCGACCCGACCTCACCGCCGAACGGTTCGTCGCAGACCCGTTCGGGGCGGCCGGGACGCGGCTCTACCGGACCGGTGACCTGGTGCGCCGCGATGCCCACGGCACGCTGGAGTACCTCGGCCGCACCGACTTCCAGGTGAAGTTGCGCGGTCAGCGCATCGAGCTCGGTGAGATCGAGGCGGTGTTGGCATCGGCGCCGGGTGTGGTGCACGCGGCCGCGACCGTGGTGAGCGCGCCGACCGGTGGCGAGCACCTGGTCGCCTACCTCGCCGGTGCCGACGCCCCGGTCGACGCCGACGTGGTGCGCAGCGTCGTGGCCACCGCGCTCCCCGAGTACATGCGTCCCACCGTCTGGATGGTGCTCGACGAGATCCCGTTGAACTCGGCGGGCAAACTCGACCGGCGGGCGCTGCCCGACCCCGAGTTCGGCAGCGGCGAGTACGTCGCCCCGCAGAACGCGACCGAAGAGCAGGTGGCCTCGATCGTCGCCGACATCCTCGGTGTCGAGCGGGTGTCGGTGGCCGACAGCTTCTTCGATCTCGGCGGTAACTCGTTGTCGGCGACCAGGGTGGTCGCCCGGGTCGGCGACGCACTCGGCACCGAGGTTGCGGTGCGGGATCTGTTCGACGCTCCGTCGGTGCGGGATCTGGTGCGCCGCATCGTGCCCGGCAGCCGTGGCGAGACGATCGCGATCGGGTCGGTGCCGCGGCCCGAGCATCCGCCGCTGTCGTTTGCGCAGCAGCGGATGTGGTTCATCAACCGCTACGACCCGACCTCGTCGGTCTACAACATCCCGGCCGCGCTGCGCCTCGAGGGACCACTCGACGTCGGCGCCCTCCGGCAGGCACTCGTCGACGTGGTCGATCGACACGAGATCCTGCGCACCACGTTCCCGGTCGCCGCCGGAGCGCCCTACCAGTCGATCTCGCCGATGCACGACGTGCTCGACGCCGTGCCGTGGTTCGAGCTCGGCGGTGCCGACACCGCATCGGCGTTGGTGACCGAGGGCTTCGACGTCACGGTCGACTGGCCGATCCGGGTCGGCATCGCACCCGAGGGCGACGCGCATCTGCTCGTCGTGGTCGTACATCACATCGCCGCCGACGGCGCATCGGTACAGG
Source organism: Gordonia sp. CPCC 206044 (assembly GCF_048537895.1). Taxonomy (NCBI): domain Bacteria; kingdom Bacillati; phylum Actinomycetota; class Actinomycetes; order Mycobacteriales; family Gordoniaceae; genus Gordonia; species Gordonia sp. CPCC 206044. The sequence continues at coordinate 219,466 of NZ_JBCLVL010000003.1, forward strand.
TGCTGGCGCGCGACCTGATGACCGCCTACGCCGCCCGATCGGGCGGCCACCAGCCCACCTGGTCGTCACTTCCGGTGCAGTTCGCGGACTTCGCGACCTGGCAGCAGCACACGCTCGGTACCGCCGACGCCCCCGGATCTGCACTGGTCGAGCAGGCCGACTACTGGCGTACCCGACTGGCCGGGCTGCCCGACGTCCTGGATCTGCCGACCGATCGACCCCGCCCGAGAGTGGCGTCGCAGCGCGGTGCCGCAACGGATTTCCGCATACCGTCCGAGACCGCCAGGGCCATCACCCGTCTCGCGCATGACCACGGCGCCACCGAGTTCATGGTGCTGCACGCCGCGCTCGCCGCCATCCTCGCCCGGCTCGCCGCCACCGACGACGTCGCGATCGGCACCCCGATAGCCGGCCGCGGTGCCGCGGTGCTCGACGATCTCGTCGGCATGTTCGTCAACACCCTGGTGTTGCGCTCCACCGTCGATCCGTCGATGCGCTTCGTCGATCTCCTCGACGAGGTCCGCACCACCGACCTCGACGCCTTCGCGCACGCCGACCTCCCATTCGAGCAGGTTGTCGAGGAACTCGACCCGACGCGGTCGCAGGCATTCGCCCCGCTCGCCCAGACCCTGCTGTCGGTGGATCAGACTCCCGCCGACCACGCGGGTGCGCTCGGGCACGCCCGCGTCGGCGATCTCGTCGTCAGCGCGCTGGATCCCGGTGTCACATCGGCGAAGACGGATCTGACGATCACCATCGCGACCGGGGCAGGGGACTGGTCGGGAACGGTGACCTATGCGACCGACCTGTTCGACGTGGTCACCATCGAGACCATGATGCGACGCTTCGTGCGCCAGCTCGAGGCGGTCACGCTCACGCCGTCGATGGCGCTCGGCGACGTCGAACTCCTCGACGACACCGAGGCCGTCGGGCTGACGCCGGTGTCGGGTGGCACCGGTTGTGCCCCGGTGATCCTGCGTGACCTGTTCGACGATGTCGCGCGGCGTGTGCCCGAGCGGATCGCGGTCCGCGACGCCGACGGACACGCCCTGACCTACCGTGCGCTCGACGAACGGTCCAACCGCCTCGCCCGCTGGCTGCGCGCGCAGGGGATCGGTGCCGAATCGTTGGTGGCGCTGGCCATCGGCAGATCGGCGCAACTGCTCACCGCGATCTGGGCGGTCGCCAAGACCGGCGCCGGCTACGTCCCCATCGACCCCGACTATCCGCCCGCCCGCGTGGCGGACATGGTCGCCGACTCCGGGGCAGGTATCGGACTCACCGTCGGCCGTGTCGATGCACTGCCCGACGACACCGTCGGCTGGTTGCGGTTGGACGACAACGCCATCGAGGCCGCGATCGCGGATCTCTCGGGAGCCGAACTCGGTGCGGCGGAGCGCGACATCGTGCGGACCGACAACGTCGCCTACGTGATCTACACCTCCGGATCCACCGGACGCCCCAAGGGGGTGACCGTCACCCATTCGGGTCTGGCCAACTTCGCCGCCGCGGAGATGGACCGGCTCGGGGTCGACGACCGACACCCGCCGGTGGTGCTCGGGTTCGCCTCACCGAGCTTCGACGCATCCGTGCTGGAGTATCTGCTCGCCACCCGTGCCGGCGGCGCCGTCGTCTATCGACCGGCGGACGCGGTCGGTGGTGACGCCCTGCAGGCCTTCATGGCCGACCATCAGGTCACCCACACGTTCCTCACCCCGACGGTGCTGGCAACCCTGGAACCGCACGAGCTACCGGCACTGTCGGCCGTGATGGCCGGCGGTGAAGCGGTGCCGCAGGCGCTCGTCGACAGCTGGTCGCCGCACGTCGCGGTGCACAATCTGTACGGCCCGACCGAGACCACCATCGGTGTCACACTCTCCACGTCGATGCGGGCCGATCGCCCGGTGCGGCTCGGTCCGCCGCTGGCCGGCGTGTCCCTGCTCGTCCTCGACGGCAGGCTGCGCCCGGTGCCGGTCGGTGTGACCGGCGAACTCTACGTGGCCGGCCACGCGCTCTCGCGTGGTTACCTGGACCGGCCGGGCCTGACCTCCGAACGTTTCGTCGCCAACCCGTACGGCGCGAGCGGCGAGCGCATGTACCGAACCGGCGACGTGGTGCGGTGGCGCCACGACGACACCGGCGAACTGGTCGTCGAGTATTCGGGACGCAGCGACGATCAGATCAAGTTGCGCGGCCTGCGTATCGAGCTCGGCGAGATCGAGACGGCCCTGGCCGCACACCCGACGCTCGCATCGGCTGTCGTCGTCGGGGTCGGTGGTTCGGTCGCCACCGCCCTGGCCGCCTACGTCGTGCCCGACGGCGCGCACCACACCGCCGAGGTCGATGTGGCCGAACTGAAGGAAGCGCTGGCACAGCGACTTCCGGCGTTCATGGTTCCGTCGTCGTTCACCGTGATGGACGCATTGCCGTTGACCCCGGTGGGCAAGCTCGACAAGGCGGCGCTGCCCGAACCGGTCATCGACGCCGACGGTCACGTGGCGCCGGAGACCGACGACGAGCGGACCGTCGCGCAGGTGTTCGCCGACGTCCTCGGTGTCGATGACGTCGGGGTCACCACCGACTTCTTCGAACTCGGCGGCAACTCGTTGTCGGCGACGCGCGTGGTCGCACAGGTCGGCGAGGCGCTGTCGGCCGACCTCGCTGTCCGCGACCTCTTCGAGGCGCCCACCGTACGATCACTGCTCGCCCGGACGACCCGCGCCGACCACGCCGTCGCCCCGCTCCGTGCCGGACCCCGCCCGGCGCACATCCCGCTGTCGAATGCGCAGCAACGGATGTGGTTCATCAACCGGTTCGAGGAGAACTCGGGGTCCTACAACATTCCGTTGGCCATGCGTCTGCGCGGCGACCTGGACCCCTCGGCCCTGCGCGCCGCACTGGTCGACGTCCTCACCCGGCACGAGGTGTTGCGCACCGTCTACCCGCAGCACGCGGGCGAGCCCTTCCAGGACGTCCTCGCGCCCGGCGATGCGGACCGTCGATTCGATTGGGCGGTCGTCGATTCCGAGCAGGAGCTGTTCTCGGCGGCTCGTGCCGGCTTCGACGTGACCACCGATCTGCCACTGCGGGCACGCATCTTCGGCGCGGCCGACGACGACCACCTCCTGCTGATCGTCGCCCACCACATCGCCGCCGACGGAGAGTCGATGCGGCCGCTGGTGACCGACCTGGTGCTGGCATACCGCGCCCGTACTGCGGGGCAGGCGCCCGCCTTCGCGCCGCTGCCCGTGCAGTTCGCGGATGTGGCGTTGTGGCAGAAGGAGGTCCTCGGCGACGCCGACGATCCCGAGTCCACCCTCGGACGGCAACTGGCGCATTGGACCACACAGCTGGCCGGGCTGCCCGACGTCCTTGAACTACCCACCGATCGGCCGCGTCCGCAGGTGGCGAGCATGCGCGGTGGCGTCGTCGATTACGCGATCCCCGCCGAGGTGGTCGCCCGGGTGCGTGCGGTGGCCGCCGACAACGGTGTCACCGACTTCATGGTGCTGCACGCGGTGCTGGCTGTCCTGCTGTCGCGGCTGTCGGCGACCACCGACATCGCCATCGGCACCCCTACGGCGGGTCGAGGACGCGCCGCCCTCGACGATCTCGTCGGCATGTTCGTCAACACCCTGGTCCTGCGTACCGATGTCGACGCCGCGGCGAGCTTCACCGAACTCCTGGACCTGGTGCGTCGCACCGATCTCGACGCCCTCGCGAACGCCGACGTACCGTTCGAATACCTGGTGCAGCAACTCAATCCGGTTCGCTCGGAGGCGTTCGCCCCGCTCGCACAGGTGATGTTGAGTCTTGACCAGAGTCTGGTGCGTGCGGCAGACGGGTTGGCGGCCATGGCCGCGGACGACCCGGATGCGCTGCAGATCACCCCGCTGGGTGAGGCGCAGGCCCCGCCGGCGCGCGTCGACCTGTCGATCGGCGTATCCACCGACGGTGTCGACGGCGGATGGCGCGGCGACATCGGTTACGCCACAGATCTTTTCGACGCTTCCACGGTCCGGGTGATCGCGGAGCGCTTCGTGCGGCTGCTCACCACGCTCACCGCCGACCCGCACCGTCCGGTGGGGGATGCGGAGATCCTGGGGCGCGGCGAACAGGCCGAGACCGCCCAACGCACACGTGGACTCGATGTTCTCGTGGCCGACGAGTTCGTCGTCGACGTCGTCGCCGAACAGGCCCGACGCACGCCGCATGCCCCCGCGCTGCGTCTCGGCGGACGGATCGTGGACTACGTCGAGTTCGTCGACCGGGTCACCGCGACGGCACGCCATCTCATCGAGCGCGGTGTCGGACCCGATGTCGCGGTCGGTGTCTGCATGCCGCGGTCGATCGAGATGGTCGTCGCCATCCACGCGATCATCGCCGCGGGCGGCCAGTACGTGCCCATCGACACCTCGGCGCCCGCCGACCGGGTGCGCTACATGATCGACACCGCAGACGCGGTCCTGGTCCTCGTCGACTCCGACGTACCGTCGTCGATCACCGAGGTGGGTGTCGACGTACTCACCGTCGACACCTCGACACCGGTGACCGGGGACACCGCACCGATCACCGACGCCGATCGTCTCGCCCCGCTGCGCCGCGACCACGCCGTCTACACCATCTTCACGTCCGGTTCGACCGGCCGTCCCAAGGGCGTGACGCTCACCCACGAGGCACTCGCCAACCGGTTGGCGTGGGGCCTGCACCAGCTTCCGATCGACTCCACCGACACCGTGGTGCTCAAGACGCCCTACACCTTCGACTGCTCGGTGCCGGAACTGTTCGCGCCGCTCATGGTGGGTGCCACCATGCTGGTGCTCGAGGCGGACGGTCACCTCGACCCGGTGTACGTCGCCGAGCAGATCGCCGAACATCGCGCGACCATGGTGCATTTCGTGCCGTCGATGCTGTCGGTCTTCCTCGAACTCGCGGGTCCGGATCGTCTGGCCGCCCTCGACAGTGTGCGCATCCTGTCCACGACGGGTGAGGCGTTGCCGCCCGCGGTCGCAGCGCACACCAGGGCGGCGATCCCGGGTGTGGACCTCTACAACCTGTACGGCCCCACCGAGGCCGCGGTGGAGATCACCTATCAGCGGATCGACACGATCGGCGAGGACGACGCCACCACGCCGATCGGGATACCGGTGTGGAACTCGACCGCCCATGTCCTCGACGGTCGGCTGCGTCCGGTTCCCGAGGGGGTCCCCGGCGAACTCTATGTCGGGGGTGTCCAGCTCGCACGCGGATACGCCGCACGCCCGGAGCTGACCGCCGAACGGTTCGTCGCCGACCCATTCGGGGCGCCCGGCGACCGGCTCTACCGCACCGGCGATCTGGTGCGGATCGGCGCCGACGGTGCTCTGGAATACCTGGGCCGCACCGACTTCCAGGTCAAGCTCCGTGGTCAGCGGATCGAACTCGGGGAGATCGAGGCCGTCCTGGCCGCCGCCCCCGGGGTGGTGCACGCGGCGGCGACCGTGGCCTCCGCCCCCGACGGTGGTGACCACCTGGTCGCCTATCTGGCCGGTGACGGAATCGATCTGGACACCGTGAAACACGAAGCGGCGCAGTCATTGCCGGAGTACATGCGGCCGTCGGTGTGGACTGTGCTCGACGACATCCCGCGGAACACGGCAGGCAAACTCGATCGCCGGGCGTTGCCGGCACCCGACTTCTCGGCGGCCGGTGAGATGGTCGCACCGGTCGGCGCCACCGAGGAACGGATCGCGCAGATCTTCGCCGAGGTGCTCGGCGTGGATCGGGTCGGCGTCCTCGACAGCTTCTTCGATCTCGGTGGTAACTCGTTGTCGGCGACACGGGTGGCCGCGCGGGTCGCCGAAGCGCTCGACACCGAGGTGCCGGTCCGCGAGTTGTTCGACGCTCCGTCGGTGCGTGATCTCGCGGCACGGCTGGACCCCGGCTCCGGGCAGCAGTTCGCCGCGATCACCCCGGTGTCCCCGCGCCCCGACCGGATTCCGTTGTCGCTGGCGCAGCAGCGGATGTGGTTCATCAACCGATTCGATCCGACGTCGGCCACCTACAACATCCCGATCCTGCTGCGCCTGCAGGGCGATCTCGACGCCGACGCACTCCATGCCGCGGTCATCGACGTGGTCGGGCGTCACGAGGTGCTGCGCACCACGTACCCGGAGATCGACGGTGTCGCACACCAGGAGATCCACCCGATCGGTTCCGGTGCGGGACAGCTCGACTGGGCGGTGGTGTCGGATCAGGGTGAGCTCGAGGACGCCGTCACCACCGGTTTCGACGTGGCCCGGCAGGCGCCCGTGCGGGTTCGGTTGTGGCGCAGTGCCGACGACGAGTGGCTGCTGGCCGTGGTGGTGCACCACATCGCCGCCGACGGGGGATCGCTCGCGCCGCTGGTCGGTGACGTCGTCGCAGCGTATGCCGCACGGCGTCACGGCCGGGCGCCCGAGCACCCGGAGCTCGCCGTCCAGTTCGCCGACTACGCGATCTGGCAGCGCAGGCAACTCGGCTCGATCGACGATCCCGAGTCGGTGATCGGACGTCAACTCGACTACTGGGATCGCACGCTGGCCGGTCTGCCGGATGTGCTGGCCCTGCCCGCCGACCGGGCCCGACCGTCGGTCGCGTCTCACCGCGGTGCGGTGTCGCACTTCGAGATCCCGGCCGGGCTGGCGCAGCGGGTGACCGCACTGGCGCAGACGGCGTCTGCGACACCGTTCATGGTGGTGCAGACCGCGTTGGCCGTACTGCTCGCCCGATTGTCGGCGACCGACGACATCGCGATCGGCACACCGATCTCTGGGCGTGGACATCGGGTGCTCGACGAGTTGGTCGGCATGTTCGTCAACACGCTGGTGCTGCGGACCCCGATGGACGCATCGGCGTCGTTCCGCGAACTCCTTGATGCGGTGCGCGACGTGGATGTCGACGCGTTCGGCAACGCCGATGTGCCGTTCGAGGCGATCGTGGATCGTCTCAACCCGGTGCGGTCGGAAGCGTTCGCGCCACTGACGCAGGTGTCGTTGACCTTCGACGAATCGGTGATCGCCGAGGTCGCGCCGACAGCGCTGTCCGGTGGCGTGGTCGACGGTGTGCAGATCACCCCGCTCTCGGCTCCCGAGGTGTCGGCGAAGGTGGATCTCACCGTCGCGGTGACGACGACCGAGGCGGGTCCGTGGGCCGGTGCGGTCATCTTCGCCACCGACCTGTTCGACGAGGGCACGGTTGCGTCGATGACACGTCGCCTGATCGGGGTGCTCGAGACGATGACCGCCACACCGCATGCGGTGGCCGGTGACGTGGATCTGCTCGACGACGACGAGCGCGCACAGTTGGTCCCGGTCGCGGGTGGCGACGGCGTCGGGCCGACCTTGCTGGGTGAACTGTTCGACCGCGCTGTCGAGGCCTGGCCGGAGACCGAGGCCGTGACGGATGCATCCGGTGCGCGCCTGACCTATGCCGAGTTGGACCGGCGCGCCAACCGCTGGGCGCATGTGCTCGCCGCCGCGGGAGTCGGGCCGGATGTGCCGGTCGCTCTCGCCATCGGCCGGTCCGCCGACCTGTTGACCGCGATCTGGGCGGTGACCCGTGCCGGTGGTGCCTTTGTGCCGGTCGACCCGGATTATCCGGCCGAACGTGTCCGCACCATGCTCGACGATTGCGGTGCGACCGTGGGAATCACGGTGTCGGACGACATCGTCGGCGCCGATGCCGGTCATCGATGGTTCGCTCTCGCCGACGGTGAGATCGCCGATGGTGATCTCGGTTCGGTGGCGATGTCGACGGCGCCGCTGACCGAGGTGGAACGGCGGGGTACGCCGCGCGCCGACAACCTTGCGTACGTGATCTTCACGTCGGGTTCCACGGGTCGCCCCAAGGGCGTCGCGGTCACCCATCGCGGCCTGCACGACCTCGCCGCCGACACGGCAGAGGTGCTCCGCTGGCGTGAGGACGCCCGCATGCTCGGCTACGTGTCGCCGAGTTTCGACGTGTCGGTCAACGAGATGTTGGTGACCAGCTCCGCCGGCGGCACGCTGGTCTACCGCTCGGCAGACGCGGTCGGTGGTGAGGATCTGCACCGTTTCATGGCATCGGAGCGGGTCACCCACGCATTGCTGCCCACCAGCGTGCTCGCGTCACTTCCGGTGGACGGGCTGCCGGATCTGGTCTCGGTGGTGACGGGCGCCGAGAGCGTGCCCCCGGCCCTGGTCGACGTGTGGGCGCCGCGAGTGGACCTGATCAACGGATACGGTCCGACCGAGGCCACGGTGGCGGTGACGTACACGGCCCCCATGGTGGCGGGCGATCCGGTGTACATCGGCGTTCCGGTCCGTGGTGTGCGACTGCTCGTCCTCGACGAGCGGCTGCACCCGGTTCCGGTGGGTACTCCCGGCGAGCTCTACATCGTCGGTCCGGGCCTGGCACGCGGTTACCTGGCCCGCCCGGGGCTGACGGCTGCGAGTTTCGTCGCGTTCCCGTACGGCGAGCCAGGCGAACAGATGTACCGCACCGGCGACATCGTCCGGTGGGCGGTCGACGGCCGTGGCGATCTGACCATCGCCTACGAGGGACGGATCGACGACCAGGTCAAGATTCGTGGTCTGCGTATCGAACTCGGCGAGATCGAGGCTGCTCTCAACAGTCATCCTGATGTCCGTCAGTCCGTGGTGCTCGGAATCGGTGACCCGGCCAGCGCCTTGGCCGCGTACGTGGTGGGTCACCGCCCCCTCGACGCCGACGAACTGAGGGTCCATCTGACGAGACATCTTCCGCGGCACATGATCCCGTCGTCGTACACGATGCTCGACGCCATGCCGCTCACCCCGGTCGGGAAGCTGGACAAGCGTGCACTGCCGGCGCCGGAGATCGCTGCGGTCGATTTCGTGGCACCGGCCACCGACACCGAGCGTGTCGTCGCCGAGGTGTACGCCGAGGTGCTCGACGTCGACCAGGTGGGTGCCACCGACGGGTTCTTCGACCTCGGTGGCAACTCGTTGTCGGCGACGCGGGTCGTCGCGCGACTGCGGACCCACGCTGCCCACGTCGAATTGGCTTGGCTGTTCAGCGATCCCACGGTTCGCGGGGTTGCTGCGCGGATCGACGGCACCGCCGACGCCGGGCTGGGTGACGTCCTGATCCCGTTGCGTCGCAACGGAGATCAGCCTCCGTTGTTCTGCATCCATCCGGCCGGTGGTCTGGCATGGTTCTACGGTGGTCTGGCTCCACACATCGAGGACCGACCGATCTTCGGGCTGCAGGACCCGCATGTGGTGTCGGGTGAGGCGGTGGCCGACAGTGTGGCCGACCTGGCCGGACGCTACGTCGACGAGATCCGCCGGGTGTGTCCGAACGGGCCTTATCACCTGCTCGGCTGGTCGCTCGGCGGCCACATCGCCCACGCGATGGCCACGCAGTTGCAGGCGGCAGGGGAGAAGGTCGCGTTCCTCGGGATCATGGACGCCGCAGTGCCGTCGCTCGATGACGGCGTCGAGGTCGTCGAGACAGGCGGGCCGGATGACGCTGCGGACGAAGACACCCATGTCACTGCGGACGAGGACGCACATGTCACCGCGGACGGTGTCGACGACGTGGCTGCCGGCGGTGCGGTCGTGGCCGATCTGCTCGGCGGTTGGCGCGATCTGTTCGACCTCGGTGAGGAGGTGACGGCTCAGACCCCCGACGAGGTCGCCGAGATCGTCCGTGCGCAGATCTCGTCGATGGGCTTGCTGGGGGCCGAACAGGTCGGCTGGGTGATGGACAGCTTCGACGATGCCGAACGTCTGGTCTCGACCTACCGGCCAGAGGTGTTCGACGGTCCGCTCGCCGTGGTGACCGCGACCGCCGACAAATCCGACCCGCAGGTGGTGTGGCGGTCGTGGCGTCGGTTCGTCACCGGAACGATCACCAATCTCGAGGTGGACGCCCATCATCTCGGTTTGACCGATCCCGCAGCGTTGTCGGTCATCGGGCCGTGGATCGAACGTCATGTCGGTGGTCGCTGAGCCGGTCGCACTGCTGTCGCTGCCGAGGTGATCCGAGGCTCTGCGCTCTCGCGTTGGCATGCCACACTGCCGGTCGAGTAGGCGCCGAGGGCTAGCCGAGGAGCCGTATCGAGACCCGAGGGGGCTCTGTTCTCTGGGCCGGGTTCTCTGGGGCGGCCTGCCGACGTCGTCGTGGTGGGTGCGCAAGCAGTTTGTGTTCCTCGGGACGAGAGTGCGAGCGTCCTGGCGTCTGCGTCGGCTCCGGCGAAGCCGGCCGGCGACCGTCCCGAAAAGGGCACCGTCGGGTACCCGCCGAACCATCGCTGGCTCTGCGGGTACCCGAGGGGTTTCCCATTTCACACTGTGGAGTTGTCAAGGGTCGTGCACAACCCGGGGTTCCCGGGTTGCCGATCAGGTGTGGTGAAGAGTGTTCGGGTGCAACAGGTTTTGAATACCGACGGTCGGTGTCAGGTAGCCGGTGTCAGGCGGCGAGGGTCATGGTGCGTCGGTTGTAGGCCGGTAACGGTGTGCGTGTCGGGTCGACCTCGACCGGTGGGATCAACCAGGGGTGTCGGTCGGCACCCATGATGATCTCCCACCCGGACGCGTGGATTTGGGCGTGGCAGGAGGTGCACAACAAGCAACCGTTGTCGATGACGGTGGCACCACCGTGTGACCAATAGATGATGTGATGACACTGCGTGAATCCGGCGGCCGCTCCGCATTTCACACAGCATTGGTCACGCACGATCAACGCTTTACGTTGTTGCGCGGTGAACAACCTCGTTGCGTTGCTCACGCCGAGGGGTGCACCGTGCTCGTCGAGGTCGAACACCGTGACCGCGGAATCACAGGCCACCAAATGCGCTGTGCTCTGGGAGACCGGCCCCAACCATTCCAGAGACGCCCGATCGGGATGATCGGCGGGCACGGTCACACTGACCTGTGTTTTCGGGGCCACCACCATGTCGGCATCCCCTGTTCTGGTGGCCTTGGCCGCGGCATCGAGGATCATCTCCAACGCGTCAGCGCGACGCTGCCCCGCCGACCGAGTGTCAGGCGAGCCATCCGGCTCGGGCCGCTTGTGTGCAAGGGATTCAACGGCGGACACGAGTTTCTCCCCGGTGACGATGTCGAGATTGGCGAACACCTCCAACCGACCATCCGCAGTCGGGGCGGTCGACAGGTCGTTGATCGAGCGGTCCTCGGCGGCCGGCACCCCGCCCTCATCCTCGGCGATCTGATTGCCCCGCGAGCGCGCCACCTCAAGTACCTCGCGTGGGGTGGCACCGGAGAACGCTTGGGCGATCAATGCCAGTTCGTGTTCGATCACCGACCCAGCCGACAAAGGTTCCGGTGCCCGCTGATCGATGTGGGCCATCCCGCGCACCAGTGCGTCCACGTGCTCGCCGGAGAACACGCCGTCCGCAGAATAAGCAGCGACCCGTTCCAGCCGGTCCAGGGCGGTCCCGATGCGTAGCCAGCGGTCGGCGACAGCCGGAGCGGCCCCCATCTCGATCAACAAGCTCCGGGTGCGACCTCCGGATCGCTGCGCCACTCCGAGGCGGTCCATCGCCGCCACGTGCACGGCCAACTGGTGATCGACCAGGTTACGTACGTCCATCAATGTCTTCGTGGTGTCGAAGACTTGGCGACCGGACGCATCAGCGTCGATCGTCACCTCGCGCAGCAGGGGTATCAGGGTGTCCAACGGCATGACTCGATTGTAGTCGAACATGCGTTCGGCGGGAAGGGTTCATCCACAGGTATCTGATTGCGCCACAACATATTTCGGTGGCACGGCGGTCTCCCTGATGCAATTGTAGAGGCGACCTCTGGCAGGTTTGGTGTGGTGAGTGGTGTTGTTACACAGGGGTGTTGACAATGTGGTTCTGCCTGCCCGTGTTCGATCACGGCTGGCCTGGATGCCTGTGTGATCTCGATACGGCTCCTCGGCTGGCGCCTCGGTGCCTACTCGACCGGCGGTGCGGACGCGCGTCAACGTGGCCGAACTGGGAATTCGACTGCAATGCAATATGATCTGGGTGTCCATGTGGTCTCGATACGGCCCCTCGGCTAGCGCCTCGGTGCCTACTCGACCAGCGTTATGGGCGCGCCCATAACGCAAACCACCTCTTCCCCAGCATGATCGAGGAACCTGCGGTCGACTGATCACGTTCGACGGCAATGTTCTCGCGTCCGGTCCCCCGCGGTTGCACGCACACAGTGCCGGTCGAGTAGGTACTGAGGCGCTAGCCGAAGATCCGTATCGAGACCTGGGGGTGTCCGAGCAATGGCGAGACCCGGTTCGGGTAATCGACTGTAATGCACTGCGATGCGGGTGCCTTCGGGTCTCGATACGGCTCCTCGGCTGGCGCCTCGGTGCCTACTCGACCGGCGGTGTGCGGTTTCGAGATTCGACCGGCGGTGGGGCGCCCCGCACCCCGAAAGCAAACCGCCAATTCCCCAGCATGATCGAGGAACCTGCGGTCGACTGATCATGTTCGACGGCAATGTTCTCGCGTCCGGTCCCCCGCGGTTGCACGCACACAGTGCCGGTCGAGTAGGTACTGAGGCGCTAGCCGAAGATCCGTATCGAGACCTGGGGGTGTCCGAGCAATGGCGAGACCCGGTTCGGGTAATCGACTGTAATGCACTGCGATGCGGGTGCCTTCGGGTCTCGATACGGCTCCTCGGCTGGCGCCTCGGTGCCTACTCGACCGGCGGTGTGCGGTTTCGAAACTTGACCGGCGGTGGGGGTGCGCCCATAACGCTATCGGAAGGCGAAACCACCTCTTCCCCAGCATGATCGAGGAACCTGCGGTCGACTGATCATGTTCGACGGCAATGATCTCGCGTCCGGGCCCCACGGTTGCACGCACACAGTGCCGGTCGAGTAGGTACTGAGGCGCTAGCCGAAGATCCGTATCGAGACCTGGGGGTGTCCGAGCAATGGCGAGACCCGGTTCGGGTAATCGACTGTAATGCACTGCGATGCGGGTGCCTTCGGGTCTCGATACGGCTCCTCGGCTGGCGCCTCGGTGCCTACTCGACCGGCAGTGAGCGGTTTCGAAACTCGACCGGCGGTGTGTGGTTTCGAATCTCGACCGGCGGTGTGTGGTTTCGAATCTCGACCGGCGGTGTGTGGTTTCGAAACTCGACCGGCGGTGTGTGGTTCGGAATCTCGACTGGCGGTGTGTGGTTTCGAAACTCGACCGGCGGTGTGGGCGCCCGCGTGTACCAGAACGCTGAACCAACTCTTCCTCAGCGTGATCGGGCACTCTCAGTCTCGGTGCGGGCTCCTCGGCCGGCCTCGGCGCTCGCGAGACGGCTCAGTCGAGTTGGGAGTCCAGCCAGGTCAGTACGTCCGGGGTGACGGGATGGGTGGCATCGGAATACTCGGGATGTTTGCGCAGGAAGGCGGCGACCAGCGGGCAGACGCCGACGATGATCCGGCCCTGGGCGCGGGTGTCGTCGAGGGCTTCGGCGACCAGGATCGTGCCGAGTCCTCGTCCACCGAAGTCGTCGGAGACCTCGGTGTGAAAGAAGATTCGTTCGTCCGAGCCGTTGGTCGTGCGGTCCCGATAGGCGGTGAATCCCGCAACGGTCCCGTCGACGGCGATCTCGTAGCGGTCGGCGGACGGATTCTGGGTGACGGTGGCCTCGGCGCCGGTCTTGTCGGTGGGCATGGTTCAAGCATGCCAGCGTCTCGGGCGACGCGTCGGTACATAGACGTGTCGGTACATAGGAGTCAGCGCGCCGTGGCCGCCTTGCGGTAGCCACGCAGCGCAGGATAGAGGCAGACCGCGATGATGCCGACGGTCCACGCCACCACCTCGATGAGATCGTGGGTGGCGGACTGCCCGGTTGCCAGCGCTCGCATCACTTCGATGGTCGGCGTCATCGGCTGATGCTCGACGACGGGCTGCAGCCAGGAGGGGTAGGCGTCGATCGGGGAGAAGCCCGAGTTGAAGAACATGAGCACGCTGGACACCAGTGACAGCAGTGGGACCAGTGGTGCTGAGGGTTCGGCACTCACCGCCAGCGCGAGCACCAGCATCGCGTAGGCAGCCCCGAACAACAGGGCGACGCCGACGATGCCGGCGACGGATGCGGCGCCGCCCGTGATCGTGAAGCCGATCGTCGCGCCCACGCCGATCAGCAGCAGGGTGATCAGGGCGATCCGGATCAGTTCGGTCAGCAGTCGCGACGTCAGGTCGGCGGCACGGTTGATCGGCAGTACGTACAGCCGGGAGAGCAGTCCGGTGCCGCGTTCCTGGTTGAGTCGGATACCGGCGGCGACGGAGCCGAACATCGCGCTGACGAGGATGACCAGTGGCACCGTCGAGTAGGTGCTGTCTTGGCCGGTGGCGCCGCCGATGGCGTCTCCGAGGACCACCTTGAACATGAGCAGAGTGAGGACCGGTACGGCAATGTACTGGAGAAACGTGGCACGGTCTCGCACGATCACCGACAGTTGCCGCCAGGTGAGGACGGCGCTCTGTGTTGCCCACGCCCGCACGGTCCGTTCGGTCGCCGACGACCGTACCGGTGCACCCGCGACGGTGGTCATCGCACGGTCCTCCGGACGCCGATCAGGGTGAGTACCGCCCCCGCGGCGGCCAATCCGACGCACCACCAGATCGTCGGCGTGAGGATCGACCAGGTGGCCGTGCCGTCCCCGAGCGCTCGCATCGACGTGGCGAACTGCGAGATCGGCTGATTGCGCACGAAAGGTTGAATCCATTGGGGGAATTGGCTTTCCGGGACGAATCCGGTGGAGAGCATGCCCAGGACGAGGATCGGCAGGGACAGTGCCTGGCTGGTCGCCTCGGGGCTGTCGGACAGCAGGCCGATGGCGTCGGCGAGCACCGCGATGAGCATGCCGACGACGAGCACGACCGCGAACAGGCCGATCGTGTCGAGGACACCTCCTCCGGGTCGCCATCCCATCACCAGACTCGTGGCGGCCGCACAGATCACCGAGATGACGAGCAGCGCCGTGTTGGTGCCGAGCCGCGCAAGTGTCGGGATCGCCATCGGCATCGGCAACGTCCGGAATCGGGTGTTGATCCCCCTGGTGGTGTCCACCGCGGCGCGCATGGCGGCCGACGACGCGACGAAGCTGACCGATTGCAGCGAGATGATCGGCATCAGGAACGCGGCGTAATCCATGGTCGGATCGGCGTTCATGATCGAGCGCAGCGGCAGATAGAAGCAGATCGCGAGCAGAACCGGCGCCACGAACGCGAAGATGATCTCCCCGCTGCGAACCAACGCCACGAGTCCACGTCCGGTGAGCGCCCACCATTGCGCGGTGCCACGGGTCCGTGGTCTGCCCACGGTGGCGACGCTGGTCACGGGCGTTTGCCGCTGTCGGCGGAGGGATCGGATGGCGCGGGATCGGACGGGGTGGAATCGGACGGGGAGGGATCGGGCCGGGACGGATCGGTGAGGGCGAGGAACACCTCGTCGAGGCTCGGGCGGCGCAGCGCCACATCCGACAACCGGATACCGGCCCGTGTCGTGCGGGCGACGATCTCCACCAGGGTGTCGGCGCCATCCGGTGCGGGCACCGCCACCGAGTCGTCGCCGGAGTCGAGGTCGGGCGGTTGCGTCACCAGGGCACCAAGGCACTCGACGAGGCGGTCCAGATCGATCGGGTCGGCGGGAGTCACCTGATAGTGGGAGGCGCCCGTCGCCGACTTCAACTCGTCGGCGGTGCCGGCGGCGATGACCCGCCCGTGGTCGATCACCACGATGTGATCGGACAGGGTGTCGGCTTCCTCGAGGTACTGCGTGGTCAACAGGGTCGTCACCCCCTGCTCGCGCAGCGAGGCCACGAGTGCCCACACCTCCTGTCTGCTGCGCGGGTCGAGCCCGGTAGTCGGCTCGTCGAGGAACACGACCTCCGGTTGGGTGACCAGGCCGCACGCGATGTCGATGCGCCTGCGCATGCCGCCGGAGTACTCGCCGACCCGGCGCTTGGCGGCGTCGGCGAGCCCGAAGGATTCCAGCAGTTCGTCGGCGCGGGCGCGTGCCGACGACTTGTTCAGACCCATCAGCCTGCCGAACAGGATGAGGTTGTCCCGCCCGCTGAGCGCTTCGTCGAGGGCGGCGAACTGACCGGTCAGCATGATCGACCGACGGACCTCTGCGGCGTCGGCGACGACGTCGTGTCCGGCCACCCGTGCGCTGCCGCCGTCGGGTTTGAGCAAGGTGCAGAGCATGTTGACGGTGGTTGTCTTGCCCGCGCCGTTGGGCCCCAGCAATGCGAGGATCGTTCCCGGCCGCACCGTGAAGCTCACGTTCTCGACGGCCACGGTGTCACCGAAGCGCTTGTGCAGATCGACCACCTCGATCGCGTACGGCGACGAACCGGGATGGTCGTGGTCGTCGGGTGCCGCATGTCGCGGTACGTAGCCGTCGGGTCGAGTCTCCTCGGTGTCGGCACCCGGGTCGGGCGCGTCGGCGGCAGGGCTGTCGATGGATGTCGGAGTGGATGTCGGAGCAGTGGTCGACGACGGGAACTGCTCGGCCATGACCAACTCCTCTCGGGCCCGACCGGTAGCGCTGACGCGGATCGGGGCGGCTCTGTGCGGGTGTTCGGGCTGCGGGTGCTCGGGGTGCGGCCGGTGTCGTCGACGAAGGCCGTCTCCGCTGCGATCGGATGCGCGGCATGCGGTGGGGCCGATCGTAGGCGAAAGCGGGTCGTCGCACCCGAGAATTTGTCGCATCGCCGGGTCGATTCATTACGTTCTTCATCCGTCGGTTCCATCGTTCGCAGGACTCACGAAGTGCTCGTGTAACGAACCGATGGCGGAAATCGAAATGTTGGCATGAGCCGCGCCTTTGTGATGGTCAGATGTGGCTCGTGCGTCGTCATCCAAACAGGCGAACGGTGGAGTTTTTCGATTCAGATGTTCGATAATGACGCACATTGTTTCGAGGATCCGAGATTCCTTGTGAACAGACAGTTCGCCCGATCGTCCGGTAGTGCGGAACTGCCGGTGATCGTGGCGGTTGGTGACCTGGGAGAGAAGGGCTATGGGGTCAATCGAGAACACCCATAACACCGATGACGACGCAGGACTCGTCCCCCTCGAACTCACCGCTGCGCAACGCGGGATGTGGTTTGCGGAGAACCTCTCTCCCGATTATTCCGTTACCGTTGCTCAGTATCTCGACATCCGGGATGTCGACCGCCCACTCGATCTGCAACAGTTCCGCAAGGCCGTGGTCGCCACCGGCCGGATGCAGGAACTCGCCTTCACCCGAATCGTCGAGGTCGACGGGGTGCCGAAGCAGATCGTGGACCAGAGCATCGAGAACGATCTCGACATTCTGGATTTCCGTGAGAAACCGGATCCGGTGTCGGCGGCGCGCGAATGGATGAACGCCGACTACCAGCAGAACATGGATTTGCGGGCTGATCGGTTGGTCATTTCCACGTTGCTCAGAGTCGCCGATGACCGGAATTTCTGGTACGTCCGTGCACATCATATTGCTCTGGACGGTTATGCGGCGTTGACCGCCGTTCGTGACATTCTGAACCGATACAACGCCGCCATCGACGGAACCGAATACACCGCGCGGCCGGGCGCGAGCCTCGCTGAACTAGTCGAGGACGACAAGGCCTACATCGACGGCAGCCGTCGGGTCGCCGACCACGAGTACTGGGCGCAACGTGTTCGCGATCTCCCCGAGCGGGTCACGCTGGCGCGGCAGTCGGCCGCTGCGGCCCTGTCACCGCGCAACATCGTCTCCGGCTCGGAGCTGACCGTCGAGCAGCAGGACGAGCTCGACCGGACCGCGGCGAACCTGAACACCTCGGCGGCGGTCCTGCTCAGCGCGGGCTTCTCCGCGTATCTGGCCCGGATGGCCGGCACCGATGATGTCGTGTTGAGTCTGCCGGTCACCGGCCGCGCCACGGCCAAGATCAAGCGCGCAAGCGGAATGCTCGCCAACATGTTGCCGGTTCGGCTGCGCGACGTGTCGTCGTTGTCGATGCGGGATCTGGTCGAGCAGGCGCAGCTCGAACTCACCGGAGCGCTGCGCCACCAACGCTATCGGTTCGAGGACATCCGTCTCGACGCCGGATTGCAGGACGCGAACACGGCGTCGTTCGGGCCGATCGTCAACCTCATGTTCTTCGACAAGCCGATCGAGATGACCGGGGCCACAGTCGATTACCAGATCCTGACCTCCGGCATCCTCGAAGATCTGCGCCTCAACATCTACCAGGCCAGCCCGGGTGCCCGACTGGTCGTCGACCTGCACGGCAACCCCAATCTCTACACGGCCGACGAGATGGATGTGCACCTGCGTCGATTGCTCGTGTTCCTCGACCGGGTGTTCACCGACCTCGACACGGTGATCGGGGATGTGGACATCCTGATCGACGGTGAATCGGCAGAGATGGTCGAACTCGGCAAGGGGCCGCGGCGCGACCTGCCCGCTCCGACCGATCATCTGCTCGACGCATTCGAGCAGCAGGTGCGTGACGATGCCGCCGCGGTCGCCCTGGAGTTCTCCGGGCGTGAGTGGAACTATGCCGAATTCGATTCTCTGCGAAGGCAATTGGCTCACTCGCTGCGTGCAGACGGGGTCGGTCGCGGCGATCGGGTGGTGGTCGCGCTCGACCGTGGTGTGGCCCAGGTGGCCGCCATCTACGCCGTGCTCACCCTCGGCGCCGCCTACGTGCCGGTGGACCCGCAGGCCCCCGACGAACGGCGCCGGGTGATCGCCGAGACGGTCGGCGCCCGACTCGTCCTCGACGATGCACACCTGCGGCGCATCGGATTCGATCCCGACACGGCGCCCGGCGACGTGCCGCGTGTGTCCCGGGTCGGCGGGGGCGGCGAGCCCGCCTACGTGTTGTTCACGTCCGGGTCCACCGGCACGCCAAAGGGTGTGCAGGTGTCGCATCGCGGGGTACTCAACCGTTTGGCGTGGATGCAGGACAACTACCCGATCGGTCCCGGCGACGGGGTGCTGTACAAGACGCCGTTCACCTTCGACGTGTCGGTGTGGGAGTTGCTGTGGCCGCCGGCGCACGGCGCGCGCACCGTGATCGCCCGTCCGGGCGGACACCGCGACCCCGAATACCTTCTCGATCTGATCGCCCGGCACGGCGTCAACGTGGCGCATTTCGTGCCGTCGATGCTCGACGTCTACACCGAGGTCCTGCAGAACGACGGCCACGACACGTTGTTCCCCGATGCGATGCGGCGGATCTTCACCTCGGGTGAGGCGCTCGGCCGGTTGCTCGCGGATCGGGTGCTCCAGGGATCGTCGGCGGATCTGGTCAATCTCTACGGTCCGACCGAGGCCGCCGTCGACGTCACCGAATACCGGGTGACACCCGCCGACGTCCCGGTGCCGATCGGCCACCCCGTCGCCAACACGGACGTGCACGTCCTCGACACCCGGCTGCGCCAGGTGCCCTCCGGCGTGGCCGGCGAGCTCTACCTGTCGGGCTGCCAGCTGGCCGACGGTTACGTCGGTCGCAGTGACCTGACGTCGGATCGGTTCGTGGCCAACCCCTTCGGGCCGGCGGGCTCGCGGATGTACCGCACCGGCGATCTGGTGCGCTGGGGCATCGACGGCGAGCTGGATTACCTGGGGCGCACCGATTTCCAGGTCAAGATCCGCGGGCAGCGCATCGAGCCCGGCGAGATCGAGTCGGTCCTGGACCGGATGCCGGGCATCGACGGCGCCGCGGTGGTCCCGCGCACCGATCTCGGTCCGGGGCCGGTCCTGGTGGCCTATCTGCGATGCGACGACGGTTCGGTCACCGAGGGAGCTGCCCTCTCGTGGTGTCGACGTCATCTGCCCTCGCACATGGTGCCGTCGGCCGCGGTGTTGCTCGACCAGTTCCCGGTGACGGCGACGGGCAAACTCGACCGCAGACGACTGCCCGCCCCGGATCTGAGTTCCGCCCTCGCCTATGAGGCGCCGCGCACGCCCGTCGAGCAGACCCTGGCCAGGCTGATCGCCGAACTGCTGGGTGTGGAGCGGGTCGGTCTGCGCGACAACATCTTCGCCCTCGGTGGCGACTCGCTGTTGGCAGCCCGACTGGTGGCGCGAGCGCGTGTGGAACACCGGGTCCGTGTCGACCTGACCGATGTCTTCACCGCGATCGACGTCGGCGAGATCGCGGAGCGGTCGGGACCGGCCGACGACGGACGACCGCCGCTGGTCCGGGTCGACGAGCGGCCCGAGACGATCCCGCTCTCGCATGCCCAGACCCGACTGTGGTTCGTCAACCGGATGGATCCGGCTGCGCCGACCTACAACATGCCGGGCGCGGTCCGACTCGGACACGACATCGATGTCGAGGCGTTGACGGCAGCGATCGCCGATGTGGTCGGGCGACACGAGACGCTGCGGACACGCTTCGGTTCGCGGGGTGGCGAACCCGAACAGGTCATCCTGTCGCTCGACGAGGCACTCGAGTCGATCGACACCGAGGTCGCATCGGTGGGCGAGCGTCTCGGCGAGGTGATCGCCGCGGAGGCATCCCGCGGATTCGACCTGGTCGGAGACATCCCGTTCCGGGCCAGGGTGCTGCGCGACGAGGACGGAGTCGTCCTCCTGCTGGTGCTGCACCACATCGCCGGTGACGGATTCTCGCTGCTGCCGCTGATCCGGGATCTGTTCGACGCCTACACCCGGCGGGTGGCGGGCGAGAGGTCGGCTCCCGAGCCGCTCGACGTGCAGTACGCAGACTTCGCGATGTGGCAGCATCGACTGCTCGGCACGCCCGACGACCCGACCCCGATCGCGGCCGAGGGGCTGCGTTTCTGGGTCGAGGAACTCGACGGACTGCCGGGTTTTCTGCCGCTGCCCACCGATCACCCCCGTCCGCTTCTGGCCACCGGTGGCGGCGGATATGTCGACGCGTCGATCGACGACGAGCTCGCCGCCGACATCCGCACCCTCGCCGGGCAGCACAACGTGACCCCGTTCGCGGTGCTGCATGCCGCGTTCGCCCTGGTGCTGGGGCGTTGGGCCGATGTCGACGAGGTGGCGATCGGTACCGCGGTCGCCGGACGGGACGAGCCCGCCACCGCCGACCTCGTCGGCATGTTCGTCAACACCGTCGTGCTGCGGACACCGCTGCATCCCGCCGACCGTGTCGCTGATCTGCTCGACCGCGCCCACGACACCCGGACCCGCGCCATGGCGCACGCCGACATCCCGTTCGAGCGGGTGGTGGAGGCCGTCGCGCCGGAGCGCTCGGCCGCACACACACCGCTGTTCCAGGTGTCGCTGACGATGCACCCCGGCCAGGCCCAGATCCTGGACTCGCTGACCGAATCGGCCGAGTTCCTCGACGCACGGGTCCCGTCCGCCAAATTCGATCTGTCGCTCACCGTCACCGATCAGGTCCGCGGCTCCGGCTATGACCTCGAATTGTCCTACGCCTCGGACATTTTCGACGAGCAGTCGGTGCAGCGGTGTGTCCGGCAGCTGATCACGGTCCTGCGCGGCATGATCGCAGGCCCCGACCGCCCGATCGCCGCCCTGGATCTGCTCGACGCCGCGGAGGTCGAGGCGCTCACCGTGCCCGCGGCCGCACGTGCCGTCCCGGAGACCTTGCGGGATCTGCTCGTCGACGGTGTGGCGCGGGCGAATCCGGCAGCCGTGGCGATCGGCGGTGCGGCCACCGTGACCTGGTCGTCGCTGGCCGCGCAGACAAACCAGCTGGCCCGCGAACTCGCCGGCCGAGGCATCGGCCCCGGTCAGGTGGTGGCGCTGTGCATCCCGCGGTCGCACCACTCGGTGATCGCGACGGTGGCGGTCGCCCTGTCCGGCGCCGCGTTCGTCAGCATCGACCCGGCGCATCCCGCGAGCAGACTCGCCGAGATCCTGGACGACTCCGGCGCCGTCCTGGGGCTCACCACCCTGGACGTACACGACAAGGCCCCGGCCGGGGTGCCCTGGCTGGTGATCGACGAGGAGGACGTCGAGCTCCGACTCGCTGGTCACAGCGGCGCGCCGGTGCACAACCGGGAGCTGACCCGGGAGCCCCTGCTCGACGATCTCGCCTACCTGATCTACACATCGGGGTCCACCGGACGGCCGAAGGCCGCGGCGATCAGCCATCGGGGTCTGGCCAATGTGGTCGCCAACCAGCAGGAGATCCTGGGCCTCGACCAGCGTTCCCGGGTGCTGCACGTCGCGTCCCCGAGTTTCGACGCGTCGATCTTCGAACTGGCGATGGCGTTGTGCACCGGAGCCGAGCTGGTCGTCAGCCCGGCAGGCGTGTTCGGCGGCGACGATCTCGCCGAGCTGATCGATCGGCACCGCGTCACCCACGCGGTGATGACACCGTCGGCACTGGCCACGCTGGAACCGGCCGCGGTGCCCTCGCTGACCCGGGTGATCAGCGTCGGCGAAGCCTGCCCGCCAGACCTGATGCGACGCTGGGCGAAAGCCGGTCGGGCCTTCTTCAATCTCTACGGCCCCACCGAGGTGACCATCTGGGCCACGGCGGCCGGTCCGCTCCACGACGGCGACGAGGTGACGATCGGTCCTGCCGTCCCGGGGGTGGGAGCACTGGTGCTCGACCAGGGGCTGCGGCCGGTCCCGGTCGGTGTGCCCGGTGAGCTCTATCTGTCCGGCATCCAATTGGGACAGGCCTATCATCGCCGCACCGACCTCACCGCGACACGGTTCGTCGCCGACCCGTTCGAGCCGGGTGCCCGGATGTATCGCACCGGTGACCGCGCGATGCGCAGTGCCTCCGGCGATCTGCACTACCTCGGTCGCACCGACTTCCAGCTCAAGATCCGTGGGCTGCGAATCGAGCCGGGCGAGGTCGACGCCGCGATCCTGCGCCACCCGCAGGTCACCGAGGTGGTCAGCCTCGGCGTGGCAGGCCCGGGCGGCGAGGACGCACTGGTCTCGTACGTGACCCTGGTGGACGGCGCCGCGGTGACCTCCGCACACATCCTCGAACATGCGGCGGCACATCTGCCCGGCTACCTGGTTCCCCGGGCCGTGGTGATCGTCGACCGGTTCCGGCTGACCACGGCCGGCAAGATCGACCGGAAATCCCTTCCGCCCGCGGACTTCTCGACGTCCACCCCGTATCGCGCCCCCAACTCGCAGCTCGAGGTGGTGGTCGCGGGCATCTTCGGTCAGGTGCTCGGACAGGACCGGGTCGGCGCCGACGCCGACTTCTTCGATCTGGGCGGCAGCTCGTTGTCGGCGACCAAGGTGACGTCGCGACTGTCGGCGCTGCTCGATCGGCAGGTGCCGGTCAAGCTGCTCTTCGAATATCCGACGGTCGCCACGCTGGCGCATGCGTTGTCCGGTGGACCGGCAGGCCATGGTGCACCGCCGCTACTGGCGCGCAGCCGCGCCGAACTGGTCCCCGTCTCCGGGATGCAGCGCGGGCTGTGGTTGATCAGCCGGGCCGACCCGGACACGGCAGCCTACAACGTCGCGATGGCGCTGCGGTTCACCGGTGAACTCGACGTCGCCGCACTGCAATTGGCGACCGCCGACCTGGTCCGCAGGCATGAGGCGTTACGGACAACCTATCCGATGATCAACGGTGACCCGATCCAGGTGATCATCCCGGCCGACGTCATCGACAGCGACCTCACCGTGGAGGTCCGCGAGGTGGAGGGGTCCCTGCCCGAGGCGATCGCCGAGGTCACCGGTCAGGGTTTCGACATCACGACCAACCCGCCGGTGCGTGCGGTGCTGCTGCGGGTGTCGGCCACCGAGCACGTCTTCGCCGTCGTGGTCCATCACATCAGCGCCGACGGCGCGTCGATGGCGCCGTTGGCCCGCGATCTCATGACGGCATACGCGGCACGCAGCGCGGGCGCCGAGCCGGCGTGGAAACCACTCGCGGTCCAGTACGCCGACTACAGTCTGTGGGCCTCCGAACGGCTCGCCGTGGTGGATGAGGACGGTGCCACCGAGGAACAACGGCAGCTCGAGTACTGGGATCAGCGCCTGGCCGGCGCACCCGAGCGACTGGACCTCCCGTTCGATCGCCCACGTCCCAAGACCCCCGACTTCGTCGGCGATGCAGTCGATTTCGAGATCCCCGGATCGGTGGTGGGTCGGCTGGACGCGGTTGCCCGGCAACACCACACGACCGCGTTCATGGTCACCCACGCCGTCTTCGCGTTGCTGCTGAGTCGCCTGTCCGGACGGGACGACGTGGTCATCGGGACCCCGTTCGCCGGTCGTGGCGAGCAGAGTCTCGAGGACGTCGTCGGCATGTTCGTCAACACGCTCGCCCTGCGCACCCGCATCGATCCCGGCGAGCGATTCGTCGATCTGCTCGAACGTGTCCGCAACGACGACCTCGCGGACATGTCGCACACCGACGTGGCCTTCGACACGATCGCATCGCGCATCCTGTCGCGGCCGCCGAGTTCCTACAACCCGGTCTATCAGGTGATGTTGGCGTTCCAGGATCTGGAGTTCCCGACGTTGCAGTTCGAGCACCTGACGGTCGGCCCGGAGAACGAGGAGTTGACGGCGGCGAAGGTCGACCTGCAACTCACCGTCTACCCGAACGATCCGGAGCCGGAACGTCGTGGCGGCGGCATGCGTGCCCAATTCCTCTACGCCACAGAGCTGTTCGACCGTTCCACGGTGGAGCGCATCGCCGCCCGGTATGTCCGGGTGCTGGCCGCGGTCGCCGACGAGCCCGAGATCGTGGTCGGGGATATCGCGATCCATCTCGACGACGAGGTGGTGGCGTCGACCGAGGAGTCGGCGCCGGTCCGACTTCCGGAACTGGTGTCGACGGCCGGAGCAGCAGAACCCGAGGCGGTGGCCGTCGACGGTGCGATCCCGGTGACCTTCGGTGATCTCGATGTGATGGTCGCGGCGATGAACGCGGCCGCCCCCGACATCGATTCGGCGCTGACCATGGCGTTGATGACCCTGGTCCCGGGGCTGGCCGAATCCGGACCGGAAGAGTTCGATCGGTTGCTGCACGAGCTGGCCGACCGGGCGAATGCGGTTCTCGTCCGACATCGAGAACCCTACGAGCAACCCACGGATTCGATGAGACCGGAAGGCAGCGAACGAACGTGATCGGAATCGGTGTCGACGCGGCAGACATTTCCACGAGATGGGGGCAGCGTCCGCCGACGCGAGACCTGATCACCATCGCAACCGCGCTGGAACCGGAGACGACGGCCCTGACCGGGCCGAACGGTCCGGTGACCTTCGCACAGTTGCACGGTCGGGTGTCGGCGACGGCGGATGTGTTCGTCGCGCGCGGTCTGGACACCGAGGCGGCGGTGAGTGCCATCGTCACCACTCTGGTGCCCAAGACCGGGCTCGATCCGGCGGGTCTGGCCGCCGCTATCCAGTCGGCGCTCGGCGACATCCGGGCTGCCGCGTGTGCGGTCGCCGGAACCACCGACTGGGGTTCGCTGCCGGGTGTGTTCCGTTCTGCAGCACATCGTTTCGCCGACCGGACGGCGGTGAGCGATCTGACCGGCGCATCGCTGTCCTATCGGGAACTCGACGACCGCTCGGATGCCGTCGCCGCGGGGCTGCGTGCCGCCGGTGTCGAGGCCGGTGGTGTCGTCGGGTTGGCGACCGCGCGCACCGTCGACGTGATGGTGGCGATCCTTGGCATCCTCAAATGTGGTGCCACCTACCTGCCGTTGGACACGTCGCATCCGGCCGAGCGGTTGGAGTTCGTCGTGCAGGATGCGGCGCCCGCGCTGATCGTCACCGATCACGACGGTCGCGACGCACTGGGTTTCCTGTCCGTCGAGCGTTGCACCATCGACGAACTCGTCGACGGTGGCGCCGAGTGGTCGGAGGGGCTTGCGACCACGGTCGACCCACGCTCGGCGGCGTACATGATCTTCACGTCGGGCTCCACGGGACGGCCCAAAGGCGTTGTGGTGGAACACCGCAGCGTCCTGCAGTTGATGTCGGCGGCGCAGCGGCACTACGGATTCACCCACGATGACGTCTGGACGATGTTCCATTCGTACGCGTTCGACGTGTCGGTGTTCGAGATGTGGGGCCCGCTGCTGTTCGGTGGTCGGCTGGTGGTGGTGGATTTCCTCACCACCCGCAGTCCCGACGAGTTCGCCGAACTGCTCACCACCGAGGCGGTCACGGTGGTCTCACAGACACCGTCGGCGTTCTACCAACTCGCCGCAGCTGTCCGTCCGGGACATCGCCGGTTGCCGCCGAGCGTTCGGTACATGGTGTTCGCGGGCGAGGCCCTCGATTTCGCACAGGTGCGCCGGTGGTACGCCGACCGACTCGAGTCCGAGGGCGTCGTCGGTCCGGTGCTGGTGAACATGTACGGCATCACCGAGACCACGGTGCACTCCTCGTTCCGGGCGTTGAGCCCCGAGTTCGTCGAGACGGCGAAGGGGTCGGATGTCGGTGCGGGATTGCCGGAGCTGACGATCCACGTGCTCGACGACCGCTTGCGGCCGGTACCCGACGGTGTCCCCGGGGAGATCTATGTCAGCGGCACCCAGGTCACGCGCGGCTACCTGGGACGTCCGGGATTGACGTCGACGCGGTTCGTCGCCGATCCGTTCACCGGCGAGCGGATGTACCGCAGCGGCGACGTGGCGATCCGCCGCGACGACAGTCTGGAGTACCTGGGACGATCCGACGCGCAGGTGAAGCTGCGTGGTTTCCGCATCGAACTCGGCGAGGTGGAGTCGGCTCTGCTGGCCGCCCCGGGCGTGGACGCGGCCGCGGTCGCGGTCAAGCAGCGCGACGGTGGCGACGAGCTGCTCGTCGGATACGTCGTGCCCGAGTACGGCGCCGAACTCAGCGGCGCCGAGATCCGCATCGCCGCGGCCGGAGCGCTGCCCGGTTACATGGTGCCCGATGTGGTGATGCCGATCGAGGCGTTGCCGCTGACGGTGAACGGCAAACTCGACCGCCGCGGTCTTCCGGAACCCGAGATCCAGGGTGCGGCAGAGTATGTGGCCCCCGCGACCGATGCGGAGAAGATCCTGGCCGAGATCGTCGCCGACGTTCTGGGCCTCGACCGTGTGGGTGTCACCGAGTCGGTGTTCGATCTCGGTGGCAACTCGTTGGCGGTGGCACGGATCGTCGGCCGGGCGGGGGAGGCGTTCAACGTCGACCTGTCGGTCCGCGATGTGTTCGAGGCCCCCACGGTGCGCGGACTCGCCGGCGTCATCGCCGACAGCCGGGCAGGTTTGGCGCCGGTGCTGCCCGCCACACCGCGACCCGCGCGGATTCCGCTGTCCTTCGCGCAGGCCCGGATGTGGTTCATCAACCAATACGACCCGTCGGCGGCCACCTACAACATCCCGGTCCTGCTGCGTCTCGACGGTGATCTGGACCCGACGGCGTTGCGGGCGGCGCTCGCCGATGTGGTGGTCCGGCATGAGGTGCTGCGCACCACGTTCCCGTCGATCGACGGCACGCCCGTGCAGGCGATCGACGGTCCGGAGATGGTGGCGGGGCGGCTGGACTGGGACGAGGTGGAATCGGATGCAGCGCTCGAGAGCGCGGTGTCGACAGGTTTCGACGTCACCCGACAATGGCCGCTGCGGGCGCGCCTACAGGACCGCGGTCGTGGCGAGCACCTGTTCGCCCTGGTGGTCCACCACATCGCCGCAGACGGTGAGTCCATGGGACCACTGGTCGCCGACGTGGTCGCTGCCTATGCGGCCCGCGTCGCGGGGCAAGAGCCCGAGTTCGCGCCGCTCGACGTGCAGTTCGCCGACTTCGCGATCTGGCAGCACGACGTGCTGGGAACCGTCGATGATCCGGAATCGGTGGTCGGACAACAACTCGCGTACTGGTCGGAACAGTTGGCCGACCTGCCCGATGTTCTGGAGCTGCCCACCGATCATCCACGCCCGACGGTCGCGTCCCTGCGTGGGGCACCGGTGTCGTTCGAGGTGCCCGGATGGGTGATCGACCGGATCGAGATCCTCGCCCGCGAACGCGGGGTCACGCCGTTCATGGTGGTGCACGCGGCGCTGTCGGTGTTGTTGGCGCGTCTGTCGGCCGGTGACGACATCGCGGTCGGCACCCCGATCGCGGGTCGGGGACAGCAGGTCCTCGATCCGCTGGTGGGCATGTTCGTCAACACCCTGGTACTGCGGACGCAGATCGACACGGACGCTTCGTTTCTCGACGTTCTCGAGCACGTACGCGCCGTCGACCTCGACGCCTTCGCACACGCCGATGTCCCCTTCGAGACGATTGTCGAGCGACTCGCGCCGGTGCGCTCGGAGGCATTCGCCCCGCTCACCCAGGTACTGCTGTCGTTCGATCAGTCGGTGCTGGCCGAATTCGCGAGCGGGGGTGTGCTGGCCGACGACATCGCCGGGGTCGAGGTGAGTTCGTTGGCGGTCGACATGGTTCCCGCCAAGGTCGATCTCACGGTGGGGATCACCGATGGTGGCGACCGCTGGCACGGATCGCTGATCTACGCGACCGACCTGTACTCCGAAGAGACCGCCGAACACCTGGCGGCGCAACTGGTCCGGCTGCTCGACGCGTTGACCGCAGAACCTGGTGTCGCGGTCGGCGACGCATCTCTTCTCGACGAGGAAGACCGCGCCGGTCTGACTCCGGTCCGGGGCGCCCCGGCCGCGACGCCCCGGCATCTGGCGGATGTGTTCGCGGAACTGACTCTGCGGCAACCGGACCGGATCGCGGTCACCGACGGCCACGGTGTCGCGCTGACCTACGCGCAACTCGATGCACGTGCCAACCGTCTGGCGCGATGGCTGATCTCGCGCGGGATCGGGGCGGAGTCGCTCGTCGCGTTGGCTCTCGGCCGTTCTCCGGAACTGCTCACCGCCATGTGGGCGATCGCCAAGACCGGCGCGGGCTACCTGCCCGTCGATCCGGACTATCCGGCCGACCGCATCGAGCACATGCTCGTCGATTCCGGTGTCGCCCATGGTCTCACCACCGATCAGGTACGTGCGTCGCTGCCGGACGGCCCGCAGTGGACGACGATCGAGGACCTCGCGGGGGCCGACGGTATCGAACGGTTCGAGGACCGACCGGTCGACGACACCGAACTCGTGGCTGCGCGACATCTCGACGCGGTGGCCTACGTGATCTACACGTCCGGGTCCACGGGGGTGCCCAAGGGCGTGTCGGTCTCCTACCGGGGCATCCACAATTTCGCGGTCGCCGAGATCGATCGCTTCGGGACCGGTCCGGACTCCCGTGTCCTCGGGTTCGCCTCACCGAGTTTCGACGCGTCGATCCTGGAATGGCTGATGGCCTCGGCATCCGGTGCCGCGCTGGTCTATCGGCCGGACGGGGTGCTCGGCGGCGACCAGCTGGCGCAGTTCATCCGCGAGCAGGCACTGACGCATGTCTTCCTGACTCCGACGGTCCTGACCACCCTCGAGCCCGAGTCGGTGCCTGCACTCGCGGTCCTGGGCTCCGGGGGAGAGGCGGTCTCGCAGGCCCTGGTGGATCGTTGGGCCGGCCGTCTGCTCTTCTACAACGCCTACGGCCCGACCGAGGCATCGGTTGCGGTGGCGATGAGTCGCGCCCTCACGCCCGGTTCGCCGGTTCACATCGGTGGCCCGGTGCCGGGAGTCGGCCTGATGGTGCTCGACGCGCGCTTGCACCCGGTCCCGGTGGGGGTGCCCGGCGACCTGTACGCGGTCGGTGTCGCGTTGGCGCGAGGCTACCTCGACCGGCCCGGACTGACCGCCGAGCGGTTCGTCGCCGATCCCCACGGCGACGGCGAACGCATGTACCGCACCGGCGACGTCGTGCGGTGGCGACGTGTCGCACCGGACGAGCTGGTACTCGAATACGTCGGGCGCAGCGACGATCAGGTGAAGCTGCGCGGTCTGCGCATCGAGCTCGGCGAGATCGAGGCGGCGCTGGCCTCCCATCCCGGTGTGTCGGCGGCGGTGGTGGTGGGTGTCGGGGGCTCGGTGGCGAGCGCGTTGGCCGCCTACGTGGCGGCCGACGACACGGTCGACGCCGCACGCCTGCGCGATCATGTCGCCGCGCGGTTGCCCGCGCACATGGTCCCGGCGAGTATCGCCGTGCTGGACCGGTTGCCGCTGACGCCTGCGGGCAAACTGGATCGCAGGGCATTGCCCGACCCCGTGATCGACACCGGCACCGAGGATTACGTGGCCCCCGAGACCTCGGTGGAGCGCAGGCTCGCCGAGGTGATGGCCGGAGTGCTCGGGGTCGATCGGATCAGTGTCGTCGAGTCCTTCTTCGCCCTCGGCGGCGATTCGATCCTGTCGATCCAGTTGGCGTCGGCGGCGCGTGCCGCCGGGATGGTCGTCTCTCCGCGAGATGTCTTCGAACACAAGTCGGTTCGCGCACTCGCCCGGGTGGTCACGGGCGGCGGCGATCGCGTGCCGTTGCTCGAGGAACCCGACGACGGCGGAGTCGGGGAGGTGGCGACGCCTCCGGTGGTGGCGTGGATGGCCGAACTCTCCGATTCGGTAGCCGACATCGCAGATTTCTCGCAGTCGGTCGTGCTGGTGGCCCCGGACGGCCTCCACACGGATGTGCTCGAGCGGGTACTCGGCGAGGTCATCGCCGCCCACCCGATGCTGTCGGCCCGCTTGGTGTCGACCGATGACGGCTGGGCGGTGATGTCGGGTGTCGGCGGGCGTCCGACGGTCACCCAGACGGTGGTGTCCGCTCCGGTCGGATCGGAGGTCTTCGACGAGGCGCTGCGCACGGCGCACGCAGCCGCCCTGCGGAGGTTGGACCCGACTGCGGGTCGGCTGGTGGCCGCCGAACTCGTCGTGGGATCCGACGCGGGCAGAGTCGTGCTGGCCATCCACCATCTCGGCGTGGATGCGGTGTCGTGGTCGATCCTGCTCGAAGACGTCATCACCGTGTGGGGTCAGGTCGTCGCGGGACAGGACGTGTCCATACGGCCCGAGATCACCTCGGCGCGCGCCTGGCACGCGGCGGTGACCGACCAGGTGGACCGGCGAGACGCGGAGGCACCCTACTGGCTGTCCCGATTGCCCGAGCCGACGAACCTCGGTGTCGCTGTCGATCCGGTGCGCGACAGGCTCTCGTCGGTGCGCTCGATACGACACCGGGTGGACGCCGACGTCTCGGAGGCGTTGGTCACCGCGGTACCTGCGGCCTTCGGCGCCCACGTCAACGACGCTCTCGTCGCCGCGCTGGCGCGTGCCGTGCGGTCCTGGCAGAACGCTCGCGGAATCGATGAGGACACGCCGGTCGGCGTCCTGGTCGAAGGCCACGGACGCTACGAGGACAGGGCGGTGATCGGTCCGCGGCCGCGCCGCGCCGACCTGTCGCGAACGGTCGGCTGGTTCACCACCATCGCCCCGATGCTCGTCGACCCGTCGACGGATGTCGTGCACGCGGTGAAGGCCGCCAAGGAGGAACGGCTCGGACAACCCGATCACGGGATGGGTTTCGGCCCATTGCGATTCGGTGGCGACCAGCGCCTCTCCGGTCGGGCGCTGCCGACCATCGGTTTCAACTTCTTCGGCGTCGGTGGACGAGGTCGTGACGACGCGTCGGTCGGGATTCCGTTCGCCGTCGACGCGCAGGCACCGGTACTGCCCGCGACGGTGTCCGGGGCGATGGGTGCCACCGGTGCGGTGACGCTGAACGTGGGTATGGCCGGGACCTCGGCGGGCAGGCAACTCGTCGCCGACGTGTTGTTCGCCGAACACGTCCTGTCCGCCTCCGACGCGGAAGACCTCATCGGCCGGTGGTCGGTGGAACTGGCCGGTGTGGTCGCGAGCATTCGGAGCGGCGATCCGGGCCTGTCTCCGTCGGATGTCCCGGGCACGGGCGTCACGCAGGCCGATCTCGATGCGTTGGCGCTCACCCATCCGGGCGCGCAGGTGTGGCCGCTGGCCACTCTGCAGAAGGGTCTGTATCTACAGTCGGCGCTCGCCACCGCCGACGACGGGCACGAGGCGGTCGACGTCTACGTCAGTCAGGCGACATTGCGGTTGACCGGGGATGTCGACGAGGAGCGGCTGCGGGCGGCGGTCGAGAGTCTGCTCGAACACCATCGGGTGTTGCGGTCGGCGTTTGTCACCACCGACGGCGGTGCGGTGGTCGCGGTCGTCGGCGATGATGTCCGGATACCCTGGCGCACGGTCGAACTCGGGGAGATCGACGACGCCCGACGCCGGTCCGTCGTCGACGACGTGATCGCCCACGAGCGGGTGACCCCGTTCGATCTCGCCGAACCGCCGCTGCTGCGGGTGGTGGTGCTGCGTGACGCGGTGGGCGTCACGGTCGTCATCACCAACCACCACATCCTGTTCGACGGTTGGTCGGGACCTCTGGTCCTCGCGGACCTGCTCGCCCTGTATGCCGCGGGGGCCACCTACACGGGGCAGATCGGCGACGGCGCAGCAGATTTCGCCGATCACGTGCGTCGTCAGGCCGTCGCCGATCGTGAGGCGGGAATCGCCGTCTGGCGTGATGTGCTCGCTGCGCTGGAGGGCTCGACACTGGTCGCGCCGGGCGTGGAGGCGACTCGCGATGCATTGCCGCGTGACCTGACGGTGCAGGTGGGAGCGGAGGTGACCGCAGGGCTGGAGGCTGCGGCGCGGGCATCGGGGGCGACGGTCGCGACCGTGCTGCAGTTCGCGTGGTCGGTGCTGCTGTCGCGGTTGACCGGCAACCGGGTCGTCGTGTTCGGCGAGACGGTGTCGGGTCGTCCGGCCGATCTCGAGGGTGTGGCCTCGATGGTGGGGCTGTTCATCAACACCCTGCCGGTCGTGGTGGACGTCGATCCGGGCCGTCGCATCGCGGAGGTGATCGCCCGGCTACAGGAGTCGAAGGTCGAGGTGCTCGATCATCAGCACCTCGGTCTGGCCGACCTGATGCGGGTCGCCGACGCTGCGGCGGGTGGACCGCTCTTCGACACGCTCACGGTGCACGAATCGTATCCGGTGGACACCGAGGCCCTCGCCACCGCCGACGCCACGGCGACCGGTGGGCTGGAGATCGCGGACATCGCGCTGAGCGATTCCACCCACTACCCGCTGAACATGGTCACCTCGCCTCACGGGGACCGGCTGTCGGTGACACTCAAGTACCTGCCCGCGGCCTTCGGCGATGAACAGATCGGCGTGTTCGCCGACGCTCTGATGCAGATCCTGCAGACGATCGCGACCGCACCCGACACCGTGGTCGCCGACGTCGCGCTGGTCGACGACGCACGCCGCCGCCTGATCGCCGCCGAATCGTTCGGCCCGGAGGTCGGTGTGGCCGACCTGACGGTGGCCGACGCCGTTGCCGCCCAGGTGCTTGCGACTCCGCAGGCGATCGCGTTGATGTTCGAGGGCCGGGAGGTGACCTACCGAGAGTTCGGTGCCCGGGTCTCGGTGGTGGCCCGGCAGTTGATCGCGATGGGAGTGGGGCCCGAGGTGCCCGTCGGCGTCTCGGTGGAGCGGTCTGTCGAGTTCGTCGTCGCCATCCACGCCATCGTGGCCGCAGGCGGCCAGTACGTGCCGTTCGACACCGCCGCGCCGGCCGACCGCGTGCGGTACATGGTGCAGACCGCCGGTGTCGGCGTGGTCGCGGTATCGGCCGGTCGGGTCCCCGCGGCGCTGACCGAACTCGACCGCGTCACCATCGTCGAGGTGGATGCCGACGGCGGGGTCGACCTGACGACTCCACCGGTGACCGACGAGGATCGGTTGGCGCCGTTGCGAACCGGCGATGCCCTGTACACGATGTTCACCTCCGGGTCCACCGGCCGACCCAAGGGGGTGACGGTCACCCACGCGTCGGTGGCGAACCGACTGTGGTGGGGACTCGAGCAGTATCCCTGGACCATCGGCGACCGGATCGTGCAGAAGACCCCGGTCACCTTCGACGTGTCGGTTCCGGAACTGTTCGCGCCGTTGATGTCCGGTGCCACGGTGGTGATCGCCCGACCCGGCGGTCACGCCGATCCCGGTTACCTCGCGGAACTGATCTCGACCACGGCGGCCACCTCGGTGCATTTCGTCCCGTCGATGCTGTCGGTGTTCCTCGACGTGGTTCCGGCCCGACGTATCCGGGCGTTGGACTCGTTGCGGTGGGTGTTCTGCTCGGGGGAGGCGTTGCCACCCGCGGTGGTGGCCCAGACGCACGCCGCGTTGCCGCAGGTCTCGATCATCAATCTGTTCGGCCCGACCGAGGCCGCCGTCGAGGTGGCGGTCGCCGACGTCACGCACGCCGAACGGTCCGTCCCCATCGGTGTGCCGGTGTGGAACACCTCCACGCTGGTGCTCGACGCCCGACTGGATCTGGTGCCCCCGGGCGTGCCCGGCGAGTTATACCTGGGTGGTGTGCAGGTGGCCCGAGGGTATGCCGCGCGCGCCGGCCTGACCGCGGAGCGGTTCGTGGCCGACCCGTTCGGTCCGCCGGGTGCCCGTCTGTACCGCACCGGAGACCTGGTGCGGTGGAACATCGGTCGCGACGGTGCGATGGAGGTCGAGTATCTCGGTCGCACGGACTTCCAGGTGAAGCTACGGGGGCAGCGGATCGAGCTCGGCGAGATCGAATCCGTACTCGCAGCGGCGC
This sequence comes from Gordonia sp. CPCC 206044, assembly GCF_048537895.1. Taxonomy (NCBI): domain Bacteria; kingdom Bacillati; phylum Actinomycetota; class Actinomycetes; order Mycobacteriales; family Gordoniaceae; genus Gordonia; species Gordonia sp. CPCC 206044. The sequence goes on from NZ_JBCLVL010000003.1 coordinate 253,965, forward strand.
CCGGCGTCGTGCACGCGGTGTGTACCGTCTCGGAATCACCGTCGGGTGGACAGCATCTCGTCGGGTACCTGTCGCCCGCCACGGTCGACCTGGACGCGGTCACCGACCACGTCGCGTCGGCCTTGCCGGAGTACATGCGTCCGTCGGTGTGGATGGTCCTCGACGACATCGCCCTCGGCAGTTCGGGCAAGTTGGACCGGAAGTCGTTGCCGGAACCGGTGTTCGCGACCGGTGAGGTGGTGGCGCCGGCATCGGGGACCGAAACGGTGCTCGCCGACGTGTTCGCCGAGGTGCTCGGCGTCCAACGCGTGGGGGTGACCGAGTCGTTCTTCACGCTCGGCGGGAACTCGTTGTCGGCGATGCGGGTGGCCGCACGGATCGCCGACGCGGTTGGTGCCGACGTCTCCGTGCGTGACCTCTTCGAGGCGCCCAGTGTCCGTCAGCTGGCGGTGGTGGTGGAGTCGGCGGTGCGCACCCTGCCACCACTGGAAGCAGGCGCACCGCGACCGGTGCCGATCCCGCTGTCGTTCGCCCAGACGAGGATCTGGTTCATCAACCGGTTCGATCCCGATACCGCCAGCTACACCCTCCCGGTGCTGCTGCGACTGACCGGCGTCCTCGATCCGCATGCCTTGCGGGCGGCGGTCGTCGATGTGGTGATGCGGCACGAGATCCTGCGCACCACCTTCCCGACGATCGACGGGGTCCCGGTGCAGCAGATCGATCCCGCCGACGATGCGGTGGACCGTCTGGACTGGGCGGTGGTGTCGACGCGTGACGACCTGGACGCGGCGGTGCGGGCGGGATTCGACCTGACGCAGGACTGGCCGCTGCGTGTGCGTCTCTGGCACGCGGGCCGCGACGAACACGTCATCGCGCTGGTGGCACATCACATCGCCGCCGACGGGGAATCGATGTTGCCGCTGGTGACCGACATCATGGCCGCATACGAGGCACGTGCCGACGGGCACGGTCCGCACCTGCCGCCGCTGCCGGTCCAGGCCGCCGACCACGCTGTCTGGCAACGTCGGGCCCTCGGATCGGCCGAGGATCCCGGATCGCCCGTGGCACGCCAATTGGCCTATTGGACGGAGCATCTGGACGGGTTGCCCGATCTGCTCGAGCTGCCCGCCGACCGGATCCGGCCGGCGGTGGCGTCCCATCGCGGCGACCGTGTCGGCTTCACGATCCCCGCCGCGCTCGGCGATGACATCGGTGCGCTCGCCGAGCGGTACGGGGTCACGCCGTTCATGGTCGTGCACGCCGGTTTGGCGGTGCTGCTGGCACGCTTGTCCGCGGGCGGCGACGTCGCGGTCGCCACCCCGATCGCGGGCCGCGGACAGGCTGCCCTGGAACCGCTCGTCGGCATGTTCGTCAACACGCTCGTGCTGCGAACCGCCATCGATCTCGGTGAGGACTTCGCCGGGTTGCTCGATCGGGTGCGGGTGATCGACCTCGATGCGTTCACCCATTCCGACGTCCCGTTCGAGACCGTCGTGGACACGGTGAACCCGGTGCGTTCGGAATCGTTCACCCCGCTCGCGCAGGTGATGCTGTCCTTCGATCCGGCGGCATCGGCCGAGCAGGCCGAGCTCACGGTGCGCGGCCTGCGGATCACCTCGATGGCGCCCCCGGTCGTCGCTGCGCAGATGGACCTGGCGGTCACGGTGAGCACGGCGTCACCCGGCCGGGACTGGTCCGGTTCGATGGTCTATGCGACCGATCTGTTCGACGAGTCGACCGTGCAGAGTTTCGCCGAGCGTTTCGTCGACCTGCTCACCCGCTTGGTCACGCGGCCGGAGTTCGCGGTCGGTGACGCCGACCTGCTGGGATCGGTGCAACGTCGGGCCGTGCTCGACACCGCCGTCGGCCCGATCGTCGCATTGGGACCGGAGACGATGCCGGATGCGATTGCCGCACAGATGGACTCCGACCCGGATGGCGAGGCAGTGGTGTTCGCCAGCCGGGTGGTCAGCGGCGGGGAACTGAGCGCACGCATCGCGGTGCTGGCCCGTCAGCTGATCGCCCGCGGCGTCGGCCCGGGTACGGCCGTCGGTGTGTCCCTGGATCGTTCGGTCGAAGCGGTGGTGGCCATCCACGCAGTCGTCGCCGCGGGCGGACAGTATGTGCCGATGGATCCGCAGGCGCCGGGTGAGCGGGTGCGCTACATGGTCGACACCGCCGAGGTGCGGATCGTGCTCGTCGGCCCGGGAGTGCCACCGGCTGCGGTCGTCGAGCTCGGTGATCGTGTCGAGGTGGTCGCGGTGGACGCCGACGAGGCGGTCGATCTGTCCGCCGGTCCGGTGACCGACGCAGACCGCAGATCCCCGCTGCGGCCCGACGACGCCCTGTACACCCTGTTCACCTCGGGTTCGACGGGGCGGCCGAAGGGTGTGACCGTGTCGCACGCTGCGGCGATGAACCGGTTGCGTTGGTGCCTCGACGAATTCGACTGGTCGAGCGACGACCGAGTCCTGGTCAAGACGCCGTTCACCTTCGACGTGTCGGTGCCGGAGTTGTTCGGTCCGTTGCTCGCGGGTGCAACGATGGTGGTTCTGCGGCCCGGCGGGCACCTCGAACCCGATCACATCGCCGACGTGATCGCCGATCAACGGGTGACCTCGGTGCATTTCGTCCCGTCGATGCTGGCGGTCTTCCTGGATATTGTTCCTGCGGAACGATTCTCGGAGTTCGGTTCGCTCCGGTGGCTGCTCGCGTCGGGGGAGGCGCTGCCGCCTGCGATCGTGGTGCAGGCGCACGAATTGTTGCCGACGGTGGCCATCCACAATCTCTACGGTCCCACGGAGGCCACCGTGGATGTCACGTCGCTGGACGTGACGCATCGGGATGTGTCGGTCCCGATCGGGCGGCCGGTGTGGAACACGTCGGCCCATGTGCTCGATGCGCGATTGCATCCGGTGCCGCCGGGGGTCCCGGGTGAGCTCTATCTCGGTGGCGTGCAGGTGGCACGCGGTTACGCATCTCGGCCGGGCCTGACCGCGGAGCGTTTCGTCGCCGACCCGTTCGGCGCGCCGGGCGGTCGGTTGTATCGGACGGGGGATCTGGTTCGGACCCACACCGGTCGCGATGGCGCGGGGGAGATCGAGTACTTGGGCCGCACCGACTTCCAGGTGAAGTTGCGTGGTCAGCGGATCGAGCTCGGTGAGATCGAATCTGTCATCGCCTCGGCTCCGGGAGTCGTGCACGCGGCGTGCGTGGTCGCGCAGTCGCCCTCTGGCGGGGATCATCTGGTCGCGTATCTTTCGCCGTCCACGGTCGATCTGGACGCGGTGATCGAGCACGTCGCGGCGGCGCTGCCGGAGTACATGCGTCCGTCGGTGTGGTCGCCTCTCGACGAGATCGCGGTGAGCAGTTCGGGCAAGCTCGATCGGAAGTCGTTGCCTGCGCCGGTGTTCGAGGCGCGTGTGGAGACTGCGCCGGAGGGACAGGGCGAGACGATGGTGGCGGCGATCGTCGCCGAGGTGCTCGGGCTCGATCGGGTGGGCGTCACCGAGTCGTTCTTCGACATGGGCGGCAACTCGCTGGCCGCGATGCGTGTGGCGGCCCGGGTCGCGCAGTCGATGGGTGTCGAGGTGTCGGTGCGCGACCTCTTCGACGCTCCCACCGTTCGTGAGCTCGTCGTCGCCCTCGGCGGCCGTGGGCAGGGCCTGCCGCCGTTGACGGCGATGCCGCGACCCGGTCGTCTGCCGTTGTCGGCCGCGCAGGCGCGGATGTGGTTCATCAACCGGTTCGACCCGTCGTCGGCGGCGTACAACGTGCCGATGATGTTGCGCCTTCGTGGCGATCTCGATGCGGCGGCCTTGCGTGGCGCGGTCGGGGATGTGATGCAACGTCACGAGGTGCTGCGCACGTTGTACGGCCTGGATGCCGAGGGGCCCTACCAGCGCATCCTCGATCCGGGGTCGGCCCGCGAGCGGCTCGACTGGTCGGTCGTGGACGACCGTGGGCAGCTCGTCGAATCGGCCATGCGTGGGTTCGACGTCTCGGACGAACTGCCGATCCGTGGCCGATTGCGACGGACCGGCGACGGCGTCCACGAGGTGGCGTTGACGGTGCACCACATCGCCTTTGACGGTGGGTCCACGTCGGTGTTCGTGCGGGATCTGCTGGTCGCGTACCGCGCCCGCATCGAATCGGATGCGCCGGCACTCGAGCCACTCGAGGTGCAGTATGCCGACTTCGCGCTGTGGCAGCGCGCGACGTTGGGCAGCGTGGACGATCCGGACAGTCCGCTGGGACGGCAGATGGACTACTGGCGCGACCATCTCGTCGGCCTCCCGCAGGTGACCGATCTACCGATGGATCGGCCGCGTCCGGCAGTGCGCAGCGCCGACGCCGGTGTCGTCTCGGTGACTGTCGACGACGCGTTGGCGCAGCGGCTCGAACACTTCGCCGTCGACCACGGGATCACCGGCTTCATGGCCGCCCATGTGTCGGTGGCGATCACGGTGGCCAGGATGGCCGCCACCACGGACGTGGTGCTCGGGTCGCCGATCGCCGGACGTACCGACGCCGCCCTCGACGATCTGGTGGGGATGTTCGTCAACACGTTGGTCCTGCGTACGGGAATCGAGCCGACGCGGTCGGTGGCCGACGTGGTGTCGTCGGTGCGGGCCACCGATCTCGATGCCTTCGCCCATGCCGATGTCGCGTTCGAGGATCTCATCGAGGAGATCGCGCCGGTGCGGTCGACGGCGTTCGAACCGCTCGTGCAGATCGCGTTCGCACATGTCGAGGCCGCGTCCGATACGGACGAGGTGGCAGCGGCCGGGCTCGTCGCCGAGCCGATCGCGCTGCCCGATCAGGTGGCCAAGTTCGACATGGCGGTCAGCGTCACGGGGCGCACGGCGGCCTCCGCGATGACCGCCGAGTTCGTCTATGCGCGAGCACTGTTCGATGAGTCGACGGTACGGTCGATCGCCGATGCCTGGGTGCGGGTGGTGGAGGGTATGGTCGCCGACCCGACTCTCCAGGTGGGTGACATCGACCTGCTGGCTCCCGAGGAGCAGGCGTCTCTGGCCCCGGTGTCGGGTGGGGCGAGCCGGGGATCGCGACTGCCACGAGACGTGTTCGCCGACGTGGTCGAGCAGCTTCCAGACCGGGTGGCGGTGACCGACACCGCCGGTGGGTCGTTGACGTATGCCGAGATCGACGCCCGGTCGAACCGGCTGGCGCGGTGGATGATCGGCAAGGGCATCGGGGTGGAATCGTTGGTCGCCTTGGCCATCGGTCGGTCGGTGGAGTTGTTGACCGCCATCTGGGCGGTCGCGAAGACCGGTGCGGGTTATCTGCCCATCGATCCCGACTATCCGCCCGATCGGATCGCGCACATGCTCACCGATTCCGGCGTCGCCATCGGCGTGACGACCGCACACCATCGTGCCGGACTGGGTGACGAGGTCGACTGGACGTTGATCGACGACGACGGGTTCGTTTCTCGGGTAGGGCGATTGGATTCGGGGCCGCTGCGGGCGGGCGAGATCATCGGCAGCCCACACCTCGATGCGGTCGCCTACGTGATCTACACCTCGGGGTCGACGGGCACGCCGAAGGGCGTGCAGGTGACGGCTCGCGCGCTCGACAACTTCGCGCAGGCGGAGGTACGTCGACTCGACGTCACCGTCGGGGCGCGGGTGCTCGGGTTCGCGTCGTTGAGTTTCGACGCATCGGTGCTGGAGTGGTTGCTGGCGACGGCTGCAGGCGCGACGCTGGTCTACCGGCCCGACGACGCGCTGGGCGGAGAACCGTTGGCGCGGTTCATGTATGACGAGCAGGTGACGCACGCCTTCCTCACGCCGACCGTGCTCGCGACACTCGACCCGGATGCAGTGCCGGGGCTGCATGCGCTGGCTGCCGGGGGCGAGGCCGTGCCACAGACCCTGGTCGATCGCTGGGGGCCGCGGGTGTCGTTCCACGATTTCTATGGTCCGACCGAGACGACGATCGTGGTCACCATGAGCGCCGCGAAGCGCCCCGGGACGGCGACGACGATGGGTTCGCCGATCGCCGGGGTCGGACTCATGGTGCTTGACACACGTCTGCGTGTGGTTCCGGTCGGGGTGGCCGGAGAGCTGTACGTGTCCGGAGACGCGCTGGCGCGCGGCTACGTGAAGCGGGCCGGGCTCACCGCAGGCCGGTTCGTGGCAGATCCCTTCGGGGCGTCCGGTGACCGGTTGTACCGCACCGGTGATGTGGTGCGATGGCGACACGACGACGGTGGCGAGCTCGTCCTCGAGTACGTGGGCCGCAGCGACGATCAGGTCAAGTTGCGGGGGCTGCGCATCGAGTTGGGTGAGATCGAGTCGGTGCTGACGTCGCATCCGCTGGTGGATGCCGCCGTGGTGGTCGGCGTCGGTGGTTCGGTCGCCTCCGCATTGGCGGCGTACGTCGTGCTGCGGGCGCCGGTGGACACCGGGCGACTGCGCGTTTTTGTCGGTGAACGGTTGCCCACGCACATGGTGCCGTCGAGCATCACGATCCTCGACGCGCTGCCACTCACGCCCGTCGGGAAGCTCGACAAGCGTGCGCTACCCGAGCCCGATGCCGCGCAGGCAGACGTGGTGGTGGCAGCCGACACCGACGCCGAGCACGCGGTCGCGGCGGTGTTCGCGGAGGTGCTCGGTGTCGACGAGATCAGCGTGGTGGAGAGTTTCTTCGACGCGGGTGGCAACTCGTTGTCGGCGACCAGGGTCGCCGCGCGGGTCGGCGAGGTGTTCGACACCGATGTCTCGGTGCGAGATCTGTTCGAGTCGCCGACCGTGCGGGGCCTTGCGGCCACGGTGGCAGGTCGGGGGAGCGGCACCGACCTGGCCCCGGTCGTCGCGGTTCCGGTTCGGCCGCAGCATGTTCCGCTGTCGTTCGCGCAGTCGCGGATGTGGTTCATCAACCAGTTCGACCCGACCGCGTCGACGTACAACGTCCCGGTGTTGCTCCGTCTGGTCGGCGACTTGGATGTCGCTGCCCTGCACGCAGCCGTCGTGGACGTGGTGTGCCGCCACGAGGTGTTGCGGACCACGTTCCCCGCGCCTGACGGCACCCCGGTGCAACAGATCTGGTCGACCGCCGATGTCGCCGATCGCCTCGACTGGGACACCGTCGCATCGGCGGAGGCGTTGATCGCCGCGGTGTCGGCAGGTTTCGACGTCAGCACCGAGTGGCCGTTGCGGGTGCGCGTGCATCGCGTCGGTGAACGCGAACACGTCTGCGCCATCGTGGCGCACCACATCGCGGCCGACGGTGAGTCGATGACCCCGCTGGTGACCGACCTCGTCGCCGCATACACGGCCCGCGCCGCCGGTACCGCACCGCAGTTCGCGCCGCTCGCCGTGCAGTTCGCCGACTTCGCCATCTGGCAGCACGATGTCCTCGGTTCCGCGGACGATCCGGAGTCGGTTGTCGGGCGGCAGCTCTCGTACTGGACCGATCAGCTCGCGGGTCTTCCGGACGTGCTGGATCTGCCCGGCAACCGCGCCCGGCCGGCCGTCGCGTCGGAGCGTGGGGCACAGATCTCCTTCGAGGTGCCCTCCGACGTGGTGGCCCGCATCGGTGCGATGTCCCGCACGCACGGCGTGACCGAGTTCATGGTCGTGCACGCGGCGTTGGCGGTGCTGCTCGCCCGGTTGTCGGCGACCGACGACATCGCGGTGGGCACCCCGGTCGCGGGCCGCGGACGGCGGGTCCTCGACGATCTCGTCGGCATGTTCGTCAACACGCTCGTGTTGCGTACCCGCATCGACTCGAGCATGCCGTTCACCGATCTGCTCGACCAGGTCGCGGTGACCGATCTGGACGCCTTCGCACACACCGATCTGCCCTTCGAGACACTCGTGGAGCGCATGAATCCGGTGCGTTCGGAGGCCTTCGCGCCGCTCACCCAGGTGCTGCTCACGTTCCACCAGAACACGACGGCGAGCACCGGTGACACGATGTCGGTTGCCGGGCTGGACATCTCGCCGGTCGCGGCGCCCGAGACGCCCGCCAAGGTGGATCTCACCTTCGCCGTCGCCGCCGACGGTGGCGACATCGCCTGGCCCGCACAGATCGTCTATGCGACCGATCTGTTCGACGAGGCGACCATCCGGTCGTTGGCGCAGCGCTTCGTCCGGGTGCTGGGGGACCTTGTCACGGCACCGAGCACGCCGGTCGGCGACGTCGGTCTGCTCTCGGCGGACGAACTCGACGCGCTCGCCCAGTTGCCGGCCCCGGTCACGCGGACCGCGAATGCCGAGTCGGGTCTGGTCGATCTGTTCGCGCGCACGGTCGTTCGGCACCGCCACCGGCAGGCGGTCACCGGTGACGGGGTGTCACTCACCTACGGCGAACTCGACACGCGATCCGACGCGGTGGCCGCCGCGCTGCGCGCCCGCGGCGTGCGGGTGGGTGATCTGGTGGGTGTCGCCACCGGCCGCGGGGTGGAACTGCCGGTCGCCATCCTCGGTGTGCTCAAGTCCGGGGCGGCCTATCTGCCCCTGGACACCACCAACCCGGCGCAACGGCTGGCCTACATCGTCACCGATGCCGCGGTCGACGTCCTGATCACCGATGCCACGACACGTGACCACGAACTGTTCGGTGACCTGCCGACCGGTGTGACCTCTGTCGAGGTGGGTGATCTCGTCGTCGAGGGAGCCGATCGTGCGCCCGTGACGGTCGCGGTACATCCGGAGTCCCGGGCCTATGTCATCTACACCTCCGGGTCGACCGGACAGCCGAAGGGTGTGGAGATCACCCACCGCGACGTGGTGACACTGATGGACACCGCCGCCGGCGACTTCGACTTCCGTCCCACCGACGTGTGGACGATGTTCCATTCCTACGCCTTCGACTTCTCGGTGTGGGAACTGTGGGGACCGTTCCTGTCCGGCGCGCGTGTGGTGATCGTCGATCGAGCAGTGGCCCGCGACCCGGATGCCTTCGTCGTGATGCTGGCCGCCGAAGGGGTCACCGTCCTCAGCCAGACACCGTCGGCCTTCTACCAGCTGATTGACGCCCGACGCCGCAACGATGTGGCGATCCCGTTGCGCTACATCGTCTTCGGTGGAGAAGCGCTGAGCTTCGACCAGGTGCGCAGGTGGTATGACGACCGGGCGGCGAGCGGCTCCGATCAGGCCGGACCGCAACTGGTCAACATGTACGGCATCACCGAGACGACGGTGCACGTCAGCTTCCGGCCCCTGGATCCGGAACTGGTCGCGGCCGGGGACGCCTCGCTCATCGGTCGGCCCCTGGGTTCGTTGGCGATCCACATCCTCGACGACCGTCTGCATCCGGTCGCACCCGGTGTGGTCGGCGAGATGTACGTCACCGGTGGACAACTGGCCCGCGGGTACCTGCGCCGCGCCGGGCTGTCGTCCACCCGGTTCGTGGCCAATCCGTTCGGTCCCGATCCGTCCGGCACGGGCTCTCGCATGTACCGCACCGGCGACCTCGCGCGACGGGTCGACGGCGACATCGAGTACCTCGGCCGAGGAGACGCGCAGGTGCAACTGCACGGTTTCCGGATCGAGTACGGCGAGATCGAGGCCGCACTGCTCGGATGCGACGGTGTCGCGGCGGCGGCCGCCGACATCATCGAACTGCCCGGTCGCGGTGAGCAGTTGGTCGCGTACGTCGTCGCAGACGCCGGGGTCGTGGTCGAGCCACGCCGGCTGCGCGACGATGTGGCCCGTCGGGTGCCGGGCTACATGGTGCCCGCGGTGGTCACCGTGATCGACGCTCTGCCCTTGACGGCCAACGGCAAACTCGACCGCGCGGCGCTTCCGGCGCCGACGATCGCGGGTTCGTCCGCCGACGACGTGGCCCCGGAATCGTCCACCGAGCAGGCATTGGCCCGCATCGTCGCCGGTGTCCTGGGGGTCGACCGGGTCAGTGTGGTGGACTCCTTCTTCGCGCTCGGCGGCGATTCGATCCTCGCCATCTCGCTGTCCTCAGCGGCGCGCGCCGAAGGTCTGCTCGTATCGCCGCGCGACGTCTTCGAACACAAATCGGTGCGAGCGATAGCCCGGATGCTCGCCGACGGTGGTGGGACGTCACGTCCTCTCGACGAGCCCGTCGGCGGGGGTGTGGGGGCGGTCGACCTTCCGCCGGTGGCCTGGTGGATGCTCGAACTATCCGACACCCCAGCTGATTTCGCGGACTTCTCGCAGGCCATGGTCCTGGTTGCGCCGGAGGCGCTCGACGAGGAGTTGCTCGACCGTGTGCTGCGCGCCGTGGTGGCGGCACACCCGCTGCTGTCGGCACGACTGGAGCGCGACTGCGACCGGTGGACGTACACGGCGGGTGCGGGTGCCGGGCCGGTGAGCGCGGTGGTCGAGGTGTCGGCGCGCCTGGGTACCGATGGGTTCGACGCCGCCCTGCGCGACGCGCACACCGAGGCCCTACGGCGGCTCGACCCCGCGACGGGTGTGCTGGTCTCGGCGGTGTCGGTGGCCGCGCCCGACGGCGCGCGAGTGGTCCTGGCGATCCACCATCTCGGCGTGGATGCGGTGTCCTGGCCGATCCTGATCGAGGACCTGATCACGGTCTGGGCGCAACTGGAATCCGGCCAGGAGCCGTCGGTGCGCGGCGAGGTGACCTCGGCCCGCGCCTGGCATGCCGCGCTGGCGGCGCAGGTCGAGACCCGTCGCGACGAGGTCGACCACTGGCTGGCCCGGGTGGGCCGGGGCGCCACCGATTTCGGTACGCCTCGCGACCGCGACCGGGACCGGTTCTCCACCACCGAGACGGTGTCGGTCCGCATCCCGACGTCGGTGACCGAGTCGTTGCTGACGCGCATTCCGGAAGCCTTCGCGGGCAACGTCAACGACGCGCTGCTGGCCGGTCTGGCACGGGCCGTACGCGGCTGGCAGATCGCGCGGGGGATCGATGCGGACGGCCCGGTCACGGTGCTGGTGGAAGGGCACGGTCGGTACGACGAAGTGTTCGAGGCGGGACCGGATCCGAGGTCGGCGGACGTGTCGCGCACGGTGGGCTGGTTCACCACCCTGGTGCCGACGGCGCTGGATCCGTCGTCGGACCCGGTGCATGCGGTGAAGGCGGCCAAGGAGGAGCGCCTGCGGACCCCTGACCGTGGAGTGGGCTTCGGCCTGTTGCGATTCGGTGGGGACGATCGTCTGGCCGCCACCGAATTGCCGTCGATCGGATTCAACTTCTTCGGTGCGGGCACACGCGCGGGTGACGACGGGCCGTCGGTGCCGTTCTTGACCGATCCGACCGCTCCGGCCCTGCCGGCGACGGTGTCCGGCGCGATGTCGGCGATGAACGTCCTCACCGTCAACGTGGGTACCGCCACGAGCGGGTCCGGGCGTGAGCTGGTGGCCGACTTCCTGTATGCACGTGAGATTCTCGGTGCCGACGATGTTCGTGATCTCACGCAGCGGTGGGGTGGGGAGCTGGCCGCGATCGTCGATCAGGTCGAGGCGATGGGCGACCCCGGACCGTCGCCTGCCGATGTCCCGGGCAGCGACGTCACCCAGTCGGATCTCGACACCCTCGCGCAGCGCTACCCACGCGCGGACGTGTGGCCGCTCTCGCCGCTGCAGCGAGGGCTGCATTTCCAGGCGGAACTCGCCGTGGCGAGCGAGACCGACGCGATGGACGTGTACGTGGTCCAGGCGGTGCTCACGATGGGCGGGGACATCGACGAGCGGCGGCTGCGCGACGCTGCGCAAGCCTTGTTCACCCATCACCGTGCGTTGCGTTCGGGATTCGTCCGCACGGCGAGCGGGGCGGTCGTCGCGGTGATCCCCGAGACGGTCGACCTTCCGTGGTACAGCATCGATCTCGGCGCCGACGTGGACGTGGACCCCGAGGTGCAGCGTGTCGCGCAGGAGCAGGCCGCGCTGCCGTTCGATCTCGCGGCACCACCGCTGATGCGGTTCGCCCTGATCCGTCACGGTGAGACCGCGCACCTCGTGGTGACCAACCACCACATCCTCATCGACGGATGGTCGGGCCCACTGGTCCTCGCGGATCTGTTGGCGCTGTACGCGTCGGGTACCACCTACACCGGGCAGCTGGGCGGCGGTGAGCGTGATTTCGCCGATCACGTGCGGCGACTCGCGATCGCCGACCATGCTGCCGGGCTGGCGGCGTGGCGCGCGGTGCTGGCCCCGGTCGAAGCGCCCACCCTGGTGGCGCCCGGCGCGGTGGCCAGTACCGAACAGCCGCCACGCAATCACTCGATCGTCCTCGACACCGAACTCGTCGCGGGGGTCGAGGCCGCAGCCCGTGCAGCGGGTGCGACGGTGGCGACCGTCCTGCAGTTCGCGTGGGCCGTCTTGCTGTCACGACTCACCGGCAATCGGGTCGTCACGTTCGCCGAGACGGTGTCGGGCCGCCCGGCCGATCTCGAGGGTGTCGAGTCGATGGTCGGCTTGTTCATCAACACCCTGCCCGCGGTGGTCGATGTGGACCCGAGCGCCTCGATCGCCGATGTCCTCGCCGGGCTGCAGGAATCGAAGGTGGCGGTGCTCGATCACCAGCACCTCGGGCTGCCGGAGTTGACCGCACTGGCCGACGCGGGCTCGGGCGCGCTGTTCGACACGTTGACCGTGCACGAGTCGTATCCGGTGGACACCGCATCGTTGTCGACCGCGGACGCGGCGTTGACCGGTGGCCTGGAGATCCGCGACTTCGAGGGCACCGACGCCACCCACTATCCGCTCAACATGGCGACGGCACCCCTGCCGGGCGCGGCGCTGTCCTTGACGCTCAAGTATCTTCCGGCTGCCTTCGACACCGCACAGATCGAAGTGTTCGCACGTGCGCTCACCCAGATCCTGCGCACCGTGGCCGCGCACCCGGACACCGTCACCGCCGACATCACACTCGTCGGTCCCGATCAGATGGCGGCCCTGACACCGGTGTCGGGCGGGCCCGGTGTCGCCCCGATCCTGTTGGCGGACATGTTCGCCGATGCGGCGCACCGTCATCCGGATCGCCTGGCCGTCGTCGACGGGCACGGCGCGTCATCGACCTACCGCGAACTCGACGCCCGCTCGAATCGTCTGGCCCGGTGGCTGATCTCACGGGGGATCGGCGTGGAGTCGTTGGTGGCCTTGGCCATCGGTCGGTCCGTCGACCTGCTGACCGCGATCTGGGCGGTCGCCAAGACCGGTGCGGGGTACGTACCGATCGACCCCGACTATCCGCCCGAACGAGTGGCCGCCATGGTGGAGGACTCGGGAGCGATCCTCGGCCTGCGGGTCGGGGCAGACGATCTGCCCGACCACGGGTTCGAGTGGGTGCGCGTCGACGACGAGGCGATGACGGCGCGACTGACGGTGCTCGACGCAGGGAACATCACCGACGCCGAGAAGATCGGCCGCGTTCGGCCGGAGAACGTCGCCTACGTCATCTACACCTCCGGATCGACGGGCAGGCCGAAAGGTGTTGCGGTGTCGCACACCGGACTTGCCAACTTCGCCGCCCAGGAAACCCGGATTCTCGACGTCGACGACGCACCGGTCGTGTTGGGTTTCGCCTCACCGAGTTTCGACGCTTCGGTGCTCGAATACCTACTCGCCGTGCGCAATGGCGGGACGATCGCCTACCGGAGCGCCGAAGCGGTCGGCGGCGCGGTGCTCGAGGCGTTCATGCGGACGCATCGGGTCACCCATGGCTTCCTGACCCCGACGGTGTTGTCGACGATGGATCCGGCTGCGGTCGGCGACCTGACGGCATTCATGGCCGGCGGCGAGGCGGTCCCGGCCGCGCTCGTCGACGCATGGTCACCACATGCCAACGTGCACAACATCTATGGCCCCACCGAGACCACCATCGGGGTCACCATCAGTGACGCGATGCCCGCAGGCCGGCCCGTGCGGATGGGCGCGCCGCTGGTGGGGGTGGGCCTGATGGTGCTCGACGGACACCTGCAGCCGGTGCCGGCGGGCGTCCCGGGCGAGCTCTACGTGGTCGGTGGTGCGCTCTCGCGCGGTTATCTCGACCGGCCGGGTCTGACGGCGGAACGGTTCGTCGCGTGTCCGTTCGGGCACGCCGGAACCCGGATGTATCGGACCGGTGACGTCGTCCGGTGGCGGTCCGACGAATCGGGGCCCCTGGTCCTCGACTATCTCGGACGTGGCGACGACCAGGTCAAGCTGCGCGGGCTGCGGATCGAACTGGGCGAGATCGAGGCGGTGCTGGCCGGCCATCCCGCGGTGGAGACCGCTGTGGTCGTCGGTGTCGGCGGCTCGGTCGCCACCGCCCTGGCCGGATACGTGGTCGCCGACGACACGGTCGATGCGGCCGCGCTGCGCGAGTACGTCGGACGCCGGCTACCCACGCACATGGTGCCGGCCAGCATCGCGATACTCGACGAGCTCCCGCTGACCCCGGTCGGCAAGCTCGACAAGCGGGCGCTGCCCGAGCCGCGGATCGACACCGAGATCGGCACCTACGTCCCACCCGCCACCGAGCACGAGCAGGCCGTCGCCGACGTGTTCGCCGAGGTGCTCGGACTCGAACGGGTCGGCGCCACCCAGGGCTTCTTCGACCTCGGCGGGGACTCGTTGTCGGCGACGCGGGTCCTGGCCCGTCTGCGCGACGACGACCACGGCTATCAGGCCGAACTCGGGTGGCTGTTCGACGATCCGACACCGCGTGGGCTCGCAGGACGGCTGGTCGGTACCGAACCCGGCGCCGGGGACGTCCTGATCACGCTCAACGCGCAGGGCACGGCGCCCCCGTTGTTCTGTGTGCATCCGGCAGGTGGTCTCGCCTGGTTCTACGGCGGACTCGTGCCGTATCTCCGCGATCGTCGGGTCTACGGTCTGCAGGACCCGCACGCGGTGTCCGGCGAGCCGAGCGCGGCGAGCATCGAGGAGATGGCACAGCGCTATGTGGCGGAGATGCGCCGGGTGCGACCGCACGGGCCCTATCACCTTCTCGGCTGGTCGTTGGGCGGCTACATCGCGTACGCGATGGCGACGTTGCTGCGTGCGCAGGGCGACGAGGTGGCCTTCCTCGGCGTCATGGACTCGTCGCCGGTGCCGCAACGAGTCGTCGACGAGGCCGATCTGCCCGTCGCCCTCGGCGGTGACGATGTCGGGGACTTCCTCGGCGGGTGGCGTGCCCTGTTCGATCTCGGGGACGACGTGCAGGCGTCGTCGGCCGATGAGGTCGCCGAGATCGTGCGCGACCAGATCGCGTCGATGGGGTTGCTGCGCGCCGATCAGGTGCAGTGGGTCATGAACAGCTTCGCCTGCGGCGAAGACCTGGTCCGACAGTTCGTACCCGCGAGGTTCGACGGACCGCTGCTGGTGTTCACTGCGACGAGGGACAAGGATGACCCGGGGGCGGTGGCACGTGGCTGGGAACCCCATGTCGATGGGATGATCGCGAATGTCGATGTGGATGCCGACCATCTCGGACTCGCCAACGCGGCGGCGCTCGAGGTGATCGGTCCGACACTGAACAGGTGGCTGACCCCCGGTGACCACCCGTTCACCGATGCCGACCTCGGCAACACAGAAGGAGAGGATCAACCATGACGAATCCGTTCGACGACGAGAACGGCCGTTTTTACGTGCTGGTCAACGACGAGAACCAGCACTCGCTGTGGCCGACGTTCGCCGACATCCCCGCAGGCTGGACCAAGGTCTTCGGTGAGGACAGCCGGGCCGCATGTCTGGAGTATGTGGAGAAGAACTGGACCGATCTGCGGCCGCAGAGCCTCATCGACGCGATGGAGGCCGACAAGGCGGCCAAGGGCGCATCGTCGGAGTGATCGTCGCGGTGACGTGTCGTGGCGATAACACTTGAACATCAAGCGCATCCGTCACATCCGATATCACCAATCACGTACGTAACATTGCGGATGAAGATGTTGAGCAAGATCACTGTGGAATGCACCACATGATCATGAAGCCGGTGACGAGTATCCTTAGCCAGACTAAGCTAGATGCAAAGGTTGACCCGGCACGGTTCTGATGCGGAGGCGACATGAACACGGTCGACTGTCTGGTTGTGGGGGGATCACACCATGCTTGAGTTACTCGATGACATCCGTGACCGGGCCGAGTCGGCGCCTCACCTCGTGGCGGTGCGCCTCGGCGAGGAGTCGGTGACCTATGGTGCGCTCCACGACGGGATCACCTCGTATGCGGCCGTGATGGATCGTCACGGCATGTCCGCGCACGCAGCGCTCTACGCGACCCTGCTCAACTGCATGCCGTCGATCGCCCGAATCGGGGCGGCCGCCGAGCAGAACAGGGTCGTCGGCGAGGTCGTCGCCTGGTTGGCGCGGCATCTGCCCGGGGACCAGGGCC
Source organism: Gordonia sp. CPCC 206044 (assembly GCF_048537895.1). Classification (NCBI taxonomy): domain Bacteria; kingdom Bacillati; phylum Actinomycetota; class Actinomycetes; order Mycobacteriales; family Gordoniaceae; genus Gordonia; species Gordonia sp. CPCC 206044. The sequence continues at coordinate 270,257 of NZ_JBCLVL010000003.1, forward strand.
GCGGCCATCTGCGCGCGGTCAGCTGACCTCGACACCACCTCAGACGCACAACGACGAGCGCCGCACCGGATCTCCGGTGCGGCGCTCGTCGTCTACTGGTCGGACTCGATCAGCCGCCGTGCTGACCGCCCATCGAGGACAGCTGAGTGATCGCGTCGCTGCTGAGCTTCCAGTCGCCGTCGACCTTCACGAACGCCAGCTGCAGATCGATCGGCTGCGGCGCGTGCGGGCTCTTGATGGACACCGTCGCGATCGCCTTGTTGTCGCCGTCGGCCTTCACCTCTTTGACCGTGTACACCTCGGGCGTGTAGCCGGCAGCGTTCGACGCCTTCGCGTAACCCTGGATCGCCGCCTTGCTGACCGGATTGCTCGTGTCGACCACGGCGTCGAGTTCTTCCGAGGAGGTCGCCGGGTCCACGGCCTTGCGGACGATGACCTGGGCGTCGTCGGTCTTGAGGCCGACGATCGCTTCCTTCGCCTCGCTCGCCGCCGAGCCGACGGCGGATGTCGCCTTGCTGGCCGCGCTGCTGACGGTATCCGACGTGTCGTCGGAGCAGCCTGCGGCGACGAGCACGGTGGCACCGGCGAGCAGGGCTGCTGCCAGCGACTTTCGAACGTTCATATCCGACTCCATCCTGATTGGGTAAGCCAACACTAACCCACGGGTGCGAGCGGACCGTTCGGCCGGAATTAATCGGACCGCGGTCCGGTTAACTGGTGTGAAGCTTTCCGGACTCCCCGAGGAGGAACGACATGCAGCTGGGACTTTTCAGCGTCAGTGACATCACCGTCGACCCGACCACCGGTGTCGCCCCGACCGAACACGAGCGCATCAAGGCCATCGTCGAGATCGCGAAGAAGGCCGAGGACATCGGCCTCGACGTGTTCGCCATCGGCGAGCACCACAACCCGCCGTTCTTCTCGTCGTCGCCGACAACGACGCTGGCCTACATCGCCGCGCAGACGAGCAAGCTCCAACTGTCGACGGCGACCACACTGATCACCACCAATGATCCGGTGAAGATCGCCGAGGACTTCGCGATGCTCCAGCACCTCGCCGACGGCCGCGTCGATCTCATGCTGGGTCGTGGCAACACCGGGCCCGTCTACCCGTGGTTCGGTCAGGACATCCGGCAGGGCATCCCGCTCGCGATCGAGAACTATCACCTGCTGCACCGACTGTGGAACGAGGAGGTGGTGAACTGGGAGGGCAAGTTCCGGACACCGCTGACGTCGTTCACGTCCACGCCCCGACCGCTCGACGGTGTCGCGCCGTTCGTCTGGCACGGCTCGATCCGCAGCCCGGAGATCGCCGAGCAGGCCGCGTATTACGGGGACGGCTTCTTCGCCAACAACATCTTCTGGCCCAAGGAGCACTTCCAGCGACTCATCGGCTTCTATCGGGAGCGCTACGAGCACTATGGGCACGGCGACGCCGATCAGGCCGTCGTCGGTCTCGGTGGGCAGTTCTTCATCCGCCGTAACTCGCAGGACGCGGTCCGGGAGTTCCGCCCCTACTTTGACAATGCGCCCGTATACGGACACGGTCCCTCGCTCGAGGAGTTCAGTACCGAGACGCCGCTGACGGTCGGCAGCCCACAGGAGTTCGTCGACAGAACGCTGTCGTTCCGGGAGAGCTTCGGTGACTACCAACGCCAGCTGTTCCTCGTCGACCACGCCGGCCTACCGCTGAAGACCGTGCTCGAACAGCTCGACCTGCTCGGTGAGGTACTGCCGGATCTGCGCGCGGGCTTCGCCGAGGGGCGGCCTGCCAAGGTGCCCGATGCGCCGACCCACGCCTCGCTCGTCGCCGCTCGGGATGCCGCAGACCGGGTTGCCGCAGATCGGGATGCCGCAGACCGGGATGCAGCAGACGAGAGCGACGAGGTGCGGGCATGACGTCGAGGCTGGTCGCGGTCAACGCCGGCCTCGGCGACCCGTCGTCGACGCGGCTGCTGGTCGACCGCCTCGTCGAGGCCACGTCGCACGCCTGCGCCGGTACGGGCGTGACGCCGGAGATTCGGGTGATCGATGTGCGCGAACTGGCCGTCGACATCGCTCGCTCGCTGACCACCGGGTTCGCCATCGGGGCGGCCTCCGAAGCGATCGAGGCGGTACAGGATGCCGACGGGCTGATCGTCGCCTCGCCGGTGTTCAACGCGTCCTACAGCGGATTGTTCAAGTCGTTCTTCGACCTCGTCGACATCGAACGCATGCAGGGCAAGCCGGTTCTGCTCGCCGCCACCGGGGGCAGCCCGCGCCACTCCATGGTGCTCGATCATGCACTGCGCCCGCTGTTTTCCTATCTGCGTGCGGCGACCTTGCCGACCGGTGTGTACGCCGCGTCCCAGGATTGGGCCGGGACGTCAGGCGACACCGCCGCGCTCTCGGACCGGATCGAGCGTGCCGCAGGCGAATTGGCGGCGGCGCTCGACGATGGCCGCGGTACGCCGACCCAGGTGCGGCACTCGTCACCCGCGTCACCGGAGGTGACGGATCGTCGACATGCCCAGCAGGCGGCCACCGAGGCGGCCGGGATCGCCAACTTCGCCCGGCTGCTCGGCGAAACCGACTGACACGACACGCTTCTCGGTGACCCTCGGCGACGCGTGACGAACTCGGGAACTCAGGCGCGCCCGGGGATGTTGTGGCGAGGGCGCAGGTGGGTGGTCGGTAACGCGGGTGCCGGCAGATGCTGGACATCGCCCTGGTATCCCTCGACCTGTCCGAACCGCTCACTGTGCTCGGTCCATTGCCGGCGGAAGGCAACGATGTCGTCGTGCGAGCGGCCGAGGAAGTTCCACCACATGATGATCTCCTCGTCGAGCGGCGTCCCGCCGAGAAGCACCACCCGCCCCGCCTCGGCGGACTCGTTGCGCAGGCGTAGCCGACTCGCCCCGACTCCCACATAGCCGAGTTCGGTACGGGTGAGCGGGTCTGCCGCGGAGTCGACGATGCGGATCGCGCCCTGATCGACGAGAACGCCGTGTTCGAATCCCTCGTCGACGTGGAGGTCGATCTCGGCGCCCGGTGCGAATGTCAGTTCCGCGCCGAGCAGTGGTGTGAACGTGTGCACCGGTGACCGGTCGCCGAGGAGTTCGCCGAGGAACACGCGGACGGTGACGCCGTCACGGTCGAGGGGCTCCGGGACATGGTGGGCGAAGTCGCGTGGTGTGTCGACCGCCGACGCAGGCAATGCGATCCACAGCTGGACCCCGTGCAGGATCGTCGTCTCCGGGGTGGAGACCTCGGTGTGCGCGATGCCGTGTCCCGCGGTCATCAGGTTGAGTTCGCCCGGACGCACCATCGCGTGGTTGCCCATCGTGTCGCGATGCTCGATCTCCCCGGTGAACAACCAGCTCGCGGTCTGCAGTCCGGTGTGCGGATGGGGTGGCACGTCCATCCCGCCAGACACCGACACGTCGTCGGGGCCGTAGTGGTCGGCGAAACACCACGCCCCGATCAGCGACCGCTGCCGTTGCGGCAGTGTCCGGTGCACGGTCATCGCCCGAGGTCCGCCGAGCGGGACGTCCCGTGCGGTCAGCACCTCGATCGAGATCGCGCGTCCGGACCGGTCGTCGGCACGGTGAGTGCTTGAATGACAATCGATCTCGGCAGGATCGACTTCGAGATTGCTCATCGGCGCACGCCACCTCTCGCAGATGTCCGGACTGTGCGCCTCAAGTCTAGTGACGCATCGACCAGGGTGTCCGCCAATGTGTGGGTCCAGGGATCACTGTATTGAGGACTGCCGCAGTTCGGCAGACATTGCGAGTGTGGTGGCGAGTGGCCAGGCCGCGCCACTGTTCGAGGTGGCCGAATTGGCGTTCGACAGAGCCTCACATGTAACCGCTCACCAGGTTCGTCGGACGCGCCTTCGCCTGACCTCTGGGACTGCGCGTCCAGCGTGTGAGCATCTCGGCTGTCGGCAGGTGGTTTTCGGGCGTTGCGGCATGGCCGCCGTTCGGGTGCCCGCCGGTTCACTGCTCGGCGGGCACCCGAAACGGGGTTTCCCATTTCACACTGTGGAGTTGTCAAGGGTCGTGCACAACCCGGGTGTCCCGGGTCGCTGGTTTATGCTTGGTGAAAGTTGTGTTGGGTCAGTTTGTTTCGGCTATGTGGTTGCCCTCGGCATCGAATCCGCGTCCGGGATGCCCACCCGCCGCCGATCGAGTAGCGCGCGAGGCGCCAGCCGAGCGAGCGTATCGAGATCAACCTCCTGACTGTGCCTCCACTGCAGGCGGTGGCCGCTATGCCGCAGGGGCCGGGGCAGGCGGGCGCTCGGTCGGGACGTGGTCAGGCCGCGAGCGTCATGGTGCGTCTGTTGTAGGCCGGCAATGGAGTCCGTGTCGGGTCGATCTCGGCGGGTGGGATCAGCCAGGGGTGTCGGTCGGCGCCCATGATGATCTCCCAGTCTGATGCGTGGATTTGGGCGTGGCAGGCGGTGCACAACAGGCAGCCGTTGTCGATGACGGTGGCACCGCCTCGGGACCAGTAGATGATGTGGTGGCATTGCGTATGTCCGGCGGCGGCTCCGCATTTCACGCAGCATTGGTCACGCACGATGAGTGCTTTGCGCTGCTGGGCGGTGAACAACCTCGCTGCGTTGCTCACGCCGAGGGGTGCACCGTGCTCGTCGACGTCGAACACCGTGACGGCGGAATCACACGCCACCAGATGTGCGGTGGTCTGGGAGACCGGCCCCAGCCATTCCAGAGACGCTCGATCCGGATGATCAGCCGGCACGGTCACACTCACCTGCGTTTTCGGGGCACCACCATGTCGGCGTCACCGCTGCGAGTGGCCTTGGCCGCCGCATCCAGAATCATCTCCAACGCATCAGCGCGACGTTGCCCGGCCGATCGGGCGTCGTCGGATCCGTCGGGCTCGGGCCTCTTCTTCGCGAGGGACTCGACGGCGGACACGAGTTTTTCGCCGGTGACGATGTCGAGGTTGGCGAACACCTCCAACCGACCATCGGCGACCACGGTCGTGGAGACCTCGTTGATCGTGCGGTCCTCGGCTGCCGGTAGCCCGCCGTGGTCGTCGGCGATCTGGTTGCCGCGTGAGCGGGCGGTCGCGAGTACTTCACGTGGTGTGGCGCCGGAGAAGGCCTGGGCGATGAGGGCGAGTTCGTGTTCGATCACAGACCCCGCCGACAACGGTTCGGGTGCCCGTTGGTCGATATGGGCCATCCCCCGCACCAGGGCGTCGACGTGTTCGCCTGAGAACACCCCGTCCGCAGAATAGGCAGCGACGCGTTCCAACCGGTCCAGGGCGGCTCCGATGCGTAGCCAGCGGTCGGCGACGGCAGGAGCAGCGCCCATCTCGATCAACAGGCTGCGGGTGCGGCCGCCGGTGTGTTGCGCCACCCCGAGACGGTCAAGGTTCGCGGCGTGCACGGCCAGTTGGTGGTCGACGAGGTTACGCAGACTCATCAAGGTCTTCGTGGTGTCGAAGATGTGGCGACCGGACGCATCGGCGTCGATCGTCACCTCACGCAGCAACGGGATCAGGGTGTCCAGCGGCATGACTCGATTGTAGTCGAACATACGTTCGGCGAGAAGAGTTCATCCACAAGTATTCTACTGTGCCACAATATGTTTCGACCGAACGGATGTCACCTTGGTGTCATTGTAGCGGCGGCCTCCGACAGGCTAGCGGTGGTGGTTGACGTTGTTACACAGGGGCATCGATAATGCGGTTCTGCCGGTCCTGCTTGGTCTCGATACGGCTCCTCGTGCCTACTCGACCGGCCGTGGGGTAGGCCTTGTCTGCTGATCGAGTAGCGTCCGAGCGCGCTGAGGTGTCCCTGAGTCCGCTGATCGAGTAGCGTCCGAGCGCAGCGAGGCCGCGTATCGAGATCTGTTGCCGGAACGTAGGTCTCGATACGGTGCCTCGGCTGGCGCCTCGGCGCCTACTCGACCAGCAGTGTGTGTGCCTGCCGAATTCAGTAGCGTCTGAGCCGGTGGGGTAGGCCCTGCACTTGCCGATCGAGTGGCGTCCGAGCGCAGCGAGGCCGCGTATCGAGATCCCCTGCCGGAGTGTCGGTCTCGATACGGTGCCTCGGCTGGCGCCTCGGCGCCTACTCGACCAGCAAGTGGGGCGCCTCGGCGCCTACTCGACCAGCAGTGGCGAGCGAGGCGCCTGATCGCCGCTCGGGGTGGCCTGACCGTGCCGGGACCGGACAATCCCACGATGGTCCCGTCGTCGAGTATCTACTCGCGCACCCGAAGGTGCCGCGGCGTAACCGGCGCAACAGTCGTTCGGACCATCGCACTGTGACTACCCCATTTGTCGGGCACGCCCTAGGTGCTGATCACGTTCGGGTCCTCGAATGTCATCGTCAGGCGATCGACCGAGGACGTCATCAGGGCGCGACGCCCGAGCTTCAGCGATCGCAGTTCGTCGGCGATCGGATGTGTGCCGAGTGTGAGGTCGGCACCGCCGATACGGGTGCGGGTGCCCGAGGTGGAGGTGAGCTTCCACGGCGTCATCCGGAGCACGTCGTCGAGGTGCGAGTACGCGTTGAGCACGGTGTCCTTCGTGTTGTCGGGCACGCGGATACCAGGGCGGACGGTGAGGTCGGCGATCAACTGTTCATCCTGGACGACCCGGCCGTGTCGTGTCGCCGAGTCGTGGTCGACGTCGAACTCGGCGAGCGTCTTGGGGAATCCCCAGATGCCCCGACCCGCGGCCAGGGTGAACTCCCCGTCGACGGGGAGGCGGTGGATCAGCGCCCGGGCGTCACCGGCGAGCAGGGAGCGCAGTGCCTTCGCCGGCGAGGCGGGCGGACGGGTCGGGTCCTCGACGAGGAAGCAGACGCCGAACTCGTTGTACGGGCCCAGGTCGCCGTCCACGTAGTCGACGAACACGAGCATGCACATGGTCCGCCCGGGGCGGATACGCAGCGGCCGCACCCGGTCTCCGATCACCTGGGTCACCGCGGCGGTGTCGGCGGTGAATCCGGCGACGAAGCAGCGTGCGTGCCGGATCTGGACCGGCATGGTGACCGTGGTGCCCAGGACGTCGTGGGTGGACGGTGCGTGCGTCATCGACAACCTCTTTCTCCGCGTCCCGAGGGGGCGCGGCGAGTCAGGTAGAACATGTTCTCGTTTTGCGTTCATGGTGCCAGGTCGACGACCGGTTGGGAACCTGCCCGCGTCGGCGCGGCACACTGGGAGGCGTCTCGCAGAGAGTGGACCCAGGAGAATGGGTGCGAATAGGTGCCCAGAGGGATGTGCCCAGAGGGATGTGCCCAGAGGGAATGTGCCCACTGAGACGGGCCCAGAGACGTGCGTAGGAACCTTGCGTGGAGGATGTGCGGTGCCGTCGTCGGGACGGGGCATCGTCGGAGGAGGCGTCATGACGGCCGGTGAGTCGAGTCGGATCCGGGTCGGGATGGTCGATGACCATCCGTCGCCGGTGTGGGGAATTGAACGCATCCTCGGCGATCAGCCGGATCTCGAACTCGTCGGTTCGGCGGCCACCGTCGCCGCGCTGCTCGAGCAGCAGATACCGATGGACCTCGTGCTGCTCGATCTGCGCCTCGGCGACGGCACCACACCCGGGGAGAATGTGACCCGGCTGACCGGGGCCGGGATCGGGACGATCGTCTACACCTCCGGCGAGCATCCCGCGTTGCTGCGGTCGGCGGCGCGCGCGGGGACGCTCGGGGTGGTGCTGAAGTCGGCAACCGAACGCGAGATCGTCGAGGCGATCCGCGCGGCAGCCGACGGACGCGAGGTGCTCACCACCGAATGGGCCGCGGCGATCGACGGCGATCCGGAACTCGCCGCAGTCGATCTGAGTCCACAGCTGCAGCGTGTGCTGACCCTGTATGCGTCCGGCGAGACCTCGGCCGGTGTGGGCGCGGCGTTGGGTGTGACCGCCGAGACCGTCAACGAGTACCTGAAACGAATCCGCCATAAGTACGCCGCTGCCGGCAGACCCACACGGACCAAGCTCGATCTGTTCAAGCGAGCCGTTGAGGACGGTTGGCTCCCCGCGCCGGGCGCGGACCCGTCGTCGCGGTCGGGTGACCCGGGTGGGGATCTCCGCTAGGCCGTTGTCGGCCACCGCGTTGCGGGTCACGGTGGTCATCGAACATCCGGCATGAGACCGGCAGGCCCGTCGTCGGCGATGGGAGCTGCGTCACACCTGGGCGTGGCCGTGCGCGCTCGAGCCTGATGTCGCGGCGGTGACCTGCACGGATGAGAGGTGTCCGAGCGTTCACGGCACATGTCCCCAATTCTGGGTCTACTGTCCAGGTCAGAGAAGACCTAGCGTGCAAAGCCTGTGGTGCGGTCGTGTCGGGGGACCGAGACGCGCCGTCGATCGGGGATGGTTGTTGCAGAGCGAAGGATGACGCGTGATCTCGACTTCACAGATGCCCATTGGTGTGGCCCGGATGCCTGGAGGTCGTCAGCGCGACGACGCCGGCTCCCCGGCTCCCGAACTGCCCGGACGACCGGTGGCCCGCATGTCGGACTATCGCGAACCCGATGACCGCACGCTGTCCTACCGGCGCCCTGAGCTGTCTTCCCGTGAGGTTGAGGTTCTGCTCGCGTGGCTGGCCGCCGATTCCAAGGAGGACGCCGCAGGCGCCCTGTTCATCTCGGCGTCGACGGTGAGCACCCACCTCGCGCGCATCCGCGCGAAGTATTCGGCGGTGGGTCGTGAGGCCCCCACGAAGACGCATCTGCTCGCGCGTGCGTTGCAGGACGGGTACACCAGCCTCGACCGTTGGTGATCTCCGGCGTTCGTGAGACCGGTCGGTCGTGATGTGACCGGTCGGCGGTCTCTCTGGCCCCGGAAACCTCGAAATCCGCCCTCCACATGCGAGCCGGCGACATCACGTCGACGACCTCGCGGTGGAGGGCGGATTTTTTGGTTTGTCGTGTGTGCCGCACCGATGACGGCGGTCGTCACCCAGCGGCGCTCATCTACCGGCGCAGGTCCCGTGCGAGCGACGGCCAGGTGTTGTGCAGGTCGTCCTGCCAGTAACCCCAGGAGTGGGTGCCGGTGCCGCGAAGGTCGACGTCGGCCGGGATGTTGAGTTGCTTGAGGCGGTCGGCCATCTGCCGGGTGCACTGGTTGATGGCGCCCTCGATCAGACCGCCGAGCGCCGCCTGATTGGCCAGGAACAGCGGATCACCGTTGACCTCGGGGTCCTTCAGCGATTCGTGCTTGCCGGACAGTCCGGTACCGCTGGTCATGTAGATCTTCGTGCCGCGCAGCTTGTCGGCGTGCAGGTACGGATCGTTGGCGCGCCAGCCGGGTCCGTTCAGCGGCCCCCACATGTTCTCGACGCTCGCGCCGCCGCGGCTCTCGACCACGAGCTTGATGTACTGCTGGCCGACCGGGTCACTGGTACGTGCACAGCCGCTGAAGGCGGCCACCGAGCGATACAGCTTCGGTGCCGCGATCGCCAGGTTCAGCACCGACGTACCGGCCATCGAGATCCCGCCCAGCGCGTTGCGGCCGGTGGTGTTGAAATGTCCGTCGATCAGCGGGGGCAATTCCTTGGTGAGGAAGGTCTGCCACTTGTTGCGGCCCAGAGCCGGATCGTCGCGCTGCCAGTCGGTGTAGTAGGAGAACGCTCCACCGATGGGCGTCACCACGTATGTGTGCTTGTCGGAGAAGTACTTCTTGTAGTCGCTGCGGGCATCCCAGGTGGCCGAGTCCTCGCCGCCACCGGCCCCGTTGAGCAGATAGAAGACGGGTGCCGCCTTCGTCTGGTCCTTGGGCGTCAGCACGGTCACCGGGAAGGTCCGGTTCATCGACGCGGAGTAGACGGTCAGGGTGACCTGATGCGGGTCGTCTTGATAGACGCTGACGATGCGCGATTGCGGTGCGGCCGTCGCGGCGCCGGCCACTGCGCTGAGTAGTGCCGCGATGGTGGCCATGACGGTCACGACCGCCCCGACGAAGAGGCGTTGCTGCTGTCTACCCACTGATTTCCCTGTCCATTCTGTTCGGCGCCTACCGGCTGCCCAGTGTATGTGATCGACCAGTGAGCCCCCGGCGGAGTGATGTATGTGGAGAACGTGTACGTCCGCAACGACTACATCGTTACGGTGGTGACGTGACGTTAACCGGGCCCGTCGGTGATTCCCATCTCTTGACAGCGCTCCTGGCCGATTCCGCGAGTGGTGACCGCGGTGCCTTCGCGCATCTCTACGATCTGACCAGCGCACGCATCTACGGACTCGCGGTGCGGGTGGTGCGCGATCGGCACTATGCCGAGGAGGTCGTCCAGGAGGCATACCTGCAGTTCTGGGAGAACGCGGGCGAGTACCACCCCGGGCGTGGCAGTGTGATCAGCTGGATGATGACCATTGCGCACCGCAGAGCAGTGGATCGGGTGCGGGCCGAAGAGACCCACAGCCGAAAGCTCGGTCAGTACGAGACGAGCAATCCGGCGCCCGACGCGCCCGCGCCGCTCGAGGTGGTCATCGATCGTGAGGAGAGCCAGGCGTTGCGTGGCTGCCTGGACCGGCTGACCGACCTGCAGCGCGACAGCATCGAGATGTCGTACTTCGACGGCATGACCTATCCCGAGGTGGCCGAGCACACGTCGACACCGCTGCCCACCATCAAGACACGCATACGAGACGGATTGCGCAAACTGCGCAATTGCCTGAGGAGCCGGACCGATGCCTGACACCGACTGGCTCGACGAGCACATCGAACTCTATGCCGTGGACGTTCTGGCCCCGGACGAACATGATCGCGTGCAGGCCGAACTCGCCGATCTCACGGTCACCGAACGACAGGTCTACGAGAATCGGATTATCGAAACCCAGGCTGTGATGGCCGATTTCGCGAGCAGCTACGCCATCGATGCGCCGGATACCCTGCGGGAGCGGGTTCTCGAGCACGTGTTCGCGACGGACGACGCGAGTGCTGTCGTCGACCTCGACCGGGCCCGCTCACGCCGAGGGCGACGACGGGCCGCGCTCATCGCGGCGGCCGCCGCGGCGATCGTCGTCGCGTTGGGCGCCGGTGTGCTGATCGGTCGTGGCACCGCGCCGGAACCGTCGACACCACCGGTCGCCGAGTCCGGGCGAGTGGTCCTCGATGTGCTGGCCGCGCCGGATGCGAAACTCTCGGCCGGTCAGTTGGCGGACAACCGTGGCGCGATGTCGGTGGTGACCTCGCGGCAACGCAACCAGGCCGTTGCGTTGTTGCGCGACATCGGGAATCCGATTCCTGACGACCGCGACTACCAGCTGTGGCTCATCGGCAAGGCGGATTCGCCGGTGTCGGCAGGTCTCATCCCGCCGTCCGGTGGTGAGTCACCGACGGTCGTCGACGCCATCGACGCGTCGACGGTGCTCGCGGTGACCGTCGAACCCAAGGGCGGTTCGGTCCAGCCGACGACATCGATCCTCGCGCAGCTCCCGCTGTGATCGTGGTCGGTGCCGGTCAATCGGTCGAACGCCGATAGAGCAAGAGCGACAACGGGACACAGACCACAAGGATCGCCACGCTGCAGGCGAGCGAGTATCCCACGGCATGCTGGGCCACCCACCCCGACGGCGCGGGGAAATCCGGTGGGGAAGCATTGCCGAACTTCTGCCGGCAGGCGGTGGCCACCGCGGTGACCGGATTCCATTCGGCGATCGGCCGCAGGAGGCTCGGCAGGCTCTGCGCCGAGATGAAGGCGCTCGACAGGAAGGTCACCGGGAACATCCAGAGGAAGCCGATGCTCTGTGCCACTTCCACATTCGGGGCGGCGAGTCCGGTCACCGCTCCGATCCAGGCCATCGCCAGGGCGAACAAGACGATGAGTCCGAACGCGACGAGGGCATCGAACATGCTTGCGCGCACGCGCCAACCGACCGCGAGCCCGCAGATCACCATCACGCCGAGACCGACGATGCCGAGGAGCATGTCGGACGTGACCCGTCCGGCGATGACGCCGAGCCTGGTCATCGGCAGCGAACGCAACCGGTCGATGATGCCGTCCGACATGTCACCGGCCAGTCCGGCCGTGGTGATCGCCGCGTTGAAGACGACGGTCTGGGTGAAGATCCCGGCCATCAGGTATTCGCGGTAGGCGCCACCGCCGAGGGTGGCGCCGAAGACGTAGGCGAACAGGAAGACGAACATCAGCGGCTGAACGGTCGCGCTGATCAGCAGGGTGGGGACTCGGCGGACGGTCAGCAGATTCCGTTCGACGATGACGGCGGTATCGGTGAGGATCACGTGGGCTCCCGTCGTTCGGTGAGGCGCAGGAAGACATCGTCGAGAGATGGCGCGGTGACCTGAGCGTCGACGACGTCGATCCCGGCGCGATCGCAGATCTTCACCGCGTCGACGCCGCTGCGGGTCCCGTCGGCCACCGCGACCGACCAACGGTCGGGACCCAGGCGCCGCGGCATCCCCAGTCCGATGTCGGCGAGGGTGGTGGCGACGAGGTCGGTCCGCTCGGCGGTGTCGTCGGAGGTCTGGATGGTCAGTATTGATCGTGCGGTGGTGGTCTTCAATTCGTTCGCGGTGCCCTCGGCGCGGACCGTGCCGTGATCGATCACGGTGATCCGGTCGGCGAGTGCGTCGGCCTCCTCGAGGTACTGGGTGGTGAGCAGCACAGTGGTGCCCGATGCCACCTGGTCCTCGATGACCTCCCACATCCGTTGGCGCCCACGTGGATCGAGGCCGGTGGTCGGCTCGTCGAGGATGACCAGCTCCGGTCGGTTGATGAGAGCGCCCGCGAGGTCCAGACGTCGTCGCATTCCCCCCGAATAGGTGCGCATCGGGCGGTCGGCAGCGTCGTCGAGACCGAACTCGGCGATCAGCTCGCGTGCCCGGTCGGCAGCGTCGCGACGGCGTCGGCCATACAACTGGCCGACCATGCGCAGGTTCTCGAAACCGGTCAGGTTGCCGTCGACGGCGGCGTACTGGCCGGAGAGTCCGATCCGTTCCCGCACGGCATCCGGATCGGCGAGGGCGTCGATTCCGCAGATCTGCACCCTCCCCGAATCGGGACGCAGGAGCGTCGCGACGGTGCGGACGGTGGTGGTCTTGCCTGCTCCGTTGGGGCCGAGTAGTGCGTGCAGTGTTCCGGTCGGCACCTCGAGGTCGAGGTCGGCGAGGGCCGTCACCACACGCCCACGCCCGAGAGGTCCGGAGCGGAAGGTCTTCTGGACCGACTCCAGCACGATTGCGGTCGGCGTCAGCGGGACGGGCTCGCGTGCGGTGGGCTCGGCTCGCTCCACGGCGTCAGTCATGTCGTGTCGCCCCACGGGTGCCCTCGCTTTCTGCTGCATCGGCCTCCATGGCGCGGATCAGACTGGTGGGACGCATGTCTCGCCAGTTCCGCTCGACGTAGTCGAGGCAGTCGTCGTGGCCGGCCGGCCCGTGTGCGACGCGCCAACCGTCGGGGACGGGGGCGAACTCGGGCCAGAGGGAATGCTGCCCTTCGTCGTTCACGAGGACGAAGAACACTCCGTCGGTGTTGTCGAACGGGTTGGTCATTGTTCCTCCTCGGTCGTGGTGCGGCGACAGGTGTCGCCGTCCGGATCGATCGCCCGGGCGTATCGGGACACGTTTTCTCCCAACAGCATCCGCGCATGCGAGCAGTCGACGACGATGTGGTCGAGTCGACCGCCGACGTGCCCTTTCCAGTCGTCGAAGGCGGGTGATCCCGGTGGCGGGTCCGCCGCGGCGGTCACGAAGGTGACGTCACCGCCGAACACGCCGGGACGCCAGTCGGCGGCCAACGGTGTGGCCTGACGGAAGGTTTCGTGGACTGCCCCGAACTCCTCCTCGGTGAGCCCACCGAGAGCATCTCCGGCGGCGCGCACCGCCTGCCATGCCTGGCCGACGGACGGCTCACCGGGATGCCCTGTGGCGAGCCCGAACTCCGCGAGCAGATCGGCCACCGACGGTTCGGATGCCAGTGCCGGTCGGTAGGACAACACGAACGAGTCGAGCAGCGTCAACTGCTCCACGTCGTGGCCGGCGGCCTCCAATTGCACGGCCATCTCGTGTGCGATCAGCCCGCCGAGCGACCACCCGACGAGATGGTACGGCCCGTGCGGGGTGATGGCCCGGATGCGTGCCACGTAGTCGGCGGCGAGTTCGGTGATCGATCCCGCGGCAGCCCCTCCCGACAAGGTGGGGTTCTGCAGTCCGTACACGCCGCGATCGGCCGCGACATGGGGTAGCAGGGAGGTGAAGCTCCACGAGAGCCCGATCGCCGGATGCACCACGAACAGCGGTGGTCGAGTACCCGTCCCGCCTCGAAGACGCAGGACCGGATCGAAACCGCTGGTGCCCGCGGCATTCTCGAGAGCGGATGGGTGCCCCTCGGCCAGCTCGGCCGGGGTCGGGGCCGCGAAGAGGCGCTTCACCGGCACGTCGTGACCGAGGACGTCGGTCAGTCGTGTCGCGACGGTGGTGGCCAGCAACGAGTTGCCGCCGAGATCGAAGAATCCGTCGTCGGCGCCCACCGACCCCGGGGCGAGGTCAAGCGCGTCGGCGAACACCGCCGCGATCTCCTGCTCCGGGCCGGGACGCGGTGCGCGGGAGGCCGGTCGGTCGACCACGGTCGGAAGGGCGGCGCGATCCAGCTTGCCGCTCGGGGTCAACGGGATGTCGTCGAGCCGGATGACCGAGGCCGGGAGCATGTGTCGCGGTAGCCGCGCGGCGAGGTGCTCGCGGACGTCGACGTCGGTCCCGTCGCGTGTGGTGACGTGGCTGCGCAGCACAGGAGACCGTCCCGAGTCGTCGACGACGGTGACTGCGAAGTCGATCGCCGGATGGGCGGCGAGTGCGTCGTCGATCTCGCCGAGCTCTATCCGGAAACCGCGTATCTGGACCTGACCGTCGGCCCGGGTGAGGTATTCGAGGCGCTCGTCGTCGGTCCAGCGCACCAAATCGCCGGTGCGATACATCCGCCGGCCTGCGCCGGACTCGCCCGCGACCATCGGGATGGGCAGGTAGCGGGTCGCGGTGAGCTGCGGACGGCGATGGTAGCCGCGGGTCACCTGATCGCCGATCAGGTACAACTCCCCGGCCACCCCGGTGGGTACGGGATGCAGACGGCGGTCGAGCACGAGTGCGCCGACGCCGTTGTTCGGAGTGCCCATGGTCAGCAGGGAATCGGCAGCCAACGGCGCACTGCCGGTGGTGATCACAGTGGTCTCGGTCGGGCCGTAGACGTTGATCATGGTGCGTTGCGGTGCCCATCGTCGCACCAGGTCGGTACCGAACGCCTCACCACCGACGGCGAGTGTCCGCAGGCCGGGCACCGCCGCCGGGTCCATGCCTGCCACCGCGGCCGGGGTGATGAAGGCGTGGCTCACCCGGTGGCGTTGGATGAATCCTTCGAGGTCCGAGCCGCCGTAGATCCCGGTGGGCACGACGGCGAGGGTGGCGGAGCCCGCGGCGGCCAGCAGGAACTCGAGGACCGACGCGTCGAAACTCGGTGACGCGAAATGCAATACGCGGTCACCGGGTTCGGGACGCATCCGCCTGCGTAACTCGCCACGGACGGCGGCGAGCCCGGCATGGGGTACCAGCACCCCCTTGGGGCGGCCCGTCGATCCCGACGTGTAGATGATGTACGCGAGCTGGTCGACCCGTGACGGAGCGGTCCGTTCGGTGTCGCGGAGCGGCTCCGGCGACGAGTGTCCGAGCCGTGTCACGGTCGCCGGGTCGTCGAGGAGCAGCGTCTGGCAGGCATCGTCGACCCCGGCGCCGGCGGTCGAGGTGGTGACCACCAGCTGGGCGCCGCTGTCGTCGAGCATGTGCCGGATTCGTTCGGCCGGATAAGTCGGATCCACCGGCACGTAGGCTGCGCCCGATTTGACGATCGCCCAGATCGCGACGAGCGCCGTGACGGACCTCGGGACCGCCATCGCGACAACGCTTTCGGGACTGTCGCCGACGCCACGGCCGAGAAGTACACGAGCCAGACGGTTGGATCGCTGGTCGAGGTCGGTGTAGGTGATCGCGTCGTCGTCGGTGACGGCGGCCAAGGCGTCCGGACTGCGACGTACCGCGTCGGCGAGCAGATCGGCGAACGTGGCCGGGGTGGCCGCATTCGGGCCGTTGGCCGGACACAGTTGCGCCACTTCGAGCGGGTCGGTGATCCGCACATCGCCGACCGCCCGTTCGGGATCGGAGACGAGTGCGCGCATCACACGCAGGAATCGGGTGACGATCCCATCAGCGACCGCGTGCGTGTACCGATCGGTGGCATAGGTCAGTTGCACGCCTGATCCGCCGGCCGCCGACAAGCCTGTCACGGTGAACTGGAGGTCGAATTTGGCGGTGTCGGTGCCGAGTTCGTCGACGCCTGCGGTCACGTCGTCGGTCACCTGCAGCCGTTCCTCGGTGCCTGCCGACCCCGAGGAATGGTCGTGGACCGACAATGCGACCTGGAACAGGGGGTGGCGACCGAGTTCGCGCGTCGGGTTGAGTTCGGCGACCACGTCGTCGAACGGCAGGTCGAGATGGCCGAGGGCGTCGGCGTCGGCCCCGCGAACCTGATCGAGGAGGGAGGCCACCGTGTCGTCGGGGCGTACCCGGGTCCGCAGGGCGAGTGTGTTGACGAACATCCCGACCACGCGGCCGAAGTCGGACGACTTCCCGTGCCGTGGCGTCCGGTTGGCGACCGGTGCGCCGATCACGAGGTCGTCGCCGACCCCGAGCCGATGCAACAGCACGGTCAGCGCCGTGTGCAGCACGGTGAACGGTGTGGTGCCGCGTTCACGGGCGAACTCGACCAGCGCGTGGCGCAATTCGGGTTCGATGGTGGCCCACACCGAGGCGCCGGTGCCCCGTCCCGCGACCGCGGGGGCATCGATCACGGGGGCCACGGTCGTCTCGGCAGGCGCTCCGGCGAGCGTCTCCATCCAGAAGTCGCGATCCTCGCGGAACTCATCCGAGGAGTCGCCGCCGAGCTCGACGGCGTAGTCGCGGTAGTCGAGCGCCGCAGGCTCCCAGTCGATCTCGCGTCCACCGACGCGCTCGCGATAGGCGGTGAGCAGGTCGCCGACGAGGATCGGCAGCGATGCGCCGTCCGCGGCGATGTGGTGAACGACCGCGACGAGGGTGTGGTCGTCGGGGCCGTGCTCGACAACGGCGACCCGCAACGGTGGCTCGGTGGTCACGTCGATCGGGTGGAGCAGGAAATCCACGTGGTCGCCGACCCCACCGGAGAGCAGCGGCAGGTCGCCGACGACGGCAGACGCACTGTCGGTGACGATGCCGACGGGCTCGGCCCCTTCGACGGGGTAGACGGTCCGTAGCGACGTGTGCCGGGTGACGACATCGGTGAGCGCACCACGCAGGTGCCCGAGGTCGATGGGGCCGCCGAGCCGGATGGTGAACGGCACCAGGTACTCGGTCGATTCCGGTGCCGATCGTGCCAGCGCCCACAGACGACGCTGCACCGGTGCCAACGGAATTCGACTGGGGCGGATCGCATCGCACGCGGGCGGCGTTGTTCTCGACACCCCCGGGGCCGCGTCTGCGGGTAGCCGGCTCGCGAGCGCAGCCAGGGACGGTGCGTCGAAGATGTCCCGGACACGCCACTCGGCGCGGTCGAGGAATCGATTGAGCCGAGCGGTCACCGATGTCGCCTGCAGGGAGGTGCCGCCGAGATCGAAGAAACCGTCGTCCGGGGAGATCGCGGCCGGATCGACGTCGAGGACGTCGGCGACGATGCCGATGACAGCGGCTTCCGCGGGCGTGGCCGGTCGTCGACCGACGGTGTCGGCCGTCATCGTCGGCTCGGGGAGTGCGCGATGGTCGAGTTTTCCGTTGGGGGTCAACGGAACCCGGTCGAGCACCGTCACCGACGAGGGAACCATCTGGCGCGGCAGCCGGTCGCGTGCCGCGGCCCGCAGGTCTGCCGGACTCGGCGCATTGTCGGTGTCGTGCAGGGTCACATAGGCCGCGAGGACGGCGTCGGGGCCGGTGCCGCGCACCAAAGTGGTCGCGAAATCGACGGCGGGGTGGGCGGCCAGCGCAGCGGAGACCTCCTCGAGCTCGATGCGGAATCCGCGCACCTTCACCTGATTGTCGCCGCGGCCGTGGTGCACGAGCACGCCCGTGCTGTCACGGTGCACGATGTCCCCGGTGCGATACATGACCGCGCCGTCGGACGTGGCGACGAATCGGGTCGAGGTGAGACCGGGTCGACCGAGATAGCCGCGGGCGACGCCCGGTCCGGCCAGATAGAGCTCGCCGGGAACCATGGCGGGTAGTGGACGCAACCGGTGATCGAGAACCATCGCGGTGACCCCCGGCAATCCGGGGCCGATGGTGATCGGGTCGCCGGGGCGCAGCGGCGCCGAGATCGTCGACACCACGGTCGTCTCGGTGGGGCCGTAGTTGTTCAGGTATCGACGGCCTGCGCCCCATCGGTGTACGAGGGCGGGGGTCGATGCCTCGCCGCCGACACCGAGACAGCGCAGCCAGGGCAGTTCGGCGGGGGCCGCGGCAGCCAGCGCGGACGGGGTGATGAACGCGTGGGTGATGCGCTGTTCGGCCAGGAACTCGATGAGTTCGTCGCCACCGTAGATCGTCGGTGGCGCCACGATCATGGTTGCTCCCGTGGTGAACGCCAAGAGGAACTCGAGTATCGACGCATCGAAACCGGGGGACGCGAAATGCAGTGTCCGATCGCCCTCGCCTACGTCGTAACGCTGTCGCTGGGCTGCCGCGAAGCCGGCAAGGCCGCGGTGGGAGACGGTGACCCCCTTGGGCCTTCCGGTGGAGCCGCTGGTGTAGATCACATACGCGGCGCTGTCGGGGTTGCGCAGATCGCAGTGAGAGGCGATGCCGCGCACCTCGTGGTGGGCGTCGAGGTCGTCGGTTGTCAACCACCAGAGTTCACGAGGAAGCGTGCCGAGTCGGCCGGAGTCCGTGATGGCGAGGAGCGCACCGGAATCGGAGAGCATGTGTTGGATGCGATCGGTGGGGTGGCGCGGGTCGAGCGGTGCCACGGTGGCCCCGGCACGGGTGATGGCCCAGATGGCCGTCACCGAGTCGATCGACCGGTCCAGGGCGACGGCGACGACGTCCTCGGCCCCGACGCCGAAGCCGCGCAGCATGTCTGCCCACTGTCGGGTGCGCCGGTCGAGGTCTGCGTACCGGAGCGATCTCGAGCCGTCGACCACGGCCACGGCGTCCGGGTGGCGGTCGACGGTGATGTCCAGCAGCGAGGCCAGGTGAGTCGGTGCGACGAGAGGCGCGTCCGTCGGATGCGGGTCGGTGTGGAGGGCGAGGTCGTCGATCGGCCGTCCCGGCGTTGCGGCGATCTGCCTGCACAGTGCGACGAAGTCGGCTGCGAGGGACTCGATCCTGCTGTGGCCGAACACGTCCGTGGCGTAGGTGAACCGAGCGGTGTCACCGCGTAGTCGGAGTTCGAGATCGAAGCGGGCCGCGCCGGTCTCGATCTCCGCACCCACCACATCCAGACCGTCGAGTGACAGGTCGATGCTCAGTGGCCGATCACTCGGTCCGCCGGTGGCGTCGAACGCCAGGGCGATCGAGAACAGTGGGTGGCGGTCGGTGCGCGGCGGGTTGACTGCCGCCACCACCTCGTCGAATGGCAGGTCGGCCTGCGAGAGCGCTTCGAGATCGCGCCGACGGACCTCGTCGAGAAGATCGGTGAAGGGCGCCGACCCGTCGACCGGGGTGCGCAACACCACCGAGTTCACGAACATCCCGACCAGGTCGGACAGGCGCGGGTCGTTGCGTCCGGCCACCGGGGTGCCGATGACGACATCCGATGGCGTGCCGGTCACATGCGGCTCGGGGTCTGCGTGGAGCCGATGCAGCAGCGCGGCGAACACGGCGTGCATCGTCATGAACTCGGTGGTGTGGCCGTCACCGAGCGCCACGAGTGACTCGCGCAGGGTGCTGTCGAGTTCGACCTCGACGACACCGGCCGACGCCGCTTCGTCGTCGATGGCCGGGTCGGGAAGGAGGATGGGGGTGGAGTCGAGACCGTCGAGTTCCCGACGCCACCACGTGGTCGACTCGTCGAAACGGCCCGCCAGATTCTCGGCCCGCCACCGCAGATAGTCGCGATACCCGACCGGGAGCGGAGCCTGCGTCGGTGCTCGTCCGACCCGCAGATCCGCGTAGGCGGCTGCGATGTCACGCGCGAACGGCGCCATGGACCATCCGTCGGCGGCGATGTGATGTACGACGATAGTCAGCTTGTGGTGGGGCTCCGGACCCTGGTCGCCCGTCACGCGATGCAACACGGCGCGGATCGGCAGGTCGCGGGTCAGGTCGAACGGGGTGCGGGCCAATACCTCTGCAGCAGAGGACCATTCGTCCTCGCCGATGTCGATCGGGGTGAGGATCGGGTGGGCATCGTCGACCGGTCTGATCTCCATGGTGGGTCGACCGTCACGGTCGGGGTAGATCGTCCGCAACGGTTCGTGACGGTCGATCGCGTGCCGCAGGGCCCCGGTGAGTGCACCGGGGGCGACATCGCCGACCAGGTCGAGGGCGAATGCGATGTTGTACTGCCCGGCCGAGCGTTCGTCGACGGTCTGGTTGAGAAACCACAATTGTTGCTGGGCGGCGCCGGGCGCCACCACGGTCTCGGGATCGTGGTGCAACGACGGGAGAGGGGCGCCCGGACCTCCGCCGAAACCGACCTCGTCCGAACCTCTCTCGTCGAGTCCGTCTGGACCGACGCCGTCGCGCGGCGCGATCAACGTCGCGAGCTCGGCGACGGTCGGGTGGTCGAAGATGTCGCGGACCGAGATGCCGGTGCCGCCGCTGATCTGATCGAGTCTGCCGACGATCTGCGTGGCCGACAGTGAGTTGCCGCCGAGTTCGAAGAAATCGTGGTCACGCCCGATGGTGGTGACGTCGATGCCGAGTTGTTCGGCGATCACGGCCGCCACAGAGCGTTCGGTCTCGGTTCGGATCGCAATCTGCAGGCCTGCTGCCGGAGTCGGGTCGGGCAGGGCGCGTGAGTCGACCTTACCGACCGGGGTGGTGGGGATCTCGTCGAGTTCCACGATGGCACTGGGGATCATGTGCCGCGGGAGCCTGGTGGTGAGCCGCTCTCGGATCTCCCGCGCGCGTCGTCCGATGTCGGCGGCACCCGCCGCTGTGTCCGTGTCGCCGACGGTCACGTACGACACCAGCCGCACCTGTGCGCCCACACCGGCGGTCGTGGTGACAGACGCCGTGACCAACGGGTCGGCGACGAGCGCGGCATCGATTTCCCCGAGCTCGATGCGATGCCCGCGGATCTTGGTCTGATGATCGGCGCGCCCACGGAACTCCAGTTCGCGTCCGGGAGTCCAGCGCACCAGGTCCCCGGTCCGATACATGCGTTCACCCGGGTCGCCGAACGGGTTGGCCACGAAGTGCTTCGAGGTCAACGGGCGGACCCCGTGATAGCCGCGGGCGAGATGTCCACCCGCGATGTACAGTTCGCCGACCGCACCGGGTGAGACCGGTTGTAGCCGTTCGTCGAGCACGATTGCCGCGATGCCGCGGATCGGTCGGCCGATGGTCAGGATTCGGTCGTGCGGACCGATGTCGTCGGAGATCGTCGCGACCACCGTCGTCTCGGTGGGACCGTAGGCGTTGAACAACGCACACGTCGCCGACCAGCGCCGTACCACCTCCGGGTTCGGGTGCTCGCCACCGATCACCAACGTCTCGAGATCGGGCAGATGGTCGGGCGACATGGTGGTCAGAAGTGATGGTGTGAGGAACGCATGCGAGATCCGCGCCGAGCGCATCAGCTCGGCGAGTTCGGTCCCGCCGACGATGCCGGCGGGCGCCACGTGCATGGTCGCGCCGACGGACACGGCCATGAGCACCTCGAGCACCGACGCGTCGAAGCTCGGTGAGGCCAGATGTAGGGTGCGACTCTGCGGGGTCAGGCCGAATTCGACCACCTGCTGCGCGGCGAAATCCGCCAGGCCGCGATGGCTCACCACGACGCCTTTCGGGGTGCCGGTCGTGCCGGAGGTGTAGATCAGGTACGCGGGGTGGTCGATCTCGGGTCGCGCGGTGAGTTCGGTGACATCCACCACGCTGTCCGAATTCCGTTGTCGGGCAGCGATCACATCCGGATCGTCGAGTTCGATCACCGTGGTGTCCGAGGCGATCGAGGCCTCCGCCGGACGCACGGCTGCGGTGGTGACCAGTACCCTGGGGCCGCAGTTGTCGAGCATGAACCGGATGCGCTCGGTGGGGTAGGTCGGGTCGATCGGCACCCACGCGGCGCCGGTGCGGGCGACCGCCCACAGCGTCACCACCCAGTCCACGCTTCGTGGCAACGACACGGCGACAAAGCCTTCGGGGCCGGCGCCGTTCTCGATGAGCAGGCGGGCGAGTCGATTCGCCGCTGCGTCGAGCTCACCGTAGGTGAGGGTGGTGGTCTGATCGGTAACCGCTACGCGATCGGGCTCCGCGAGCGCCGCACGAGCGAGTATGCGGGTCAGATGCTCGACGGGTCGGCGCCCGGCGCCGACGGCAGGTACCAGATGGAGCTGTTCGTGCGGGTCGAGCAGTCCGATGTCTCCGATCGCAGTGTCCGGGTGCGCGCCGACCGCTGCGATCAGACGGCGTAGTCGGGTGGCCAGAACGTCGATCGTGGAGCGGTCGAACAGTGCTGTCGCATAGTCGATGTCGATTCCGAGTCCGGCCGGCCCGCCGTCCGGATCGTGGTGCTCGACGAAGGTGAACTGTAGATCGAACTTGGTCTGGCCGGTCTCGATCCGCGATGCGGTCGCGGACAGGCCGGCAAAGGACAGCTCGATGGCCGAGCTGTCCTCCACCGCGACGGATACCTGGAAGAACGGGTGGATGTTTCCGGACCGGTCCGGGTTCAGTTCGGTGACGAGCCGGTCGAACGGGAGGTCCGCATGCGTGAACGCTTCGATGTCGTGTTCACGCAGTTCGGCGAGGAACCGGCGGAACGGGAGGTTCTTGTCGACCCGCGTGCGTAGGGCGACGGTGTTGACGAACATTCCGACCAGGTCGTCGACGTCGGCGTCTCCGCGGCCGGACACCGGAGTGCCGACGACGATGTCGGAGGCGGTCGACAGCGTCCGCAAGAGTGCCGCGACCGCGGCGTGGAGCACCATGAACACCGTTGCGTCGTTCGCCGCCGCGAGTGCACGTACCCGGTGGTGCTGCGCGGCAGAGAGACTGTGGTGCACGGTGGCGCCGGTCGTGTCCGGGGTGCGCGGGCGCGGGCGGTCGACGGGCAGTTCGGCTTCGTGCGGTGCATCGCGCAGTTGGTCGGTCCAGTACTGCAGATCGTCGAATGCGGGTGTGCCCGGCCCGGATTCGGCCAGCCGGGCGTGCCGGGCGGCGCTTACCTGTGAGTAACTGATCGGCAGCTCACGCCACCCCGGTGCACGTCCCTCGCGGCGTGCGCGATAGGCGTCGGCGAGATCGGTCGCGAGCGGTGCCAACGACCAGCCGTCCGCCGCGATGTGGTGGACGGCGACGGTCAAGCGATGGTCGTCGTCGTCCGTGCGCACCAGGCGCGCCCGGATCGGCAGATCGTGTTCGAGGTCGAATGGCGCGCGGGCATGGTCGTGGCCGTCGGCGAGCCTGCCGTTGTCGACATCGACGACCGACAGCGCGACCCGTGCGTCCTCGCGGTCGACGACATCGAGGCACGCGACACCGTCGTACTCGCGCACCCTGGTCCGCAGTGGTTCGTGACGACCGATCACGTCGTTCAGCGCGGCGCGCAGCGCATCGACGTCCAGGTCCCCGACCAGGCGCACGGTGAACGGGATGTTGTAGGCGCCGGCCGAATCCGGATCGAGCTGTGCCGCCAGCCATAGTCGGTGCTGAGCGGGTGAGAGTGGAACTGGTCCGTCGATCACGGGCACACCGTCGCGCGTCGTGTCGGACCGGCCGACGGCATCGAACCCGGCCGTGGTCGCGCCTACCTCCGCCACCGCGCGGGCGATGCCGGCGATGTCGGGGGCGTCGAACACGACCCGCAGGGCGATGCGGCGCCCACAGGCGCGTGAGAGCCGGGCAGCGACTCGTGTCGCCGACAGCGAATTGCCGCCGATCGCGAAGAAGTTGTCGGTGACGGAGACCGATTCGAGGCCGAGCACGCCGGTGACGACCTCGGCGACGAACGACTCGGCCGGGCTGCGCGGCGCAACGGCGTCGAGGTGTCCGGTGGTCTCCGGAACGGGAAGGGCGCGTCGATCGAGTTTGCCGTTCGCGGTGGTGGGCAGATCGTCGTGGAACATGATGAACCCGGGAACCATGTGGTCGGGGAGTCGTTCGGACAGTTCTGCTCGCAGGTCGCGTCCGTCGAGATCGCCCGAGGTGGCGACGTGGGCCACCAGGGCAACCGATCCGGTGCCGGGGTCGTCTCGGACGACGACGGCTGCGGCGTGTACCCGGTCGAGGGTGACGAGCGCGGATTCGATCTCGCCGAGTTCCACGCGTTGTCCGCGCACCTTGATCTGAGAGTCACTGCGGCCCAGGTATTCCAGCTCACCGTCGCTGCGGCAGCGCACCAGATCGCCGGTGCGGTAGAGGCGGCCCCCGCCGCCGAAGGGGTCGGCGACGAAGCGTCCGGCGGTCAGGTCCGCCCGATTGCGATAGCCGCGGGCGAGTTGGACACCGCCCAGGTACAACTCGCCGACGGCGCCGATTGGCTGTGGGTCGAGCCGGTGGTCGAGCACGTGTACGGCGCAGTTCCACACCGGTGATCCGATCGGCATGCAGTCGCCGAGGGGACCGCAGTGATCGTGGTGGGTGACGTCGATGGCGGCCTCGGTGGGGCCGTACAGATTGTGTATCGGCGCGTCCGCGAGCCCGCGGATCTCGGCCACGGTGGCCGGGGTCAGCGCCTCACCGCTGGTGATGATGCGGCGCAGCGTCCCCAGGTGGCCACGGTCGTCCGCGTTGAGCGCGATGGCGAAGGCGGAGAGCATCGACGGTACGAAATGCACGGTGGTGATGGCATGTTCAGCGATGATGTCGCGCAGATACCAGGGGTCGCGGTGACCGTCGGGACTCGGGATCACCAGTGTCGCACCCGCGAGCGCAGGCCAGAAGAACTCCCACACCGACACGTCGAAGGTCGCGGGCGTCTTCTGTAGCACCCGATCGTCGGCGCCGAGTCGATAACGATCCTGCATCCAGCGCAACCGGTTGACGATCGCGCGGTGAGAGATCATGACGCCCTTGGGTTTTCCGGTGGAACCAGACGTGAACAGGACGTATGCGGGATGTTCGGGTCGCACATCGGGTGCGGTGAACGGTGCGGTGACGGCGAGTTCGCTCGTGCTGACCGCATCGAGTCGCCAACCTGCCGGCGGGGTCCCGTCTGGGGTGATCACGATGTCCGGGCGGGCGGTGTCCAGGATGTGTTCGAGCCGCGCGGCAGGTTCGGTGGGGTCGAGCGGTAGGAACGCGGCGCCCGACCGGATGATCGCGTGCAATGCCACTGTCTGTTCGATACCGCGTGGCAAGGACACGCCGACAACAGATTCCGGGCCGACGCCGCGGTTGCGAAGTCCGGCGGCGAGTGCGTCGGCGCGACGCGTGAACTCCGCGCGGTCCACGATCTCACCGTCGGGCCCGATGAGGGCGATGTGGTCGGGGTGGCCTCGCCCTGAGTCGACGAGCAGATCGACGAGGGTGTCGTCGCTCCCGTCGCGCCGTTCTCCGACGCAGTGTCGATCGACGACGGCGCGCTCGGTGCGGTCCATCACCGGTATGGATGTCACCGGTCGGTCCGCCCGCGTGTGCACGAATCGTTCGAGAAAACCGACGATGCGATCGTGATGCGTTGTGATCTCTTCGGGCGCATAGACATTCGGATTGGCCTCGAGGTCCAGGCGCATGCCACCGGTGAACCCGTCATAGACGTTGACCGACGCATCTTCGACGGGACCCGTCGACAACACGTTCAGTTCGCCGCGCAGCGGCCCGAAGTCGATGTGCTCGAAGAACAGCATCACGTTGACCATCGGTCCGAAGAAGCCCCGGCGTCCACCGGGTGCGCCCAGCACTGTGCCGGTGATGTCCTCGTGGCGGAAACGTTGGTGGCGTACCGCCTGTTTGATGTCGCTGTTCACCGCCGCCAGCAGTTCCCCGACGGTCACCGCACCGTCGGCGGGTGAACCCAGCCGCGCGCGGATTGGCACGACATTCGACGTCAAGCCTGCCGAGGTACGCAGGATGTCTCGGTCGCGAGCCGCCATCGGCAGGCTCAGCGTCGCCTCGTCGGCGTCGGAGATCCGGGCGAGATAGGCGGCCACGGCCGCGGTCACCACAGATGCCGGACGCACGTCATGCGCACGCGCGAGGTCGCGCAGGGCATCGACCACCGAGTCGGGCAGGGTGGCCGCGCGCACGGTCGCCGTCGGCGCGGCAGGCTTCACCGCCGTCGACAGTGATGTGGGTTCGGGCCCTGCACCGTCGTCGCTGTCGTGG
Source organism: Gordonia sp. CPCC 206044 (assembly GCF_048537895.1). Lineage (NCBI taxonomy): Bacteria > Bacillati > Actinomycetota > Actinomycetes > Mycobacteriales > Gordoniaceae > Gordonia > Gordonia sp. CPCC 206044. Next base: position 296,687 of record NZ_JBCLVL010000003.1, read on the forward strand.
AGGAGGTAGTGCGTCCAGTGCTCACGATCGGCGTCGAACGATTCCGACGCGCGGTACTGCGCGTCGAAGGCGGCGATGTCGGCCATCGACGCGATCGAGGCGGGAGGAACGTCGGTGCCCTCGACCATCGCGGTGTAGTGCTGCGCGACCCGCAGCATCATGTACATCGCCGCGTACCCGTCGAAGGCGAGGTGGTGGCCCCAGCAGTACCAGATCGTGTGACGATCACCGAGGCGCAGCAGAAAGGTCTGCAACAGGTCGTCACGGTAGAGGTCGGTCGGCTGTGCCCGGTGGTCGTCGATCCATGCCATGGCGGCGGCGCGAGGGTCGGCGGCTTCGGAGAAGTCGCGGCGACCGAGTTCGATCACCCGGTCGTGGTCGACCAGCACGCGAGGTTCGGCGTCGCCGGTCGCGACCAGGCGCAACAGCCCGGACTCGGTCTCGGCGCAGGTCGTGGCAACGGAGCGGTCCATGATGTCGGGTTCGACGTCGTCGCCGAACTCGACGAAGGCGGCGACCGACATGGGCACGTCGGGATCGATCTGCTGGGCGTAATAGATCCCGCGCTGTGCTGCGGTCATCGCCACACCGGGCTCGGCGGTCTGATGCTGGATACGAGTGTCATCCTGGGTGGTCACGTGGTACTCCCTGCATTCGGCGAGGGGACGAGGCCGTTGGCTTCAGCCTCGTATCCGTCCGTGGGTACTTCGCGTGCCGACCGCCATCAGATTGGTTCTGGACCGGTTCGATCGTGGATTTGGTCCCCACCTGCGGTTTCGCCTACACTTGTGGGGTTGCCTGCGGCGCGAGAGCGTCGCGAATCGGTTCGCGAACCCACTGGGATGGCACGCCCGACCGAGCGTCGAGTGTAAAAGCCCAGGCAGGCGCGTGTCCGGTGGTGACAGACCGTGTGCGTCGGGTCGGAAATCCGGCGTACAGATGCGGTGGTCCACGACAGTGGTCCCGCCGTGTCGATGACTTCCAGGTCAAGGAGACTAACGAGTGATTCAGCAGGAATCTCGCCTGCGGGTCGCCGACAACACCGGAGCAAAGGAAATCCTCTGCATCCGCGTGCTCGGCGGTTCCTCGCGGCGCTATGCCGGCATTGGCGATGTCATCGTCGCCACTGTCAAGGACGCCATCCCGGGCGGCAACGTCAAGAAGGGTGAGGTCGTCAAGGCCGTCATCGTGCGCACCTCCAAGGAGCGCCGCCGTCCGGACGGTAGCTACATCCGCTTCGACGAGAACGCGGCCGTCATCCTCAAGGGTGAGAGCGATCCGCGTGGTACCCGCATCTTCGGCCCGGTCGGCCGCGAGCTGCGTGAGAAGAAGTTCATGAAGATCGTGTCGCTGGCACCGGAGGTGATCTGACATGAAGGTGCACAAGGGTGACACGGTGATCGTCATCTCGGGCAAGGACAAGGGCGCCAAGGGCAAGGTCATCCAGGCCTTCCCGAAGGAGCAGCGTGTCCTCGTCGAGGGCGTGAACCGGATCAAGAAGCACACCTCCGCGTCGGCCAATGAGCGTGGCGCATCCTCCGGCGGCATCGTGACCCAGGAGGCCCCCATCCACGTGTCGAACGTGATGGTCGTGGACTCCGACGGCACTCCGACTCGCGTGGGCTACCGCGTCGACGAGGAGACCGGCAAGAAGGTCCGGATTTCCCGGAAGAACGGGAAGGACATCTGACATGACCACCACAGAAAAGGTTCAGCCCCGGCTGAAGACGCGCTACCGCGAGGAAATCAAGGACGCGCTCAACAAGGAATTCGACTACGACAACGTCATGCTGATCCCCGGCGTGGTCAAGGTCGTGGTGAACATGGGCGTCGGCGACGCCGCCCGCGACGCCAAGCTGATCAACGGTGCGGTCTCCGACCTCGCCCTGATCACCGGCCAGCGTCCGGAGATCCGTCGCGCCCGCAAGTCCATCGCTCAGTTCAAGCTGCGCGAGGGTATGCCGATCGGTGCGCGCGCCACCCTGCGTGGCGACCGTATGTGGGAGTTCCTGGACCGTCTGGTGTCCATCGCCCTCCCGCGTATCCGCGACTTCCGTGGCCTGAGTGACCGTCAGTTCGACGGCAACGGCAACTACACCTTCGGCCTCAACGAGCAGTCGATGTTCCACGAGATCAACATCGACAACATCGACCGGCCGCGAGGTATGGACATCACTGTCGTCACGTCGGCCACCACGGACGAGGAAGGCCGCGCGCTGCTGCGTCACCTGGGCTTCCCGTTCAAGGACGCGAACTCCAAGGACAACTGACTGTGAGGATTAACTGATGGCAAAGAAGGCTCTGGTCAACAAGGCCAACAAGAAGCCCAAGTTCGCCGTGCGGGCCTACACCCGGTGCAACCGTTGCGGTCGTCCGCACTCGGTGTTCCGCAAGTTCGGCCTGTGCCGTGTGTGCCTGCGCGAGATGGCACACGCCGGTGAGCTCCCGGGCGTGCAGAAGTCCAGCTGGTGACTTCCTGACGTACTGACCGAACGGCCCTGTCTCCCGTGGGAGGCAGGGCCGTTCGGCATTTCTGCCATCGAGATCGCCGGATTCGCCCGCGGTCACCCCGGGGAGCGAGAGCCGACCGCGTGAGCGGGCACGAGGCCCGTGCCCGGGTGCGCGCTCCGGGCGCGGATCGTCGTCAGGCTCGGCCCTGCCGGATGACACGCGGTCGGCGGATACGCGCCGCCCCGGTGTCGGCGACACCTCTGAGGTGCTGGTCGTCGTGGCGTAACGAGTAGCCGGCGTCCCATGGGAATCGTCCGTGGTCGTCGGGCCACACCGCCTGCAGCGCATGGGTGTTGGGGAACAGCTCGTTGGTCACGCACAGATCGGATTTGTCGATCATCTCGATCAGCTGGACCGGCACGTCGAGTGCGCGCACGGTGACGGGGGTGCCCTGGTCGACGAGGTCGCGCCAGTCGTAGCGATGCAGCAGGTCGACCAGTTCGTTCAGCAGGCGGCCACCGACGTGGAACTCGAGTCCGTAGACGGCGATCTCGGGGAGCGAATGCAAGGTGACGCCGGTCGTGTAGGCGAACGAGCAGTCGGGAGCCTCGCACCGATCGGAACGGCAGTACTCGCAGACTTGGCTCACTGCCGTGACCGCCCAGCCGTGGCGACGGATACGCGTGATGGTGTCCTGGACGATCGGGCTCGGATGCCAACGTCGTAGTCCCCGGATCGCGGCGGCGTGGTCGGACATGGTTCGCTCCTTTGTTCGAAGGTGAACCGAGTAGACCACCGGGGTCCGACAACTCTCACCGGACACCGATCAGGTTCGACGACCACACGATTCTTCCCCCCGCTTTGTGTTCTTCCGCCGCGAATACCAGGGGGAAGAACACAAACCAGGGGGAAGAACTGGACGGGTTCGGTCAGGTGATCTGATCGGGCTCGCGTTTCTTGATGCCGAACATCGTGAAGACGAGCGCGATCGCCGCCGTGATCACCAGCAGCACCAGTCCGATCGTGTAGCTGTGGTCGACGGCATCGTAGGTCGCGCCCATCACCAGCGGCGGGAAGAAACCGCCGAGGCCGCCTGCGGCGCCGACGATGCCGGTCACCGAACCCACCCGCTCGGTCGGGGCGACCTGCGCCACCCAGCTGAACACCGACCCCGAACCCAGGCCCATGCAGACGGCCATCAGCACGAAGTCGAGGCCGGCCGGGAACTCCAACGGTGGCTGCGTCATCATCCACACCGCGAGCACCGCGGCGCCTGCGGTGGCGATCACGGTGATGATCCGTGGCCCGAACCGGTCGGACAGGACACCGCCGATCGGACGGGCGATCACCGCGGCGATCGCGAAGCCCGCGGTGCGGGTGCCCGCGGCCTGCAGGTCGAAATCGTAGACGTCCTTGAGGTAGGTCGGCAGGTAGGTGGAGAAGGCGACGAACCCGCCGAATGTGGCGGCGTAGAGGAAGCCCATCTGCCAGGTGATCGGTAGCTTCGCGGCGGCGACGAGTTTCGGTACGACCGCATCATGGTTGGACTGCCACAGCGGCGAATCGCGCATGAACATCCACACGATGACGGCCACCACCACCAGTGCGATCGCGATGATCACATGTGTTGCGGTGTAACCGAACCAATCGACGAAGCGTGGGGTGAAGAACGCCGACAACGCGGTGCCACCCATGCCGACGCCGAAGATGCCGGTGGCGAATCCGCGCCGGGACTTGTCGTACCAGGCGTTGGCGAACGGGATGCCGACGGCGAAGGTGGTTCCCGCGATACCGAGGAAGAACCCGACGATGAGCATCATCGGGTACGACTCGAGGTTGCCCGCAACCGCGAGCAATACCACGAACGGTGCCGAGGCGACGAGCAGGACAGGGAACATGACGCGTCCGCCGAAGCGGTCGGTCAGCGCACCGGTCAGGATCCGGCCCATCGATCCGACGATGATCGGGATGGCCACCAGCACCGACTTCTGCGTCGACGACAGGTCCATCAACTCCGAGTAGCGAACCCCCAGTGGGCCCACCAGGTTCCATGCCCAGAAGCTGATGCCGAAGGCGAGTGTGGCGAGGAAGAGGTTGAGTGATTGCCCTTGGCGCAGAGTCGATTCGACCTCTGGTCGCGGTGTCTGAGTGGTCATCGCTGCCGATCCTGGGTTCCGACGGGTGCCCAACCGGGCCGGGACGTACGGCTACCGGGTGCCCGCACTGCGTCGCGGCTCCGATAGACGATGTAGGGCCGGAACAAGTAATGCACCGGCGCGGTGAAGGCGTGCACGAGACGGGTGAACGGCACCATGGCGAACACCAACATGCCCACCAGGACGTGGATGTGGAAGCGGAACGGCGCCGCGTTCATCGCGTCGATGTCGGGCTGTAGGTAGAAGATCGACCGGAACCAGGGGGACACGGTCTCGCGATAGTTCACGCCCTCGGCGTCGGGGAGCATGCCGATCAGCGTGATGTAGGTGCCCAGCACGAGTGCCGCGGTCAGCACCACGTACATGACCTTGTCGTTGGTGGTGGTGGCCATGAACACCGGGCCGGTGCGGCGGCGACGGTAGATGAGGATGCCGAGCCCCACCAGCGTGCACACGGCGGCGATGAGCCCGAAGAACACGGCGGTGACGTGGTACATGTCCTCGGTCACGCCGATGGCGTCGGTCCACGACTCCGGGATCACCAGTCCCATCGCATGCCCGATGATGACCACCAGCAGGCCGAAATGGAAGAGGGGAGAACCGATCCGCAACAGTCGCGACTCGTAGAGTTCCGACGACCGCGTCGTCCAGCCGAACTTGTCGTAGCGGTAACGCCAGATCGTGCCGCCGATGAGCAGCAGGATCGCGACGTAGGGCAACACGCCCCAGAGCAGAACATCCATGACCTCACCTCGCTTCTGACAATGTCTGCGCGGTCGAAAGATCCGGTGCCTGCCGACGTCGACTCGTTTCCGGTGCTCGCGGCGCCGACAGACTCGGGCTGATCGGCAGCAGGCGCGGATCGAAGGGTTCGAGGCCCACTGTCTCGACCTCCGGTGGGGCCGACTGCATCGCCATCACGGCGCGTCGATCGGCGGGCGACTCACCGGGCAGCGTCGCGCAGATCGCGGTCAGCACATCCGCATACGGGCTGTGACGGTCGAGCAGTGACAAACGGATCAATTCGAGCGCCCGACGGTTCTCGACCAGGAGTTCGGCGCCCGCGACCGGGTCGACGCGCGCGGCGAACTCGAGGACGATGGGCAGATGGTCGGGCAACTCACCGCGGAGATCGACGAGGAAACCGCTGTCGCGATAGCGCTGTTTGAACTCACCGAGCGCGGTGCCCCGGCGTCGGGTGTCGCCCGCCGTCCAGTAGGTGAGGTAGAGCGTGTGCTTGCGCGACAGGTCGAATGTGTCGATGTAGTCCTGCCGCACCGCGGTGGCGTCGGAGCCGCGCAGGTGCGCGACGAACCGACGTAGCGGATCGACGGCATCCCCGGCGGACTGTTCGGCCAGCGCGTCATCGAGAAGTGGTGCCGCGGCGAGGATCTCGTCGTCGGGATAGCTCAGACACATCGACGACGCCTGGTGGATCACCGGGTGGTCGTCCGTGCGACGTCGACGTAATCTCATGGCTTCTCCGAAGGCCGGGGTCTCACGGTTTCTCCGATGGCCGGGACTGCGGGAACATCCCTTGCGGCGCCCCGTTGCCGTCCCAGTTGAGCAGGTTGGTTCGGCCGGCCAGACTCGACGGTCCGGCCGCCGTGTCGCTGGTCTGCCGTTGCTTCAACGCGGCGAAGGTCTCCACCGACACCGGTGCCGGACGCCCGCTCGCCTCGCCGAATGCCGACGAGTCGAACATGCCCGGACCGTCGTCGTAGTCCAGCGAGCACCCGATCTCCTCGAGATCGTGCGCCTGTTCGAGGTGGGCGGTCGGGATCACGTACCGGTCTTCGTATTTGGCGATCGCCATGAGCCGGTACATGTCATAGACCTGCTCTTCGGTCATCCCGACGGAGGCCGGGATCGACGCATCGGGTTCACGGCCGAGGGTGATGTCGCGCATGTAGGAGCGCATCGCGGCCAGTTTGTGCAGCACATCGTCGACGACCGTGGTGTCGCCCGCGGTGAACAGTTCGGCGAGATAATCGACGGGGATGCGCAGTGCGTCGATGGCGCCGAATAGATTTCGGTGATCCTCGGCATCATGGCCCTGATCGGAGAGCAGATCGACGATCGGCGACAGCGGTGGCACGTACCAGACCATCGGCATGGTGCGGTACTCCGGATGCAGGGGCAGGGCGACCCGGAACTTCTTGGCGAGTGCGTACACCGGCGACCGTCGTGCGGCATCGAGCCAGTCGTCCGGGATGCCCTGTGCCCGAGCCGCGGCGACGACCTCGGGATCCTCGGGGTCGAGCATCAGGTCCAGTTGCGCCTGATACAGGTCCTTCTCGTCCGGTGTGGAGGCGGCGTCGGTCACTGCATCCGCGTCATAGAGGAACAACCCGAGATAGCGCAGCCTGCCGACGCAGGTCTCGGCGCACACCGTGGGTAGGCCGACCTCCACGCGCGGGTAGCACAGCGTGCACTTCTCCGCCTTGCCGGACTTGTGGTTGAAGTAGATCTTCTTGTAGGGGCATCCGGTGATGCACTGCCGCCACCCGCGGCAGCGATCCTGGTCGACGAGGACGATGCCATCCTCGCTGCGCTTGTAGATCGCACCGGACGGGCACGAGGCCATGCACGACGGGTTGAGACAGTGCTCGCAGATCCGCGGCAGATAGAACATGAACGTCTGCTCGAAGCTGAACTTGATCGCATCCTCGGACTCGCGGCGCAACTTGGCCACGATCGGATCGAGTTCCCCGGCTTCGGGTGCGCCACCGAGGTTGTCGTCCCAGTTGGCCGACCACCGCACCTTGGTGTCCTCGCCGGTGATCAGCGACTTCGGCCGGGCCACCGGGAAGTCGTCTCCCAGCGGCGCATCCACCAGCGTCTGATAGTCGTAGGTCCAGGGTTCGTAGTAGTCGTCGAGGGTCGGCTGCACGGGCGATGCGAACAACGTCAACAGTTTCTGCAGACGTCCGCCGGTTCGCAGGCGCAGGCGACCCTTCTTGTTGAGCTTCCATCCACCGCGCCAGCGTTCCTGATCCTCGTAACGGCGCGGATAGCCCTGTCCGGGACGGGTTTCGACGTTGTTGAACCACACGTACTCGGTGCCGGCCCGATTGGTCCATGCCTGCTTGCAGGTGACCGAACAGGTGTGGCAGCCGATGCACTTGTCGAGGTTCATCACCATGCCCATCTGGGCCATGACCCGCATCAGTACGTCACCTCCTGGCTTCGCTTGCGAATGGTGGAGACCATGTCCCGCTGATTGCCCGCGGGGCCGAGATAGTTGAACGCATACGACAATTGGGCGTATCCGCCGATCATGTGCGTCGGTTTGACCAGCAGGCGGGTCGCCGAGTTGTGGATGCCGCCGCGCCGTCCGGTGGCCTCGGACTTCGGCACGTCGATGGTGCGTTCCTGTGCGTGATGGACGTAGCAGACGCCTGCGGGCATGCGGTGGCTGACGATGGCGCGGCACACCACGACACCGTTGGCGTTGACGCATTCGATCCAGTCGTTGTCGTGCACGTCGATCGATGCCGCGTCCTCGGGGCTCAGCCACGCCGTGGGCCCACCGCGCGACAGCGACAGCATGAACAGGTTGTCCTGGTATTCGGAGTGGATCGACCACTTCGAATGCGGGGTCAGGTAGCGGACCGTGATCTGCTTGCCGCCGTCGGGACCGAGTTTGGGTTCCCCGAACAGTCGGTGCATGTCCAGCGGCGGACGATAGATCGGCAGGGATTCGCCGATGTCGATCATCCAGTCGTGGTCGAGGTAGAAGTGCATCCGACCGGTCAGCGTGTGAAAAGGCTTGAGCCGCTCGATGTTCACCGTGAACGGCGCGTAGCGTCGGCCCCCTGTCTCCGATCCGGACCACTCCGGCGAGGTGATCACCGGCACCGGCGACTTCTGGGTGTCGGCGAAGGTGATGCGTTTCTCCTCCGACCCTCGCGCCAGATCGTCGAGCAGGAACCCGACGCGCTGCTGCAGTGTGCGGAATCCCTGCACCGCGAGTTCGCCGTTGGTCGTCCCCGAGTAGGTCAGGATCGCTTCGGCGAGTTTCGAATCGGTGTCGATGGCCGGTCTGCCGTCGCCGGCACCGCCCAACATCACGCCGTTCGCGCCGGCGAGTTTGTGTGACTGCTCGGTGAGCTCGTAGGTCACGTTCTTGACGGTGAATCCCAACGAGTCGGCGAGGGGCCCCACTGCAGCCAGTTTGTCCGCGATGGTGGTGTAATCACGTTCCACGACGGCGAAATTGGGCATGTTGCGGCCCGGGCGACCCTCGACGTCGGGTTGCCGCCACCAGTCCGTCACGCGGCCGTGTGGCACTGCTGTCTCGCCGGGGGTGTCGTGCTGCATGGGCACACTCACCAGGTCGTGGCGGACGCCGAGGTGGGTGCGCGCCAGATCGGACAGCTTGCGTGCCAGCAGATGGAACATGTCGAAATCGGTCTTGGCCTCCCACGGCGGGTCGATGGCCGGGGAGAAGGCGTGCACGAAGGGATGCATGTCGGTGGACGAGAGATCGTGTTTCTCGTACCAGGTGGCGGCGGGGAACACCACGTCGGACAGCAGCGTCGTCGAGGTCATCCGGAAGTCGGCAGACATCAGCAGGTCGAGCTTGCCCTCCGGGGCGGTCTCGTGCCATGCGACGTCGCGGGGCCGGGGCGCTTCCGGGTTCTCGGTGCCGAGCACATTGTGGTGGGTGCCGAGCAGGTGTCGCAGGAAGTACTCGTTGCCCTTGGCCGAGGAACCCATCAGGTTGGATCGCCACAGCACCAGGGTGCGCGGCCAGTTCTCCGGGGCATCCACGTCGGAGATCGCGGGGACCAGGCCACCGGAGGTGAGTTGGCCCGCAACATAGTTGCCCACGTTCTCGGCGTCGCCGGCGTCGACGGCGGCCTGTGCGTCCTCGGCCACGTCGAGGGGGTTGGCGGAGAACTGCGGGTAGAAGGGCATCCACCCCAGTCGTGCCGACTGGGCGATCGCATCGGCGGTGTGTTGGTGATCGAGCACCCCTCGCGACAGCGGCGACGTCAGCGAGGCCGCAGAATAGCCGTCGTTGCGCCACTGGTCGGTGTGCATGTACCAGTACGACGTACCGGTCATCGTGCGTGGCGGCCGTGTCCAGTCCAGGGCGTTGGCGAGCGAGATCCACCCGGTGATCGGACGGCACTTCTCCTGCCCGACGTAGTGGGCCCAGCCGCCGCCGTTGCGGCCCATGCACCCGGTGAGGATCAGCAGCGAGAGGATGGCCCGGTAGGTGGCGTCGCCGTGGAACCACTGGCAGATGCCTGCGCCCATGAGGATCATCGAGCGGCCTTCGGATTCATCGGCGTTGGCGGCGAACTCCCGTGCCACCCGAATGGCCGCCTCGGCGGGCACACCGGTGATCTCTGCCTGCCACGCCGGGGTGTAGGGCGATTCGACGTCGTCGTAGCCGCGCGGCCACTCGCCGGGCAGTCCGTCGCGGGCCACCCCGTATTGCGCGAGCATCAGGTCGAAGACGGTGGTGACGAGGTGTCCACCGACCCTTCGTGCGGGGACGCCGCGATGCAGCACCGACCCCGAGCCGTCCGGGGCGTCGAATGCGGGGAAGTACACCGATTCCGGGTGCGCACCCTCGCCGTCGAGGCTGAGGGCGGGGACCACTCCTTCGAGATCGAGATTCCAGCGGCCGACACCCGACTCCGCGTACCGGAAACCCATCGACCCGTTGGGCACGACAGGTTCTCCGGTGGACTGGTCGAGGACCACCGTCTTCCACACGTCCTCGTCGGCGGGGGCGTCGGTGACCGAGCCGAGTTCGTCGGAGGTCAGGAACTTGCCCGGTACCAGCCTGCCGTCGCGCTCTTCGAGGTGGATGAGGAAGGGCAGGTCGGTGTAGGTGCGCACATAGTCGTCGAAGAACGAGGTGCGTTTGTCGACGAAGAATTCCTTGAGGATCACGTGCCCCATGGACATCGCGAGCGCGGCGTCCGTTCCGGCCTGGGCGGGCAGCCACTCGTCGGCGAACTTCGTGTTGTCGGCGTAATCGGGACTGACGGTGACGATCTTGGTGCCGCGGTAGCGGACTTCGGCCATCCAGTGCGCATCCGGTGTACGGGTCACCGGGACGTTCGACCCCCACATCATCAGATAGGTTGCATCCCACCAGTCTCCGGACTCCGGGACATCGGTCTGATCCCCGAAGACCTGCGGACTGGCGACCGGCAGATCCGCGTACCAGTCGTAGAACGACGTCATCACCCCGCCGATGAGCTGGATGAATCGTGTTCCGACACAGTGCGACACCATCGACATCGCGGGGATGGGGGAGAACCCCGCGCAGCGGTCGGGGCCGTAGGTCTTGATGGTGTGCACGTGCGCTGCCGCGGTGATCTCGACGGCCTCGTCCCACGAGACCCGGACCAACCCACCCTTTCCGCGGGCCTGCTGGTAGGAGCGGCGGCGCAGCGGATCGCCGACCACATCGGCCCACGCCAGCACCGGATCTCCGAGCCGGGATTTGGCCTCGCGGAACATCTCCACCAGCACCCCGCGCGCATACGGATAGCGAACCCGGGTGGGGGAGTAGGTGTACCAGGAAAAGGCTGCGCCGCGTGGGCATCCGCGTGGCTCGTACTCCGGCCGGTCGGCACCCACCGAGGGGTAGTCGGTCTCCTGGGTCTCCCAGGTGATGATGCCGTCCTTGACGTAGACCTTCCAGGAACACGACCCGGTGCAGTTCACCCCGTGCGTGGACCGCACGATCTTGTCGTGACTCCACCTGTCGCGGTAGAAGACATCACCTGCGCGTCCGCCGTGACGGAACACCGCTCGCCCGTCATCGGTCTCGTCCCACCGAGCGAAGAACCTGCCCACATCGAGCAGTGCCTTCGCCGCTCCGCCGTCAACCCCAGGTGCCCGGCTCATGGCTTGACCATACGGGTGATGAGCGTGTGACGCAGGTGAAACGGACAGTCTTTACCTGACGTCTGCGCGGACGTTCACCGGGGTGCCATCGACCTCACCGTCCGGCGGTGGCCACGGTGAGCACCACGGCCGAATCATGCTGGGCGGAAAGCTCGTGACGGTCAACGGGAACCGTCAGCAGGTCGCCGGTGGTACCGACCACGGATCGATCGCCCGCGGTGAGCGTCACCCGTCCGGTGATGACGAAAAGTGTTGCTTCCCCCGGCCCCTGATGTTCGGCGAGCTGGGCGCCGGCGGTCATCGCGATCACGGTCTGCCGCAGCCGATGACGTGAATCCCCGTGCAGCGTCTGGGCGGCGCGTCCACTCCGGGACGCGTGCGCGGTGGTGAGCAGTTCGTCGGCCAGTTGTGTCAGATGGGTGACGTCCATGGCGTCCATCATGCGCCGCGCCGTGCCATGCGGCCGCGGATTCGGTGACGCATCGGTCAACCCATCACGGATCAGCGTCGTCGCCCCGGCCTGCGTCGGGTGTGTGGTCGAAACATGCGTCACAAACCGTTTCGCCGATGGCCGGGTACCGCTAACGTGCGCAGACATGACGCACAAAGTGGTCGTCGCCCTGCGCGGCGACGTTGCGCGCGAGGTGTGCTCCGACGACGATCTGCCCGCCGCCGTACGGCGTGCCGGTGCGGTCCGTCTGCAGCGCAACGTCGACGACGACGCGGTGGCTGGGGCGATGCGGATCGACGAACTCGATCCGCCCATCGTCGGGGTGATCTGTTTCTGGGCCGATGATCCGCGGCCGGTTCTCGACGTCCTCAGCGCTCGTGTGCCCGGCGTCGCCGCGTGGGCCGTCACCGAACGAGCGCCGTTGGACCCGGCGTTGCCGCGCGACGGTCGCCGACTCGACGCGCTCGCCAACATCGCGTTCCTGCGTCGGCCGGTGGACATGGATCGGGCCGAATGGCTGCATCGGTGGCTCGACGAGCACACGCGGGTCGCCATCGACACCCAGGCGACGTTCGGCTACTACCAGAACATCGTCGAACGGCCACTCACCGATGGCACACCAGCGGTCGACGCCATCGTCGAGGAGTTGTTCCCGATCGCTGCGGTCTCCGACATCCATGCCTTCTACGGCAGCGGTGGCGATCAGGCGGAGTTGGACCGCCGTATGACGGCGATGCTCGCCAGCGTCGCGCGTTTCGGTGCCGACCGCGACCTCGACGTGGTGCCGACCATCCGCACCGATCTGGACCTGACGCGAGTCGGTTCGTGAGGGGCGTCGTATGCGGCTGTTCGTGACAGGAGGTACCGGGGCGATCGGGGGTCACGCGGTGCCCGCACTCGTGGCCGCCGGTCACGAGGTACGGGCGCTCGCGCGAGGCGAGGACAAGGCGCGCACGCTCGCCGGCGAGGGGGCCGAGCCGATCGCGGTGTCGCTGTTCGATCGAGACGGACTCGCCGCCGCCTTCGACGGGTGCGAGGCCGTCGTCAACCTGGCGTCCGCGCTGCCGTCGTCGGCGAGCTTCGTCCGCCGATCCGCATGGGCGCAGTGCACGCGGATCCGTACCGAGGGGTCGGCGGCGGTGGTGGACGCAGCTCTGCGTGCCGGCGTGGAGCGGTTGGTGCAGGAGTCGGTGGTGATGATCTACCGGGACCAGGGTGACCGCTGGATCGATGAGCACGCCGAGGTCGACCGGTATCCGATCGCGGAAGGCAATCATGCCGCCGAGGCGAGTGCCCGACGGTTCACCGACGCCGCGGGAGCAGGTGTCACCCTGCGATTCGGGTTGTTCTACGGACCAGGGGCGGCGCACAGCGAACAGTTCGTCGCGATGGGGCGCCGCCACGTCGGGGTGGTCTTCGGACATCCCGACACCTATCTGTCGTCGATTCATCTCGACGATGCGGCGTCCGCGGTGGTGGCGGCGTTGTCGGTACCCGCGGGCACCTACAACATCGTCGACGACGAACCGGTGACCCGGCGCGTGCACGCCGATGCCATCGCCCACGCGGTAGGTGCCGATGCGTGGGTCCGCGCGCCCGGCCGGGCGGCGCTGCTGCTCGGTGACCGCACCACGTCGATGACCCGATCGCTGCGCGTGGACAACGGTGCATTCCGCTCCGTGTCGGGGTGGGCGCCGAGCCATCGGAGTGTGCGCGAGGGGTACGTGTCGATGGTCGGGCAGCTGTGTGGCGGGTGACTCACGGCGACGATTTGGGTCTGGCCAGCAGATTCTCTACACTTGAACGGTTGCCTGTGCTCTGTGGGCTCTCCCGGGGCGCGCACGCCACAACCGAATAGTCTCCGGTGCCGGTGAAAAGCCAAGGGCATCGGCGGCGAGAACCTTATGCACAACTATCCACTTCGTGGAAGGCCCACCGCAGGTCACGGGATGTTTTCTCGTGTTCGGCGCTGTATGGGAACCGCCACGAGAAAGGTTGACGGTCACCCATGACCATGACTGACCCGATCGCAGACTTCTTGACACGTCTGCGTAACGCCAACTCGGCGTTCCACGACGAGGTGACTCTTCCCTCGTCCAAGATCAAGGTGAACATCGCCGAGATCCTGAAGCGTGAGGGCTACATCGTCGACTACCGCGTCGAGGACGCGGAGGTCGGCAAGAGCCTCACCGTCACCCTCAAGTACGGCCCGAGCCGTGAGCGCAGCATCGCTGGTCTGCGCCGTGTCTCCAAGCCGGGTCTGCGGGTGTACGCAAAGTCCACAAACCTGCCCAAGGTGCTGGGCGGCCTCGGCGTGGCCATCATCTCCACGTCGTCGGGTCTGCTCACCGATCGCCAGGCAGCCAACCAGGGCGTGGGCGGCGAAGTCCTCGCCTACGTCTGGTGAGGGAGGGGTAAAGAAAAATGTCGCGTATTGGCAAGCACCCCATCGATATCCCTTCGGGCGTCGATGTCACGATCGACGGCCAGAACGTCAAGGTCAAGGGACCGAAGGGTGAACTCTCGGTCACCGTTTCCGATCCGATCGTCGTGACGAAGGAAGAGAACTCCATCGTCGTGAGCCGGCCCAACGACGAGCGCCGCAACCGCGCTCTGCACGGCCTGTCGCGTTCGCTGGTCAACAACCTCGTCGTCGGAGTCACGCAGGGCTACACCACCAAGATGGAGATCTTCGGTGTCGGTTACCGCGTGCAGGCGAAGGGCAAGGACCTCGAGTTCGCCCTCGGTTACAGCCATCCCGTGCCGATCGAGGCTCCCGAAGGTATTTCCTTCGCAGTGGAGTCCCCGACCAAGTTCTCGGTCTCGGGTATCGACAAGCAGCAAGTCGGCCAGATCTCGGCGAACATCCGCCGCCTGCGTCGTCCGGACCCCTACAAGGGCAAGGGCATTCGCTACGAGGGTGAGCAGATCCGTCGCAAGGTCGGAAAGACGGGTAAGTAAGCCATGACTGATACAGCAACCCAGAAGAATCCTGCGCGGACAGCCCGTAAGCCGCTCGGCAAGGACGTGTCGACCCGCCGTCGCACCGCGACCGTGAATCGGCACTTCCGTCTTCGCAAGAAGGTCAACGGCACCCCGGAGCGTCCGCGTCTGGCCGTCAAGCGCAGCTCGCGCCACATCCACGTGCAGCTCATCGACGACCTGGCCGGCAAGACGCTGGCCGCCGCGTCGTCGATCGAGGCCGACGTGCGTTCGGCCGGTGGCGACAAGTCGGCGCAGGCCCGCAAGGTCGGCGAGCTGATCGCCGCCCGCGCCAAGGCCGCCGGTGTCGAGGCCGCAGTGTTCGACCGTGGTGGCAAGGACTACCACGGCCGGATCGCAGCACTCGCCGACGCCGCCCGCGAGGGAGGTCTGCAGTTCTGATGACCAATCTGTACTTCTTCACCAACATGACCGGAGGGAACCTCTGATGCCCGGACGTCAGCGTGACGGCGGAAACGGACCCGCCGGTAACGACAACAACAACAACAACGCCTCGGCGGGTAACGACCAGCGCGGCGAGCGCCGCGGCCGTGGCCGCCGCGACGATCGCGGAGGACGTGACCGCGAGGACCGCAACCAGCTCGAGCGCGTGGTCGCCATCAACCGTGTCTCCAAGGTGGTCAAGGGTGGACGTCGGTTCTCCTTCACCGCTCTCGTGGTGGTCGGCGACGGCCAGGGCATGGTCGGTGTCGGCTACGGCAAGGCCAAGGAAGTTCCCGCGGCGATCCAGAAGGGCGTCGAAGAGGCTCGCAAGAACTTCTTCCGCGTTCCGCTGATCGCGGGCACCGTGACCCACCCGGTTCAGGGTGAGGCCGCCGCCGGTGTCGTGATGCTCCGTCCGGCCAGCCCCGGTACCGGTGTCATCGCCGGTGGCGCGGTGCGTGCGGTGCTGGAGTGCGCGGGCGTCCATGACGTCCTCGCCAAGAGCCTCGGCAGTGACAACGCGATCAACGTGGTGCACGCCACCGTGGCCGCGCTGAAGATGCTGCAGCGTCCCGAAGAGGTCGCCGCACGTCGTGGTCTGCCGATCGAAGATGTCGCGCCGGCGGGCATGCTGCGGGCGCGCGCGGGTCAGGGAGTGTAAAGGACCATGGCAGAACTCAAGATCACTCAGGTCAAAGGCACCATCGGTACCAAACAGAACCAGCGTGACAGCCTGCGGACCCTCGGACTGAAGGGCATCCGTAAGTCGGTCACCCGCGAGGACACCCCGATCAACCGCGGCCTCATCAACGTTGTTCGGCACCTCGTGACAGTCGAAGAGGTCAAGTAATGACAATCAAGCTCCATCACCTTCGCCCCGCTCCGGGGTCGAAGACCGACAAGACTCGCGTGGGTCGCGGTGAGGGCTCCAAGGGTAAGACCGCCGGTCGCGGCACCAAGGGCACCAAGGCGCGTAAGAACGTGCCTGCCGCCTTCGAGGGTGGCCAGATGCCGATCCACATGCGGCTGCCGAAGCTCAAGGGCTTCACCAACCGCAACCGGGTCGAGTATCAGGTCGTCAACGTCGGCGACATCGCCAAGCTGTTCCCCTCGGGTGGCACCATCGGCGTCGACGAGCTCGTCGCAGCCGGCGCGGTTCGCAAGAACCAGCTGGTCAAGGTGCTCGGCGACGGCGATCTCGGCGTCAAGGTCGACGTCACCGCCAACAAGTTCACGGCTTCGGCCAAGGAGAAGATCGCCGCTGCCGGAGGCAGCGTCACCGAGCTCTGAACATCAACGAGACCGTCGGGTGTCGGCCGCGCCAGGTGAGCGTGGCCGGCCCCGGCGGTATCGGCGTCAGGGGCACCGGACAAGGCGGACAACCGCCGGTCGCGTCGTCGGGTGCCTGCGACCTGACTGTTAGAGTGCAAGCGTTGTCTTGACGCTTCGATCAACGTCGATTGCCGAGCACGCGGGGGAGCTTCAATCCTGTCGCGTGGTCGTTCCTAGGAGGAGTCAGTGCTTTCCCCCCTCGTCGCGGCCTTCCGGACGCCCGACCTGAGGAAGAAGATCCTCTTTGTCGTCGGCATCATCATCCTGTATCGGCTGGGCGCGACGATTCCGTCGCCCGGCGTCGACTACAAGGCCGTGCATGCATGTCTCGACGAGGTGTCGCACGGTAGCTCTGCCAACATCTACTCGCTGATCAGCATGTTCTCCGGCGGTGCATTGCTGCAGCTGTCGGTCTTCGCGATCGGCATCATGCCCTACATCACCGCCAGCATCATCGTCCAGCTGCTGACCGTCGTCATCCCGCGGTTCGAGCAGCTGCGCAAGGAAGGCCAGTCCGGCCAGGCCAAGATGACGCAGTACACGCGCTACCTCACGGTGGCCTTGGCGTTGCTGCAGTCCACGGGCATCGTGGCGCTGGCCGATCGCGGTCAGCTGCTGCAGGACTGCTCCACCGGCGACCAGATCCTGAACGACCAGTCGATCTTCGGGCTCGCCATCATCGTGCTCGTCATGACCGCCGGTGCGATCGTCGTCATGTGGTTCGGCGAGCTGATCACCGAACGCGGTGTCGGCAACGGTATGTCGCTGCTCATCTTCGCCGGCATCGCCGCACGCATCCCGTCCGAGGGCAAGCAGATCCTCGACACCCGCGGTGGTCTCGTCTTCGGCCTCGTCTGTCTCGCCGCGTTGGTGATCGTCGCGGGCGTCGTCTTCATCGAGCAGGGTCAGCGTCGTATCCCGGTGCAGTACGCCAAGCGGATGGTGGGCCGCAAGATGTACGGCGGTTCGTCGACCTATCTCCCGTTGAAGGTCAACCAGGCAGGCGTCATCCCGGTCATCTTCGCGTCGTCGCTGCTGTATCTGCCGCAGCTCATCCTGCAGTTGACGCAGGGGTCGAGCGGTGAGCAGTCGACCTGGCAGCGATGGATCAACCAGTACCTGACCGACCCCAGCAACTGGGTCTACATCCTCGTGTACTTCCTGTTGATCATCTTCTTCACCTACTTCTATGTCGCCGTCACCTTCAATCCGGAGGAGCGCGCGGACGACATGAAGAAGTACGGTGGGTTCATCCCCGGTATCCGCCCCGGACAGCCGACGGCCGATTACCTCGGTTATGTGCTGAGCCGCATCACCCTGCCCGGGTCGATCTACCTGGGTATCATCGCCGTACTGCCGAACCTGTTCCTCGAGATCGGGAACAGCGGCGGTGCTCAGAACTTGCCATTCGGTGGCACGGCCGTGTTGATCATGGTCGGCGTGGGTCTGGACACGATGAAGCAAGTCAACAGTCAATTGATGCAACGTAAGTACGAAGGATTCCTCAAGTGAGACTCGTGATTCTGGGCCCTCCCGGTGCCGGCAAAGGTACGCAGGCGGAACTGTTGTCGGAAGCCCTCGGCATTCCGCACATCTCCACCGGAGACCTGTTCCGGGCCAACATCTCCCAGGGCACGGCGGTCGGTATCGAGGCCAAGCGCTATCTGGACGCCGGTGACCTGGTGCCGTCCGAGATCACCATCGACATGGTGCGCGCCCGTGTCGCCGAGCCGGACGCGTCCAAGGGGTTCATCCTCGACGGCTTCCCTCGTTCGACCGAGCAGGCCGATGCGCTCAAGGACATCCTCGAAGGCCTCGACGGCACGCTCGACGCGGTGCTGTCGTTCGTGGTCGACGCCGATGTGGTGGTGGAGCGCATGCTCGCCCGCGGTCGCGCCGACGACACCGAAGAGGTCATCCGCAACCGGCTCGCGGTCTACGCCAAGGAGACCGCCCCGCTGTTGGAGTACTACGGCGACCAGGTCAAGACGATCGACGCGGTCGGTGACATCCAAGACGTGCACCAGCGCGTGCTGAGCGCGTTGGGCGCCGGGGTCTCCTGACCTTCGCAACGAGCAGAGAACGGTCGTAGCCATGGCATTTCGGAAACCCAAACCGGTCCCGTTCCGGACCGCGGGTGAGGTGGACGCCATGGCTGCGGCCGGTGCCGTCGTCGGCGACGCACTGGTCGCGGTGCGTGCCGCCGCACGCGCCGGGGCCAGCACCCTGGATCTCGACGAGGTCGCCGAGACGGTGATCCGCGACGCCGGGGCGGTTCCCAGTTTCAAGGGCTACCACGGGTTTCCCGGGTCGATCTGCGCCTCGGTGAACGACGTGGTGGTGCACGGCATCCCGTCGGCGGAGACGGTGCTCGCCGACGGCGATCTGGTGTCCATCGACTGCGGCGCGATCCTCGATGGCTGGCATGGGGATTCGGCGTGGTCGTTCGGCGTCGGCGAATTGTCCGAGGCCGATTCCGACCTTTCCGAGGCGACGCGGTTGTCCATGGAAGCGGGTATCGCGGCCATGGTCGAAGGTGCTCGGCTCACCGACATCTCTCACGCCATCGAACTCGGCACCCGTGCCGCCGAACAGAAGTTCGGCCGGTCGTTCGGCATCGTGGCCGGCTACGGCGGCCACGGTATCGGTCGCGAGATGCACCTCGAGCCGTTCTTGGCCAACGAGGGCAAACCCAACCGCGGACCGGTGCTGGTCATCGGTTCCACGCTCGCCATCGAGCCGATGTTGACCCTCGGTACCACTGAGACGAGCGTGCTCGACGACGACTGGACCGTGGTCACCGATGACGGTTCACGCGCTGCGCACTGGGAGCACACCGTCGTCGTGACCGGCGACGGACCACGGATTCTGACCACCCGCCGCGAGTCCTGACCGCGCTCGTTCAGTGCGGGCGGGCGGTCTCCGAGGCGAGTGTCGCTGCATCGGGCTGGTGGTGGATGCGATCGGATCGCGTGTAGATCACCATCGACCCACCGCGAACGAACCCGACGAGGGTGATGCCCCGTTCCTCGGCGAGATCTGCGGCCAGTGAGGACGGCGCCGACACCGCCGACAGCATCGGGATGCCTGCCATCGCAGCCTTCTGGACCAGTTCGAAGCTGGCGCGGCCGGAGACCTGAAGGATGTGTCCGCGCAACGGAATTCGGCCCTGCGCGCTTGCCCAGCCGATGACCTTGTCGACGGCGTTGTGGCGTCCGACGTCTTCTCGCAGGGCCTCGATCTGTCCCGTGTGTCCGTCGACGAGGCAGGCGGCATGCAGACCACCGGTCTTGTCGAACACCGACTGTCCCGCTCGCAGTCGGTCCGGGAGATCGAGGAGCAGATCCGTATCGACGACCAGGTCGTCTTCACCCGGGTCGAATTCCGAACGGAGCGTGACGTTGTCGATGCTGGCCTTGCCGCAGACCCCACACGCGCTGGTGGTGGTGACATTGCGGGCCAGTTCCGGTGCGGGGGTGGGAACGTCGGGTGCGAGGGTCACGTCGAGCACGTTGTAGGTGTTGGCGCCGTCGGCGTCGGTGCCTGCACAGTACCGAGCGACCGCGACGTCATCGCCGCGCACGATCACACCCTCGGACAGCAGGAAGCCCACCGCGAGTTCGACATCATTGCCGGGGGTACGCATGGTGACCGCGAACTGCATGCCGTTGACGCGGATCTCGAGCGGTTCCTCGACGGCGAGGACGTCGGCGCGTGACGACGACGGCGCGTCGCGCCGTATCCGGGTGACCCGTCGTCGGGTGGTGATACGTCCCACGTCGTCGACCCTACTCAGGGCGCACGTCGCGCGGGTGGTCGGCCGGGGCCGCTCAGGCCTCCAGCAGCAGGGTGACCGGTCCGTCGTTGACGAGGCGGACCTGCATGTGCGCACCGAAGCGTCCGGTCGCGACGGTGGCGCCGGACTCGCGGAGGGCGGCGACGACGGCGTCGACGAGTGGTTCGGCCACCGCGCCGGGAGCCGCGCCGTTCCAGGACGGTCTGCGTCCCTTGGCCGTGTTCGCATAGAGGGTGAACTGACTGATCACCAGGATCGGCGCATCGAGATCGGCTGCGGACAACTCCTTGCCGCCGGCGCCGTCGCCGAGAATCCGGAGCCGCCACATCTTGTCGGCCAGTTTTGCCGCCTGCTCGGCGGTGTCGTCATGGGTGACGCCGACGAGCGCAACGAGTCCGTGACGACCGTCGGTGAGGTCGAGTGCGCCGACGGTTTCGCCGTCCACGACGACGGAGGCCTCGCTGACACGCTGGATCACTGCACGCATGGAACTCAGGGTGCCATGTCGCGTTCGCAGACCGGTGGCCGAGACGACGGTCGTCGCGAGGTCGGTCCGCAGCGCGCCGTTCGAGCGGGAGTGCGCCGTCCGAGGGAGCGCACCGCTCTAGGGGAGCGTGCCGTCCAGGCGAGCTCACCGACGGTCTGCCACCGGCCGACCGACATGACCTACACGCGTGCGGGGCGACGGCCGGATAATGTGCCCAACGCCGCTCAGCGGTGTAGCTGATGTCAGCCGGCCGGTGGCGGAGCCGTCGCGGGACGGCGGCGTGGGATGTACCCGCGCAGGACGGCGGGTTCGGACGAACCCGTCGGCCGGCGGGTCGACCGCGGTGATCGGCCGAGCACGCACGACCGTTGCCCGTCCCTCGGATGAGGGCGGGACGTCGGTCAGCCGGCGTGCCAGCTCGCCGTAGGTGTGAATTGTCCGGTGGGCCTGGGTAATCCGAAGTGGTCGCGCAAGGTGGTGCCGGTGTACTCGGTGCGGAACAGTCCGCGCTCGCGCAGTATCGGCACCACCGTCTCGGTGAAGACCTCGAGCCCGCCGGGGTAGTAGGGCGGCATCACGTTGAACCCGTCCGCGGCGCCGTGGGTGAACCACTCGGTGATGGTGTCGGCCACCTGTTCCGGGGTTCCGGCCACCACGCGATGTCCGCGTGCGCCTGCAAGGCGATGCAGGAGTTGTCGGACCGTCGGGTGTTCTCGTTCGACGATGCCCGCGATGACCTGTTTGCGGCTGAGCGTGTTGTCGGTGACGTCGCCGGCGTCGCCGAAGGCCGACGGCGGCACCGGGGCGTCGAGGTCGAGTGCGGACAGATCGACCTCGGCGATGCCCTTGAGCTGGTGCAATCCGTAGGCGGGCACGGTGAGCTCGTCGAATTCACGTTCGAGATCCCGGGCTGCCTGCTCGGTGTCGGCGATGAACGGACTGATCCCCGGAAGGATCTTGATGTGGTCGGGATTGCGGCCCAATGCCTGTGCGCGGGAGCGGATGTCGCGGTAGAACGCCTGCGCGTGGCCGATCGTCTGGTGTGCGGTGAAGATGGCCTCGGCATAGCGCGCGGCAAAGGCGCGCCCGTCGTTGGAGGCACCCGCCTGCACCAGGACGGGGGTTCCCTGTGGAGAGCGCGGTGCGTTGAAGGCGCCGCGGACTTGGAGGTGCTTGCCGACGAACTCGGCTCGGTGGATCTTGTCGGTGTCGGCGTAGACACCGGCGTCGCGGTCGACGACCACGGCGTCGTCCTCCCAGCTGTCCCAGAGTCGGACCGCGGCATCCACGAACTCGGCGGCGCGTTCGTACCGGACCGCCGGATCGGGGTGGGTGGGTAGGCCGAAATTCTCCGCCGCTGCCTGCGAGCCGGTGGTCACGATGTTCCACCCGGCCCGGCCTTTGGACAGGAAGTCGAGGGTGGAGAACAACCGGGCGAGGTTGTAGGGCTCGAAGTAGGTCGTCGATGCGGTGGCGATCAGCCCGATCCGTTCGGTGGCGGCGGCGATGCCGGTGAGCAGCGTGATCGGTTCGAGCCGTCCGGCCGCGTTGTGTGCGGCCTCGGAGCGCAATGCCGGTCCGTCGGCGAAGAAGATCGCGTCGAACTTCGCGGTCTCGGCGGTGCGGGCGATCTGCTGGTAGTAGTCGAGATCGTAGATGCGCTCGGGCTGCGACAACGGGTGTCGCCACGCCGCCTCGTGGTGTCCGGTCGGATAGATGAAGGCGTTCAGGTGGAGCTGACGCTGGGTGGGTGCGCTCATGGTTCCTTCCGAGGGGCGGCGGTCCGACCAACCACCTTGGCGCGGAGCAGGTCTCGCGCCAACCCTTACGCTCCCGGTGGGCTTTTGTCCGCAGTGGTGCCTCTGTGGACGGACGGGATTCGGTACTGCGGGAATCTCTGCGGTCGTCGTGAGCGTTGTGTTCCTCATGACCGACGAGACAGACGTGACCGCACACATCGCACGATTCGGGCGTTACGGCGCTTGGGGCTGGTGGGGCCAGTTCTCACCGGACGAGGCACGGCAGTTCGAAGAGCTCGGATTGGGCACGATCTGGCTCGGCGGTTCCCCGGAGCACCTCGGTCCGGTCCGCAAGATCCTCGATGCCACCGAGAACATCACCGTGGCCACCGGGATCGTCAACATCTGGAACACCGACGCTGCCGCCATCGGTGACGAGTTCAGAGCTCTCGATGCCGACTTCCCGGGGCGTTTCTATCTCGGTATCGGCGCCGGGCATCCGGAGGCCACAGCCGAATACCGGAAGCCCTACGACGCGGTGAGCGCCTACCTGGACGTGCTCGACGACAGAGGTGTCCCGGCGCAGCGGCGTCTGCTCGCGGCCCTCGGCCCGCGCATGCTGCGCTTGTCCGCCGACCGCGCCCTCGGTGCCCATCCCTACCTCACCCCGCCGGCGCACACGAAGGTCGCGCGCGACGAACTCGGCGACGCCGTGCTGCTGGCCCCCGAGCACAAGGCCGTCGTCAGCACCGACGCGCATCATGCTCGGTCGGTGGGCCGGCCCAAGGTCGACCAGCCGTATCTGCACTTGCGCAATTACACGTCGAATCTCAAGCGTCTCGGCTACACCGACGCCGACATCGAGGACGGCGGAAGTGACGATCTCATCGATGCGCTCGTCGCCCACGGTGACGCCGAGTCGGTGCGCGAACAACTCGACGTCCACCTCGCCGCGGGCGCCGACCACGTCGCGATCCAGATCCTCGGTTCGGAGACCCCGGCGACCGAACTCGCGGCGATTCTCGCGGCGGGCTGAGGCCGTCGCTGTTTCGACACCGGCCCCGATGCGGATCGCATCGGGGCCGGTGTCGTGGGGTGCGTGCGCCGGCGCGGTGGACCCGCGGGGCGAGGTCAGGTCAGCGCATAGGTGACGGTGACCGAGAAGCTCAGCGTCTGCTGACCCGGCTCGACCGGGACCGGGCTGGCCGCGAGTGTGGATTCGCGTTGCAGCGGCACGGGCTGATCCTGACCGCTGGTCTGTTCGTTGATCGTCTGCACCTTGCCCAAGGAGTCGCCCGCGAGCGACGCGTATTGCTCTGCACGTCCGCGCGCATCGTCGAAGGCGGATTCGCGGGCCTGCTTCATCAGGTCGGATTCGTCGTCGATGGAGAACCCGACGTTGCTGATGCGGGTGTTGTTCCCGCCCGCGGTCGCCGCCGCGGCCAGGATGTCGGAGGCCTTGCCGAGGTCGCGGATCGTGACGCGCACGGTGTTGGTGGCCTCGTAGCCCGAGATCTGGCCGGTGCCACCCGGCGCCGGACTGGAGTACTGCGGGTTGAGGTTCACCTCCTGGGTCTGGACGTCCTTGCGCTCCACCCCGGCGCCGACCACGGCGTCGGTGACCTGTTTGACCTTGGTGTTGGTCTCGTTGAGCGCCGTGGACACGTCGGCGGCGGTGGCCTGCACACCGATGTCGGCGTGCAGGGTGTCGGGGGTGCCGGTGACCTTGCCGCTGCCGACGACGGTCACGGTCCGGGGCTTGTCGCCACCGCCGTCGTCGCCGCAGGCGGCCAGCCCGAGAGTGGCGAGGCCTGCGACGACGATCACCGCGACCCGTCGTGTCGTCCGCGTCATCCTCCGCTTGCTCACACCGCCTCCTTCAGGACCAGACCGACCAACCACCCGACGACCGAGATCACGATGGCCCCGAGGATCGCCGACCAGAAGAAATCGTCGACCTCCAATCCCCAGTGAGTGGTGTTCCGGGTGATCCAGGCCGTGATCTCGAGCATGAACGCGTTGATGACGACGTGGATGAGGCCGAGGGTGAGGATGTAGAGGGGAATCGACAGCAACTGCACGATCGGCTTCACGAAGGCGTTGACGACTCCGAAGATCAACGCGACCACGACGACGATCCCGAACTCCTCCCATCCCGTCGAACCGCCGACGAAATTCAGGCCGGGCACGATCAATGTGGCGATCCACAGTGAGAAACCCGTGAACGCCGTGCGAATCAGGAACGCGGACATGGCAGTCAGTGTGCCAGGTGGCCGAACCGGCGGACGGAATCGACGCGGCGCGATCGGTCGGGTGGTGGTGGATGGTCGGTGGCGCATCGAAGGTGCGGGCGGTGACCCTGGCGCCGGCCGACCACCGACCACAGCCGGCCTGTCGACAACGCCGAACCCGCGCCCGACGATGGGCAGGGGCGGAACACCGGGACACGCGCGGGGTGTCTGCGTGGTCGGTTCCTGGCGGTTTGGACTGTTCTCGCAGTTCGCGTAACATAGAGCGTCGGTGTGCGTCGCATGCCGCTCTCGGCGTGTCATGCGGCCTGCCGGGGCGGGCGGCGAACGTCACTACCGATGGTCCTGGTCAGCCGACCCGGTGCCATCACCGTAACGGATAAACACGGATTCAACCGGGCTTCACGCCGGTGGGAACGCAGGCGCGATCCCCGAGGTGAGCAGCCAGGATCGCGGAGGACATGGCGAAAAAAGACGGGGCCATCGAGGTCGAGGGACGGGTCATCGAACCCCTGCCCAATGCGATGTTTCGCATTGAGCTGGAGAACGGTCACAAGGTTCTCGCCCACATCAGCGGCAAGATGCGGCAGCACTACATCCGCATCCTGCCCGAGGACCGGGTCGTCGTGGAACTCTCGCCCTACGACCTCGGTCGTGGGCGCATCGTTTACCGATACAAGTAAGACTTCCCCCGAACACGGGTGAGGACAGATCAGGTACGGCTGTCGTCGTGCCTGGACCAGTCAAGGAGAAGCGGACGTGAAGGTTCAGCCGAGCGTCAAGCCGATCTGCGAGAAGTGCAAGGTGATCCGCCGCAACGGTCGGGTCATGGTGATCTGCGAGAACCTGCGTCACAAGCAGCGTCAGGGCTGATCACGGCAACCCTCCGGGTCGCTTGAGAGTCGCGCCGGGAGCGTAAGCGAGCGGGCGACATCGACACAGAGACACAACTGAATAGACAGATGAGCTGAACAAGCACTTTGTGAAGCCCTCCTGGCACCAGCGCCGACATACGGGTCGTCGCCCACCTCCAGACTGTGAATGGCGGACCACCGCCGGACACCATGAAGCGAGCACCGCTCGCGTCGTGCAGAGGCTGGAGCCCGACAAGAGTTTCGGGACGGACCGGGAGAAGACCTCTGAGATGAAAAGGAAATCCGCCACATGGCACGTGTTGCAGGTGTGGACCTCCCCCGCGAGAAGCGGCTGGAGATCGCACTGACCTACATCTATGGAGTTGGTCGTACCACCTCCAAGGAGATCCTCGACGGCACCGGTCTGAGCCCAGACCTGCGCGCCAAGGATCTCACCGACGCAGACGTCGCAAAGCTGCGTGAGTACATCGAGGCATCGGTGAAGGTCGAGGGTGACCTGCGCCGCGAGGTGCAGGCCGACATCCGTCGCAAGATCGAGATCGGCTGCTACCAGGGTCTGCGCCACCGTCGTGGCCTGCCCGTCCGCGGACAGCGCACCAAGACCAATGCCCGTACTCGTAAGGGCCCGAAGAAGACCATCGCCGGGAAGAAGAAGTAATGCCTCCTAAGTCACGTAGCGCAGGCCCCAAGAAGGGCGCACGCCGCCGCGACAAGAAGAACGTCCCGCACGGCAGCGCACACATCAAGTCGACGTTCAACAACACCATCGTGTCGATCAGCGACCCCAACGGAAACGTCATCAGCTGGGCGTCCTCGGGTCATGTCGGCTTCAAGGGTTCGCGTAAGAGCACCCCGTTCGCGGCTCAGCTCGCGGCGGAGAACGCTGCACGCAAGGCCCAGGAGCACGGCGTCAAGAAGGTCGACGTATTCGTCAAGGGACCGGGTTCGGGTCGCGAGACCGCCATCCGGTCGCTGCAGGCCGCCGGCCTCGAAGTCGGCACCATCTCCGATGTCACCCCGCAGCCGCACAACGGCTGCCGTCCGCCCAAGCGGCGTCGGGTCTAGCGGGATAGGGAGGAACTGAGAAAATGGCTCGTTATACCGGCCCCGCAACAAAGAAGTCCCGTCGTCTGCGCGTCGATCTCATCGGCGGAGACCAGGCGTTCGAGCGTCGTCCCTACCCGCCCGGCCAGCACGGCCGCTCGCGGATCAAGGAGAGCGAATACCTGCAGCAGCTGCAGGAGAAGCAGAAGGCCCGCTTCACCTACGGAGTGATGGAAAAGCAGTTCCGTCGCTACTACGAAGAGGCCAACCGTCGTACCGGCAAGACCGGTGACGAGCTGCTCCGCATCCTGGAGACCCGCCTCGACAACGTCGTGTACCGCGCCGGACTGGCTCGGACCCGTCGTCAGGCCCGTCAGATGGTCAGCCACGGCCACTTCACCGTCAACGGTGTGAAGGTCGACGTGCCCAGCTACCGGGTCAGCCAGTACGACATCATCGACGTCCGTCCGAAGTCGCTGCAGACCGTCCCGTTCCAGATCGCCAAGGAGATCCAGGGCGACCGTCCGGTTCCGGGTTGGCTGCAGGTGGTTCCGTCGACGCTGCGCATCCTCGTGCACCAGGTGCCCGAGCGCGCTCAGATCGAGGTTCCTCTGCAGGAGCAGCTCATCGTCGAGTTCTACTCGAAGTAGTCACTGTCGAGTGCTACTCGAAGTAGTCACTGTCGAGTTCTACTCGAAGTAATCGTCACAACGACACGCCTGACAGCACACGCTGTTCGGTTCACCCTCGAGGCCGTCAAATAGCGGTCGGCCAAAGGAGAACAAGAAATGCTCATCTCACAGCGACCCACTCTGACCGAGGAGATCATCGCCGAGAACCGCTCGAAGTTCGTCATCGAGCCTCTCGAGCCGGGCTTCGGCTATACCCTCGGCAACTCGCTGCGTCGTACCCTGCTCAGCTCGATCCCGGGCGCTGCGATCACCAGCATCCGGATCGACGGGGTCCTGCACGAGTTCACCACCGTCCCCGGGGTGAAGGAAGACGTCACCGACATCATCCTGAACCTCAAGGGCCTCGTGGTGAGCTCCGAAGAGGACGAGCCGGTCACCATGTACGTGCGCAAGCAGGGTCCGGGCACCGTCACCGGCGCCGACATCGTGCCCCCGGCCGGTGTCACCGTGCACAACCCTGATCTGCACATCGCCACCCTGAACGACAAGGGCAAGCTCGAGATCGAGCTCGTCGTCGAGCGGGGCCGCGGCTACGTGCCGGCCGTGCAGAACAAGGCGTCGGGTGCCGAGATCGGCCGGATTCCGGTCGACTCGATCTACTCGCCGGTGCTCAAGGTGACCTACAAGGTCGAGGCCACCCGTGTCGAGCAGCGCACCGACTTCGATCGGCTCGTGCTGGACGTGGAGACCAAGAACTCGATCACCGCTCGTGATGCGCTCGCCTCCGCGGGCAAGACCCTGGTCGAGCTGTTCGGGCTGGCCCGGGAGCTCAACGTGGAGGCCGAGGGCATCGAGATCGGGCCGTCGCCTGCCGAGGCCGATCACCTGCAGTCGTTCAGCCTGCCGATCGAGGATCTGGAGCTGACCGTGCGGTCCTACAACTGCCTCAAGCGCGAGGGTGTTCACACCGTCGGCGAGCTGGTGGCACGGACCGAATCGGATCTGCTCGACATCCGTAACTTCGGACAGAAGTCGATCGACGAGGTGAAGGTCAAGCTGCACGCCCTGGGTCTGTCCCTCAAGGACAGCCCGGCCAGCTTCGATCCGTCGCAGGTGGCCGGTTACGACCCGGCGACCGGTACGTGGTCGGACGACGCGTCCTTCGACGCCGACTCCGGTGAGGATTTCGCTGAAACCGAGCAGCTGTAAGGCGCTCGCCCAACCCTGACCTCTCCCATCGCGACCGGGAGATTCTTCTAGGAGAAGAGAAATGCCCAAGCCCACCAAGGGTGCCCGCCTCGGCGGGTCGGCCAGCCACCAGAAGGCGATGTTGGCGAATCTCGCCACCTCGCTCTTCGAGCACGGCCGCATCACCACCACTGAAGCGAAGGCGAAGCGGCTGCGCCCCTACGCCGAGAAGCTGATCACCCACGCGAAGGCCGGCTCGCTGGCCCACCGTCGTGAGGTGATGAAGGACATCCGTGACAAGGACGTCGTGCACACCCTGTTCGCCGAGATCGGCCCGTTCTTCGCGGATCGTCCCGGTGGCTACACCCGCATCATCAAGACGCTGCCGCGTAAGGGCGACAACGCCCCCATGGCAGTGATCGAGCTGGTGCGTGAGTCGACGGCGTCGAGCGAGGCTTCGCGCGCGACCCGCGTCGCGGCCTCGCAGAAGGCCGCAGCGCAGAAGGCGACCGAGCAGGTCGCCGAAGACGCCGACGTCGAGAACGTGGTGGAGGCCGTCGAGGCCGACGCCACCGACTCCGAGGTCGCCAACGCCGACGCGGTTGCCGAGGCCGTCGACGACGAGTCGAGTGCCGCGACCGCCGAGGATGCTGCGGACGCCGGGAGCGAAGCGAGCGGGTCGGATGACGCCGAGAAGAAGTCCGACGACTGAACCTCGCACCGTAGTTCACGACGAACCCGTCGTCACCGCATGGTGGCGGCGGGTTCGTTCGTCTCGTACCCGCGGTCACGGATGGCCACAACACGGGTGGTCGGCCGAGGAGACTATTGTCGTGGCGGTGCCGTGAGGTCCGGTTCGAACACGATTCCTGCCCGAGATGGAGATCACGCTGAACGAGAACGAGGAGCCGGTGTCGTCCGCTGCGACGGACCTCGGCCGTCTGCGGCTCGACATCTCCTACGACGGAACCGATTTCGCGGGGTGGGCGCGCCAGACTGATCAGCGAACCGTGTGTGGGGTGCTCGAGGACACGCTGGCCACGGTCCTGCGGGTGCCGGTACATCTCACCGTCGCCGGCCGGACGGATTCCGGCGTCCATGCGACCGGGCAGGTCGCGCACACCGACGTCCCGGTGTCGTCGCTCGAAGCCCGGTCGATCGACGGCGATCCGTCACGGCTCGTCGGCCGACTGGCCAAGATGCTGCCCGACGATGTCCGGGTGCGTGCGATCTCGCGTGTCGGTTCGGATTTCGATGCACGCTTCTCGGCACTGCGGCGGCACTATGTCTATCGGCTCACCGACGCGCGCTGGGGTCCCGAGCCGATCCACGCCCGCGCGACGGCCGCGTGGTCGCGCGCGCTGGACGTCGATGCGATGAACGAGGCATCACACAGTCTGTTGGGGCTCAACGACTTCGCCGCCTTCTGCCGTCGTCGCGAAGGTGCCACCACGATTCGCGATCTGCAGCGATTCTCCTGGTTGCGCGACGACGAGGGCGTCCTGATCGGGCGGGTCAGCGCAGACGCCTTCTGCTGGTCGATGGTTCGCTCGTTGGTGGGGGCGGTGGCATGCGTCGGTGACGGCCGCCGCGACCTCGCCTGGTGTCGAGGACTGCTGGCCGAACGCACCCGTAGCAGCGGTGTCCCGGTCGCCGAGGCGCGCGGCCTGTGCCTCGTCGGCGTCGACTACCCGGCGGCCGGCGACCTCGCCGCCCGCAACGAGGTCACCCGGGATGTGCGCAGGGGCACCGGCGGTTGCTGCGGCGATTGATCCCGCGAAAAGTGGGTGCTGCCGGCGCCTGGGCTGTTGCTGTCGCGGGATATCCGGTTGCT
This sequence comes from Gordonia sp. CPCC 206044, assembly GCF_048537895.1. Lineage (NCBI taxonomy): Bacteria > Bacillati > Actinomycetota > Actinomycetes > Mycobacteriales > Gordoniaceae > Gordonia > Gordonia sp. CPCC 206044. The sequence goes on from NZ_JBCLVL010000003.1 coordinate 327,226, forward strand.
GTCGGCGAACGTGTGGTTGCTGTCGCGGGATCTCTGGTTGCTGTCGCGGATCTCAGGGGGCGGGTGGCGCCGAGATGTCGGTGAGCCAGGCGACGATCATGTCTCCCAGCATCTTTCGCTGTGCCGACCGTTGGTGGGCGGCGGTCAGGTCGCGGTCGAAGAGCGACTTGAAGGTGTATCGGTTGGCGACCCGGAAGAAGCAATAGCTGCTGATGGCCTGGTGCACGTCGAGAGCGTCGACGTCGTCGCGGAACAGGCCGCGGGTGCGGCCGACCTCGAGGATGCGGCCGAGGACGTCGAGTGCGGGGCTGCCGAGCTCACGCACCGTCTCGGTGCTCTTGATGTGCGCGCCCTTGAGGATGTTCTCGCCGGCGACGATGCGGATGAAGTCCGGATTGCGGTCGTGGTGATCGAAGGTGATCTCGGCGAGCTGGCGGATCGCGGTCACCGGATCGTCCTCGATGTGGGTGACCCGCTGTTCGAGACGGCGGATCTTGCCGTACGACGCCTCCAGCACGGCCTGGTAGAGGCCGTCCTTGTCGCCGTAGTAGTAGTAGATCATCCGCTTGGTGGTGTGTGTCTTCGCCGCGATCTCGTCCACCCGCGCACCCGCATACCCTTTGTTGGCGAACTCTTTGGTCGCCACGGCGACGATGTTCGCCCTGGTGCGATCGGCATCGCGGCGACGGACGGTCTCGGTGGTCACCTCATGAACTCTATCGTTCGTTCATATGTCGTCGCCGATCCTCTCCGGCCACGACCACTAGGCGCTGCGTGCGACGGATGTCTCGGCAGCGATCAGATCGCGGATGTGTCGGGTCATCCGTTCGGCGTCGGGCTCGCACTCGCTGAACAGCCGCACGGCGTCGACCGCCTGATGCACCGCCATCCCGTCGCCGGTGAGGGTGCGGGCGCCGAGCGCTCGGGCGGTCGCGACGAGTTCGGTGATCACCGGTCGGTAGACCACCTCGGCAACCCAGAGATCCGGGCGCAGCGACGACGGCGACACCGCCATACCGGGGTGGGCGGCCATGCCGATCGGAGTGGCATGGACGAGTCCGTCGGCACCGGCGATCGCGCGGTCGGCGTCGTCGGTACCGCCTGCCGTCACCGACGTGCCCCCGAACAACGGACGTAACGTGTCGGCCAGATCGGTCGAACGCGCCGGGTCGGCGTCGACGATGTGGAAGCGTTCGACGCCGCGCGTGAGCATCGCGTACGCCACCGCGGCCCCGGCGCCGCCCGCGCCGAGTTGCACCACCGACGAGCGGGGGACCGGATCCGCGCTCGCATCGCCGAACCCCAGATCGAAGTTGCGCGCGAACCCCGACCAATCGGTGTTGTGCCCGACCCGGCGGTCACCGTCGAACACCACGGTGTTGACCGCACCGAGACGTTCGGCGTCGGGCGACAGTTCGTCGAGGTGTGCGAGCACCCGCTGCTTGAACGGATGGGTGATGTTCAGCCCGCGCAAGCCTGTCTGCTGGGCGCGTGCCACCAGCGCACCGAGGTCGACGGTGCCGGCCGACTCGGCCGCGACGTCGAGGATCAGATACGTGTGGTCGCGGCCGGCGACGGTCGCCTCCCGTTCGTGCAAGGCCGGGGTGAGAGATCGCGAGATCCCTTCCCCGACCAGCGCGCAGACCATCGCTCCGTCGGCGACTCGAGTGGCGGCGGTGGCGAATTCGGTGTCGAACATCGGTCTCTTCCTGATGGGGCTGGTCTCGGGGACGGCGGGGGCGCCGGTCATCGTCGAGCTGGTATCCGCGTGGTCGGGATCAGGCGGGGGCGCCGTTGAGGACCGGGCCGGAGTCGGCCTCGGTCGGCGCCGTCCGCTCGCCGAGCTGCATCGTGTCGGTCTTGTTGGTTTCCAGCGCGGTCGATGCCGCACCCGCGGCGATCAGGGAGCAGACGGCGACGACGATGGCGACCGGCAGCCAGCCCAATGTCCCTTCGCCGAGGATGGCCGACGCCACCAGCGGCAGGAAACCACTGCTCATGAAGCCGAGCTGGGTGCCGATGGCAACGCCCGAATACCGGACCCGAGCCGGGAACATCTCGGCGTAGAACGACGGCCACACGGCGTTGGCCGCGGCGTAGACGACGGACTGGATGATCACGGTCGCGATCAGGATGACCCAGAACGAACCGGTGGTGATCAGTGCGAGGTACGGGAAGGCGAGCACCGCGCAGCCGAGCGCGCCACCGATGAACACCGGTTTGCGTCCGACCCGGTCGGAGGCCAGGCCCCACAGTGGCTGGCTGACGAGCATGACGAGGTTGGCCACCACGCTGACGGTCAGCATGGAACTCTTCGAGACCTCGAAGTCGTCGGTGGCGTACTTGAGGGCGAAGGTGGAGAACAGCGTGCTCATCACCGAGATCAGTGCGCAGGCGATGACGCGGACGAGGCCGCGCCAGTGGTGGCGCAAGAGCACCAGCAGCGGCACCTCGGAGACGCCGTCGGAGTCTTTGACCTTCTCGAACACCGGGGTCTCGGGCATGGACCGACGGATCAGGTAGGCGACCAGCATCACCACCGAGCTGAACAGGAAGGGCACGCGCCAGCCCCAGCTCAGCAGGATGTCGTCGGGGAGCGCTGCGACGGGGATGAAGACGAGTGTGCCGACGAGCAGACCCGCCTGGGTGCCGTTGAGTGTCCAGCTGGCGTAGAAGGCACGTTTGCCGGAATCGGCATGCTCGACAGTCAGCGAGCTCGCCCCTGACTGTTCGCCGGCCGCGGACAGCCCCTGCATCAGTCGCAGCGTGACCAAGGCGATCGGGGCGGCGATCCCGATCGCGTGGTAGTCGGGAAGACAGCCGATGAGGAAGGTCGATGCACCCATCAGCAGCAGGGTGAACACCAGCACGCGTTGCCTGCCGATGCGATCACCGAAGTGGCCGAGGATCACGGCGCCGACGGGACGGGCCACATAAGCGACACCGAAGGTTGCGAACGCAGCGAGAGTGCCTGCGCCGGAACTGAAGTCGGGGAAGAAGATCTTGTTGAACACCAGCGCGGACGCGGTGCCGAAGATGAAGAAGTCGTAGTACTCGACCAGGCTGCCCATGAAGCTGGCCAGCGCGGCCTTACGCGGCGCGGGCGCCGGCAGGTCGTGGGTGGTGGTCATCGGTCCTCCAGATGTGGTGATCGCTACCACGTGGGCGGCGTGTGACTGAGACTACAAACCACGTGTGATGCCGTCAAGACAACTAACCAGATAGTTCATAAAAACTACCAGATGTGCAGGTGGGAGTACTCAATGCACTGAGCATAGAGGCGAGACGTGGACTCATTAATGAACTATTTGGTACATTTTGGTGGACCGTGTCCCACGTCACCATCGGAGGTCGGCGATGACCACAGGCCCCACCCGACACGCAGGAGCCGCCACGGTGAACCCCGCGGATCGTCGCGACCCGCCGCGGACCGCGATCGCGACCGTCTGCCTGTCCGGCACACTCGAGGACAAGCTCGACGCCGCAGCCGCGGCCGGGTTCGACGGGGTGGAGATCTTCGAGCCCGACCTGATCGCGAGTCCGGAGCCTCCGGCCGCAGTCGCGCGGACCGTGGCCGACCGGGGACTGACCATCGACCTGTACCAACCGTTCCGTGACCTCGACAGCACTGATCCGGATCGGTTCGCACGCAACATCGTACGGCTGGAACGCAAGTTCGATCTGATGGACGAGCTCGGATCCGACCTCCTGCTGGTCTGTTCCTCACCCGCCGGTGACGCGGTACGTGACGACGCATTGCTCTGTCATCAGCTCGCGGTGGCCGCCGAGGTCGCGCAGCGTCGCGGCAAGCGGATCGCCTTCGAGGCACTGGCCTGGGGGACACACGTGCACGACTATCGCCATGCGGCAGGACTCGTTGCACAGGTCGACAATCCGGTGCTGGGCAATTGCCTCGACAGCTTTCATGTGCTGTCCCGGGGTGACGACCCGGCTTCGATCGCGACCCTCGCGCCGGGGTCGATCTTCTTCGTCCAGCTCGCCGATGCGCCGACGATGCGGATGGACATCCTGCAGTGGAGTCGCCATCACCGCTGTCTGCCGGGGCAGGGGAACTTCGACCTCGGGGGTTTCATCCGCGCGGTCGATGCCGGTGGTTACCGAGGGCCATGGTCGCTGGAGATCTTCAGCGACGTCTTCCGGCACGCGGACCCGGTGCGCACGGCGCGGGATGCACACCGGTCGCTGCGTTATCTGGCCGAACTCGCCGACGCCGGTTCGACGACCGAGACCGTCACCGGTGCCGACACCGCGCCCCGACGGCCGGCGACCGCGGGCGAGATCGTCTCGGTGCGGGTGGCCGCCGGTCCGGTGATGGCACCGCGTGTGGCGCAGACCTTGTCGCACATTGGCTTCGACCTGCAGGGCGTCGACAGCGGGACAGGTCTGCAGCTCTATCGGGATGCGGACATCGCGGTCGTGGTCGATTCGACCGCCGGAACGGTGTGGACCGCTCCCGGTGTGGCGCCGGACATGCCGACGATCGCACAGGTCGGCTTGCGCAGCGACGACACGGTGGCCTGGGCCGATCGCGCGAAGGCTTTCGACGTACCGGTCGCGTCGATCCCGGCCCCGGGCACGGTCGGTGGCGAAGCGGGCGGCACCCCGGACCTCGACGAGGTGGTCCGCCTCGACGTGACCGACACCCTCGCCATCGATCTGCGCGCGGTGACATCTGCGGCACGGTGGCAGCAGCGATTCGATCTGGTACCCCGTCGCCCGTCGGGTCCGACGCATCTCTACACCGGGGTCGACCACATCGGACTCGGGATCACCACCGCGGACTGGGAGGGGGCGATGCTGTTGTTGCGTTCGGTCTTCGGTATGCGGGTCGACGACGGTCTCGACGTCCCCGATGCCGTCGGCACCATGCGCAGCCAGGCGTTGACGATGCCCACCGGAGCCGGCTCGACCGTCCGGGTGGTCGCCTCGATGGTGCCGAGCCAACTCGACGCACGCGGGCCGCTACGACGGCGCGGCGGACTGACCCACGTCGCGTTCGCCTGCGACGACGTCATCGAGACTGCCCGACTCTGTCGCGAGCGCGGGCTGCGGGCCCTGGCCATCCCGGACAATTACTACGACGACCTCACCGCGCGATTCGACCTGTCCGACAACGTGATCGAACAGATGCGTGATCTCGACGTCCTGTACGACGCGGATCCGGCCGGTGGCGAGTTCTTCCACTTCTTCACCCCGGCGATCGGGGAGGACCTGTTCTTCGAGGTCGTCTGCCGGCGCCGTGGCTACCGCGGCTACGGCGAGGTCAACTCACCGGTGCGGGTGGCGGCCGAACTGCATCGAGCCGCGCAGCAGGCGGCCGACGCCTGAGACGCTCAGGACCGCAACGGGAGGCCGTTGCGATCCTTCACGCTGCCGGTGAGCATGAGGATGCCGTCGATCAGCGCCCACAGGCCGACGCCCATCACGATGAACAGGCCGACGATGAAGATGGCGGTGATCCAGCCGATGATGGTCAGCGCGAGCTGAATCGACCCGGTGGTGTTGTCGCCGATGTAATACCGGCCGACGCCGAAGGAGCCGAGGAAGATCTGCAACAGTCCGGCGGCGACCTTGGACTTGTCCGAGAACGGCAGGCCCGTTGCCGGGTCGCGACCATATGGTGCGCTGGGATCGATCGCGCCGTAGCCGGGAGCGTAGGCCCCGTACGGGTTCGGGGCACCGTAGGGCTGTTGTGCGTACGGGTTGGGCGCGCCGTAGGGCTGTTGGGTGTAGGGCTTTTGAGCATAGGGGTCGCCTGGAGTGAACGGCTGCTGGGCCGCGAAGGGATCCGGCGTGCCGTAAGGCTGGTGCGTTGACGGATCGTGAGGCTGCTGCGGTTGACCGTACGGGTCGCTCGCACCCGAGGAGTACGGGTCGTGGTGGGGCTCGTTCGAGGGGGGTCCCGGGTAACTCATGGCGACATCATCCCACGATGTGGCGGCCGGGCGGCATCTGTCATCCGACCGAACGGATCACGTCGCGCTGCGTTCGTCCTCGATCGCGTCGAGCACCGCCTCGACGGTGTCCTCGTCGCCGACGAACTGTTCGGGCCGCTGCCCCTCGCTCATCAGACGCCGCCAGTTGTGCGGATCGAACACGACGGCCTCGTTGGCGTCGATGAAATCCATGACGGTCTTGGTGAACCGTTCCGGATCGTCGTGGAACGGGAAGTGTCCACAACCGGAGAAGGTCACCAGTTCGGAGTGCGGCATCGCCGAATGTGCTAGCAGCGCATGGTGATACGGGATGACGGTGTCTTCGTCGCCCCAGATCAACAGCACCGGCAGCCGCTCGGTCAGATAACACCGGTCCATCATCGTGACCACCTGGCCGCGCCAGTCGACCACCGCACGCAGGGTGCGCATGAATGCTGCGGACGCCGTGGGATCGGTGAGGTCGCCGAGCACCCGGACGAGATCTTCGTGATCGTTGAGCAGGCGTTTCGGCGACACGGTGGTCGGCATGCCGGGCACATGCGGAGCTGCGGCCAGCACCCGCGCGGCGGTGCGCAGCGTGGGCATCACACCGGGAACCCGCAGCAGGGTGAGGATCTCGTGCGCCACCGGCATCGAGACGAGGCGCAGCGCGGGGTTCACGTCGCGGGTCACGCCTCCTGCGGCGACCAGTACGAGACGTTCGGCGAACCGCGGGAACTGGTAGCAGAACTGCATGGCGACGCCACCGCCCAGCGAGTGCCCGACCACGGTGACCTTGGTGATGCCGAGCACCACCAGCAGATCGCGCATGCCGTTGGCGAAGGCAGGCACCGAATAGTCGGCGCGCGGCTTGTCGGAACGGCCGTGGCCGAGTAAGTCCGGGGCGATGACGGTGTAGTGCTGGGCGAGTGTGGGGATGATCGCGTCCCAGGTCGACGAGTTGTCGCCGATTCCGTGGATCAGCAACAGTGCGGGACCGCTTCCCGCGATGCGATATGCGCGCCGATACCCGTGCACGGTGTGGTACTCGACGCGTACCCGGGTATCGGTGACGGTGCGCAGCGACGGCTTCTTGCCGGCCTTGCGGCGCGGCCGACGCTGCTGATCCGACGACGTCGGCGGCGTTGTTCCGGACACGATGACTCCTCTGGCGATCACGCCCGTGCGGCGACGGTTCACCACCGCCGACGAGCCGCTCCTTACTGTCGAGTAAACCGCAGATTGGCACAATCTGCCGAATATGTTGCATCGAGTTAACGTCGGCCGTCGGGTGGTCGACGCGACCTCGACGACACGGCGGCTCGATGTCGGGGTTCTCTACTCTGGACGGTGATGAATCCGTTCGACGTCGACAGCTTCCTCGCGACCGGTGGACTGGTTGGTCTGTGCCTGCTCGTCTTCGTCGAGACCGGGCTGTTGATCGGCTTCGTGTTCCCCGGTGACTCCGTGTTGTTCAGTGCGGGCGTGCTTGCCGCGCAACCGGATCCGTTCGCCCCGCTGTGGCTGCTGTGCGTCGCCGTGCCGATCGCCGCCATGCTGGGTGACCAACTCGGATATCTCATCGGCCGCCGTCTGGGGGCGAGTGTGGTCCAGGGACGGCTGATGCGCTGGATCGGTCCGGAACCGTTGGAGCGAACCCACCGCTACTTCGAGCGGTTCGGGGCGCTCACGGTGTTCTTCGCCCGGTTCATCGGCATCGTGCGGACCCTGACCCCCTTGGTGGCCGGCTTCACGGGTATGCCCTATCGGGTGTTCACGCTGTTCAGCGTGTTGGGCAGTGTGACGTGGGCGGCGGGCATCATCCTGCTCGGCAGCATGTTGGGGCAGGTGGCGATCATCCGCGACCACATCGAACTGTTCATCGTGGCTTCGGTGTTCACCGTGGTGATCCCGCTCGCGGTGCATTTCGTGCGCCGACGGCGTGCTGCGCGATCGCAGCGCCCTCGTACGCAGCAGCCGTGATCGGACGAGCTACCGCGTGTTCACCGGAAACGCTCGTCGCGCTGGTTGGGTTCGCTGCCGAAATCGTCGGCGATCGTGGCGGCCAACTCGGCGAAGGCGCGTCGGGCCTGCTTGCCGAGCAGATCCAGATCCACGTCGGCGCCCTCGGAGAGGTGGTCGTCGAACGGGATCTTGTGCACCGCACGGCATCGGGTGAGGAAGTGTTGCGCCAACTGGTCGGTGTCGATGGTCGACGAACCGGGCCGTGACGAGCTCAGGACCACCACGGCCCGCGACACGAGATGTCCGAACCCGTGGGCCTCGAGCCAGTCCAGGGTGGCGCCTGCGCTGCGGGCGCCGTCGAGGGCAGGCGAACTGACCAGGATGATCGAGTTCGCCAGGTCGAGGACGCCGTTCATCGCCGAGTGGCTCAGTCCGGTGCCGCAGTCGGTGATGATGATGTTGTAGAACCGCTGCAGGATCTGGATGACACCTCGGTACTCCTCCTCGCTGAACGCCTCGGCCTGGGCCGGATCACGTTCGGAGGCAAGGACTTCCAGGCGACTTGGGGCTTGCGACGTGTGCGCCCGGACATCGGAGTACCGGTAGACGTTGCGGTCGGCCAACAGGTCGCGGACGGTGGAGCGCGTCTGCAGCGGGACACGTTGGGCGAGCGTGCCGAGGTCCGGATTGGCGTCCACCGCGATCACACGGTCCCCGCGCAGCGTGGCGAACGTCGAGCCGAGCCCGACGGTTGTCGTCGTCTTGCCGACACCGCCCTTGAGGGAGAGCACCGCGATGCGGTAGTCACCGTGCACCGGACGTCGGACGCGGTCGAGGAGCTGCTTGTACTCGACATCGCTTTGCGACTCACCGGGATTGATCGTCCCGCCGGAGATGGTGTGCACCGCCCGCCGCCAGCCGCGGCTCGGCGCACGCCGGGCCTTGCGGATCAGCGCGACCTCGTCGAGGGCCGGACCGGCGTTGGGGTCGCCGAAGCCCTGCTGTCCCATGCCCTGAGGGCCCATCGGGTGTGCGCCGTAGGGCGAATCCGGTCCCATGCCGGGGCCGGGCGGTCCCGACTGCGGCGCGAACGGCGGCATCTGCGTTGGGGTGTACGGCCCCGAATCGGTTGGGGGGTACTGCTGTTGGGTCGGTGGCCACTGAGGAGGTGGCCCCTGAGGAGGGGTGCCCTGTGGGGGTGCCCCGGCCCCCGGTGTGGGTTGTCCCGATGTGCCGGGCGGCGGACCTTGCGGTGGTGTGCCCGGCGGTCGTCCTCCGGGCGGCGGTCCGTACGGAGCAGCGCCGTGCGGCGGTCCCTGATGCGGCGGCGGACCCTGGGGCGGTGGAGCCTGATGTGGCGGTCCGGACGGTCGCGGTCCGGGAGGAGGTCCTTGCCGCGGGTCCTGTGGCACGCCCGGGGGTGAAACGTGTGGGGGCACGGGTGGTCCGGCCGGGGAGCCGTCGCCGAGATCGGCACGTTCCGGCCCGCGCGGACGGTCGGGTGCGTCGGTGCCGATGGTTTCGGTTGCCGCGTCGGCGGCTTCACTCGCGGAATCCGGGTCCGTCGGACCGTCGGACCCCGGTGCCGGCGCGGGGTGGGACCGCTCGGTGCCGGGCGCCGCGGGTGTCGACTGTGCGGCTGCCGGGCCGGCACCTGGCGGTGGCCCGGGCAGGTAGGAGTTCTCGTCCTGGCGCGGCGGCGTCGGTTCGCGGCGTTCTTGCGCATCCGGGTCGGCGAACTGAAGCCACGGAGGAGGCGCCGGCACACCGGAATTGTTCCCATTCCCGGAGTTGTCGTACGTCATGCGGAACCGTCCCCTTGGATCTCTCGTAGATCTCGATGGATGTGAAACGAGCGTCCCGTCGAGTCTACAGAAGACGTCGTGTCACGCTGCAAGGTGAGCTCGGGCGCGCCTACGGTGCCGACAATGCTCTGAACAGGGCTTTTGTCCTCAAATCGTGCCCTGTTCGTCCAGAGCGGACAGCTGGTCGTCATTCAGGCCGAGCAGCCCGCGGTAGATCTCGTCGTTGTGCGAGCCGGGCCGTGGCGGTCCCGCCCACTGCACGTGCCCCGGGGTCGCCGACAGCTTCGGCACGATGCCCGGGCCCAGGACATCACGGCCGAGCCGCTCGTCGTGGTGGGCCACCAGCATCTCGCGCGCGATCATCTGCGGGTCGCGCACCACTTCGGCCACGGTGTTCACCGGCCCCACCACCACGCCGGCGGCGCCGAGTACCTCGATCAGTTCGGCGCTGGTGTGGCGGCCGGCCCAGTCGGCGATGATGTCGTCGAGGACGTCCTGGTTCACCCCACGCGCGTGATGGTCGACGAACCGTGGATCGGTGGCCAGTTCCGGTTGGTCCATCGCCGCGCACAGACGTCGGAACACGGTGTCCTGATTGGCGGCGATGACCACACGCAGTCCGTCGGCCGCCTGGTAGAGATTCGACGGCGCGATCCCGTCGAGGCGAGTGCCCGACGGCCCCCGGACCACCCCGCCGAGGTCGTAGTCGGCGACGGTCGACTCCTGCACCGCCAGACAGGCCTCGGTGAGCGCGGTGTCGACGATCTGGCCGCGCCCGGTGACCGAGCGTCGGTAGAGCGCGGCGAGCGCACCCTGCGCGGCGAACATCCCGGCGAGCGTGTCGCCGAGCGACAGTGCAAGGCGCGGCGGGGCCTCACCTGGATAACCGTTGAGATAGCGCAGGCCGCTCTCGGCCTCGGCGACCGACGCGTACCCGGCTCGCGACGCCGCCGGGCCGGTCTGTCCGTAACCCGACACCCGCACCAGGATGATGCCCGGATTGCGTTCGGACAGAACGTCATAGCCGATGTCCCAGCGCTCGAGGGTGCCGGGGCGGAAGTTCTCGACGATGACGTCGGCGGAGTCCACGAGTTGCAGGAACACCTCGCGCCCGGCGTCGGCTCGCAGATCGAGTGTGATGGCTTTCTTGTTGCGCGCGTGGACGGTCCAGTACGCGCGTTCCCCGTCCTGCTCGGCCTGTCCCCAGGTGCGGATCGGATCGGGCATACCCGGCGCCTCGATCTTGATGATCTCGGCCCCCATGTCGCCGAGGAGTCGCCCGGCGAACGGGCCGGCGATCAGCGTGCCCAACTCAAGGACTCGGACACCGTCGAGGGCGCCCCGTGCGGAATCGTCATCGGTGTTCGTCACCGTCACAGCATCGCCGATGGCCCCGGCGCAGACCGCAGCAGGGTTGCCCCCAGCAGGGTTGCCCACAGCAGGGTTGTCCACATCAGGTTGCCGGAGAGCCGGGAAACGGAACCGTTTCGTCGGGCGGTGCGTCCAACGTCTGGTTCTCGCGGACGGCGAAGGGAATGGCCATGTCGGCTGATTCGGATGACAGCGCGACCGAGGTGGCGACGGACACGGTGACCGTCCGCTCACGATCAGGGACGATCACGGTGGTCACCACGACGCAGGGATTGCCGGTGTCGGTGCACATCGAACGATCGGCCCTGTCTCTGGGCGAGGGGGCGTTGGCGGCCGAGATCCTGGGTTTGTGTCGGCAGGCATCGATGGTGGCCGGAATCCGGTTGCGCGAGCAGTTGACCGCGTCCGGTGCGGGTCGCGACGTGCTCGAGGCCTTGCGTCTGCCGACGACCGACGATCTCGCCCGGGTCGAATGCCTGGCCGACGCGACGGCGCAGGTCCCGGTGTCGTGGCTGCACACGGTGTCCGGTCGCCGATGAGTCGGGCGATGGACGAACTCGAGGCGCGCGCCCGGACGCATCTGGACCGGTTGTCGGCACTGGCCGAGCGCTATGCGGCGATCTCGGTGCGTGAGACCTCGCCCGATGAGCGGGTGACGGCCGAGGTCGACGGGGTCGGGGCGCTGACCGGGTTGTGGTTGGCGCCCGGGGCATGCGACGACGACCTGGGCCCACGCATCGTCGAGGTGGCCACGGCCGCTGCCCATCTCGCGTTGGCGCGACGAGCGCTGATCACCGCGGAGTTCACCGAGTCCTTCGCCGGTCCGTCGAACGGCTGACCCCGCCCGTCGGGGATGCCCGATCGGATCGTCGGTGGAACCGGACCGGCCCGGCGCGCGTCGAACAAAGACCCAACCGATCGGGCCCGAGACACCGTTGCGGGTCGCGCAGGTGGCGGCAGGAGGTCACAGCATGGACATCAAGGATATCGGTCCCGGGGCGGGGCCGGTGACGGTGGTGACCGACGCGGTCGCGGGTTACGCCGCGACCCACGCGGCGATGGCGACCGAACTCGGTGCTGCCGCGGCGATCGACACCGGTGCCACCATCGCGGCGTTGGTTCCCGCGTTCGGGCTCATCGGTCAGGACTTCGTGGCCGCGACCATCGTCGCGCAGGCCAATCACGTGCGCGGGGTCGGTGAGCTCGCGGCGGTGCACGCTGCGACCGCGGCGGCTGCCGTCGCGGGGCTGACCGGGTTCACCGCACAGGATGCGGCGTCGTCGGCGACCATCCGGACGCGTCGATGACGGCCCCGGCCGTCCGCGGCGACGGGTGCCATCCGGCGCAGACGCCCGGCGAGGTGACCGTCCGAGAACTGCTCGAGACCTCGCCGGTGGGGCCGATGCTCGATCGTCCGGTCGCCGATGTGCTGGCCGACCACGGGTTGCCCTCGTTACCGGTGGCGCCGCCGTCGGAGCCACCATTGCCGGGGCTCCCGGTGCTGCCGCAGATCGACATCGGGATGTTGGTCCGGCCGTTGACGGACCTGCTGGGCGGATTCGGCAGTGGCGACCTGACCGCGGCCGGGATCGACCCGTCGACGGTCCTCGCGGGCCTGGCGACGATTCTGGAGTCGACGATGTCGACGGGGGCGGCCGCGATGCGGGCGCTCGACGACGTGTGGACGGGTGTGTCCGCCACCGCGGCCCGGGCCAGGTCCGCGCAGACCGCCGCCGACACCGCGAGCGTGTCCGCGCAGGGCGCCTCGATGTCGATCGACATCGAGGCCGCGGTGGGCATCGTCGGTACCGGACTGGCCACGGTGCAGGGGATCGTCGCGGCCACCATCGGCAAGATCGCCGGGGTCCTGCCGCTGATCGCGACACCTGTGGGCCAAAGCGCCGCAGTCGGGTTCGCCGCCGAGGGACTGGCCGAGGCGACCGCCGCGGTCGCCGCCACACGCGCTCGACTGCTCGCGCCCACCGCCGCCATGACCGCCCACGGTGCGCCGGTGCCGGTCACCGGCGCCCCGGTCGCCAGCGGCGTGTCGCCCTTCGGGACGGCCGGAACGGTTCTCGAGGGCCTGACGCCGCTCGTGTCGTCGATGGCCGGGCTCGCGTCACGGTCGCCGATGCCAGGCGGGCAGGCCGCAGCGTCGGCCACACGACCGCCGGGTCGGGAGGTCGATCGCGGTTCGTGCACGGACGGTGGGGCGACCGCCGCAACGTCGGGATCCGGCGCCGACGGGCCGGTCGGTGCCCGACGGCCCGGGACCGAGGCACCCGGTTCCTGCGGTGGGGTCGGCGCCACGATGTCGACGGCGGTCGGCGCGCTCGGTGTCTCGACGTCGGCCTCGACGCCGAGTCGGATGCCCACGCCGATGGCCCAGCCGACCCCGCTGGACCGGTCGATGACACCGTCGGCAGGCACGGTCACCGAGACGTCATCCGGACAGGCGCCGTCGGCCCGGCCGACGAGCACACCGGTGGGCGCGGTGCCCGCCGCGATGGGCGCGCTCGGCCCCGGTGGTCCACGGGCGGCCACCGCGACCCCTGACCATCACGAGATGTGCGACCACCTGGTGAGTGCCGACAACGGCCATCAGATGGTCGGAGACGTGCCCGACGTCGTGCCGCCCGTGATGGGCGCCGCCGAAACGGAGTCGCGGGCACCCGACATCGACCCGGGGGCCGGTTCGAGTGGCCGGGTCGGATGACGTCGGTGCCGTCGCGACATCCATTGTCCTGGTGTCCGATTCGCGGACATCGAGGTATCGCATCGCGATGCCGACACCCAGAAGGGAACACACATGTCAGGGTTGAACCTCGATGTCGCCGCCGCACAGGCGTCGTCGAAGACGATCAGCGGGATCGTCGAACAGATGCATTCGGTGTTACGGCAGGTCCAGAACTCCGCGCAGTCGGGACTGGCGACCTGGAGCGGCCAGGCCTCGCGGTCCTACGACGCGACCCAGAACGACTGGAGTGTCACCGCGGCGAAATTGCAGGCGGCCCTCAACGACATCGAGGCGCAATTGACCACCGGCTTCCGGGGCTACGACGAACACGACGCGGGCAACGCATCGGCGATCACGTCCTCCGGCGGACTCACGATCTGAACCCCTCACCCAACCATCAGGAGTCATCCATGTCCGACATCATCAAATACGACTTCGCCGGTCTGGCCACCCTCTCCGGTGATCTCAACCGCCATTTCCAGGCATTGGAATCGCTGTCGCATCAACTGAAGAGCGAGGTCACCAGGCTCGGCGACAACTGGACCTCGCAGCACGGCGCACAGGCCTATCAGGCAGCACAAGCGCACTGGGACCGACTGTTCGGCGAGGCGCGCACCCATCTCCACGGACTCGGGCGCGGCGTCGAGCAGGCCTCCGACACGATGGCTCGCACCGACCGTGCGGTGGGCGCGACCTTCGGGGCGTAGCCGACCGCCGATCGCGGTGGCCGCCGAGGACCCGCCCGCCACTCGGCGCGGCGGGTTCCCGGCGACATCGTGGCTCCCACACGACGCGTCGTGGACGTGTGCGCCAAGTAGAGTCTCAGCCCTGACCAGAATCGGATGATTCGGTCGCGCAGTGTCGCCACGCGCGGTTGTCGCCACGCGCGGACAACGAGAGGGACGAAACGTGTCAGCTGAGGGTTCCAAGCGTGCGATCTTCGCGGCGCTGACGGCGAATGCCGGTATCGCGGTTGCGAAGTTCGTCGGCTTCGCGATCACGGGTTCGTCGTCGATGCTCGCCGAGGCGGTCCACTCTGTCGCCGACACCTCGAACCAGGGGCTGTTGCTGGTCGGGCAGCGGCAGGCGGGCAAGAAGGCCGATCGACTACACCCGTTCGGATACGGCCGCAACCGGTATTTCTATTCGTTCATCGTCGCGCTGGTGATCTTCACCCTCGGTTCGATGTTCGCGATCTACGAGGGCATCGAGAAGATCGGGCATGCCGACCACGGCCTCGACTCGCCGATCGTCGCGGTCGTCATCCTGCTCGTCGCCATCTGCCTGGAGAGCTACAGCTTCGCGACCGCCTACCGGGAATCCAAGCCGCTCAAGGGCGATGCGTCGTGGTGGCGGTTCATCCGCAACTCGCGGTCACCGGAGTTGCCGGTGGTGCTGCTCGAGGATACCGGCGCACTGGTGGGCCTGGTCTTCGCGCTCGCAGGCGTCGGTCTGACCATGCTGACCGGAGACGCCATCTGGGACGGCATCGGCACGCTCGCGATCGGTGTCCTGCTCGGGGTCATCGCGATCATCCTGATCGTCGAGATGAACAGTCTGCTGATCGGTGAGGGCGCCACCGAAGCCGAGGAAGAGGCACTGCTCAGCGCCCTCGCATCCGACGGTGTCGACCGCGTCATCCACATGAAGACGCAGTATCTCGGCCCCGAGGAGATGCTCGTGGCCGCCAAGATCGCCATCGCGCCCGGAGCCGACGCCGCGGCCATCGCGCAGACCATCGATGCGGCCGAGGCCCGGGCGCGGACCGCGGTGCCGCAGGCGCGGATCATCTACCTCGAACCCGACATCGACCGCGGGAACAGCACACCCGATCCCGCCGCGACATGACGTCCGGGCGGTGCCGAGAATGAGCGGCACCGGGATGGGGAGTCGGTTAGCGTAGGGGATCGGTTCACCAGACGTTCGTCACGAGACGTGGTCGGCGATCTCGGCCGGCTCGGCAAGGGAGGTCCGCGCATGGCCAATCCACTGACCCGGACGAAGTCCATCGAGCAATCGATGGCCGACACCGACGAACCCGGCCACGGCCTCCGCAAGGAGCTCTCGTGGTGGGACCTCATCGTCTTCGGTGTCTCCGTCGTCATCGGTGCGGGCATCTTCACCATCACCGCCTCGATCGCCGGTGACAAAGCGGGCCCGGCGATCTCGCTGTCGTTCGTGATGGCCGCGGTCGCCTGCGCGCTGGCCGCGCTCTGCTACGCCGAGTTCGCCTCCACCGTTCCGGTCGCCGGATCGGCCTACACCTTCGGCTATGCCACCTTCGGTGAGTTCCTCGCGTGGATTCTGGGGTGGGATCTCATCCTCGAGTTCGCGGTCGGCGCCGCCGTGGTGGCCAAGGGCTGGTCGAGTTACCTGGGCAGCGTGTTCGGTTTCGCCGGTGGCACGGTCACGGTGGCCGGGCACGACATCGACTGGGGCGCGGTCGTGATCGTGGCGATCGTCTGCACCATCCTGGTCCTCGGGACCAAGCTGTCGTCACGTGTCAGCGCAGTGATCACCACCATCAAGGTCGCGGTCGTCCTGCTCGTCATCGTCGTCGGATTCTTCTACATCAAGTCCGCCAACTACACGCCGTTCGTGCCGCCCGCCGAACACGGGGCCGACTCGGAGAAATCGCTGGATTCCACACTCTTCTCGCTGATCACCGGTGGCGGCGACAGCTCATACGGCTGGTACGGCGTACTCGCCGCGGCCTCGATCGTGTTCTTCGCGTTCATCGGCTTCGACGTCGTCGCGACGACGGCCGAGGAAACACGCAACCCGAAGCGTGACGTGCCGCGCGGCATCCTCGGTTCGCTGCTGATCGTCACCGTGCTCTACGTGCTCGTCACCGTCGTGGTGACCGGGATGGTGAACTACCGCCAACTCGCCACACCCGAGGACGGCAGCGCCATGAACCTCGCAGACGCGTTCGCACTCAACGACGTCACCTGGGCCGAGAAGGTGATCGCCATCGGAGCGCTGGCCGGCCTCACCACGGTGGTGATGGTGCTGATGCTCGGCCAGTCGCGGGTGCTGTTCGCGATGTGTCGCGACGGGCTGCTGCCGCGCGGGCTGTCGAAGACCAGCCCCCGATTCGGCACACCCGCGCGGCTGACCGTACTGATCGGCGTCGTCGTCGCGGTGGTCGCGGGATTCTTCCCGATCGACAAGCTCGAGGAGATGGTCAACGTCGGCACACTGTTCGCCTTCGTCGTCGTGGCGGGCGGGGTCATGGTGCTGCGGCGCACGAGACCCGACCTCCAGCGCGGCTTCACCGTGCCCGGTGGCCCGATCATCCCGGTACTGGCGATCATCGCGTGCGTCTGGCTGATGCTGAACCTCTCCGCTCTCACCTGGGGCCGGTTCGTCGCGTGGATGGTGATCGGCGTGGCCATCTACTTCCTCTACAGCCAACGTCATTCGATGGTCGGGAAACGTGAGCGCGGCGAGGTGCCCGCCCCGGAACAGCCGGCAGGTGACTCCGGAAGCTGAGCGTGTCCCCGCGGGAGTCGTCCCTGCCGCATTCGTCACAGCCCGGTTCGATAGCCTGAGTCGAAGCATTTCACCGTCCGACGGTGTACTCCACCGGGTGCCGCAGGCACCTGCACGTTCGACCAGAAACGACAAAGGGGACCAGATGACCACGGTGGCTGATTCGGCGCCCACGGCCGATACGAAAAACGGGATCGATTTCAAGGTCGCCGACCTGTCCCTCGCGGACTTCGGCCGCAAAGAGATCGAACTCGCCGAGCACGAGATGCCCGGCCTGATGGCGCTGCGCCGCGAATACGCCGAAGTGCTGCCGCTCAAGGGCGCTCGCATCTCGGGTTCGCTGCACATGACCGTGCAGACCGCCGTGCTCATCGAGACGCTCGTCGCGCTCGGAGCGCAGGTGCGCTGGGCCTCGTGCAACATCTTCTCGACGCAGGATCACGCCGCGGCGGCCATCGTCGTCGGCCCGCACGGAACGCCGGACGAGCCCAAGGGTGTGCCGGTCTTCGCCTGGAAGGGCGAGACCCTGGAGGAGTACTGGTGGGCCGCCGAGCAGATGCTGACCTGGCCCGAGGAGCCCGCCAACATGATCCTCGACGACGGTGGTGACGCGACCATGCTGGTCCTGCGTGGCGCCGAATTCGAGAAGGCAGGCGTGGTGCCGCCGGACGACGAGGACCACCCCGCCGAGTACAAGGTGTTCCTGGGGTTGCTGCGCAAGAGCATCGCCGCCGACAAGACCAAGTGGACCACCATCGCCGAATCGGTACAGGGCGTCACCGAGGAGACCACCACCGGTGTCCTGCGCCTGTACCAGTTCGCGGCCGCAGGCGAACTCACATTCCCGGCCATCAACGTCAACGACTCCGTCACCAAGAGCAAGTTCGACAACAAGTACGGCACCCGCCACTCGCTGATCGACGGCATCAACCGCGGCACCGACGTCCTCATCGGCGGTAAAAAGGTACTCATCTGCGGTTACGGAGACGTCGGCAAGGGCTGTGCCGAGTCGCTGGCAGGTCAGGGTGCGCGGGTGCAGGTCACCGAGATCGACCCGATCAACGCGCTGCAGGCACTGATGGACGGCTTCGACGTCGTGACCGTCGACGAAGCCATCGGACAGGCCGACATCATCATCACCGCCACCGGCAACAAGGACATCATCAGCTTCGCGCACATGGAGCGGATGAAGAACCAGGCCATCCTCGGCAACATCGGCCACTTCGACAACGAGATCGACATGGCCGGCCTCGAGCGTTCCGGCGCCAAGCGAATCAACATCAAACCGCAGGTCGACCAGTGGGTGTTCACCAACGGGAACTCGATCATCGTGCTCAGCGAGGGACGACTGCTCAACCTCGGCAACGCCACCGGGCATCCGTCGTTCGTGATGAGCAACAGCTTCTCCAACCAGGTCATCGCGCAGATCGAACTGTGGACCAAGAGCGACGAGTACGACAACGAGGTCTACCGGCTGCCCAAGCACCTCGACGAGAAGGTCGCACGCATCCACGTCGAAGCGCTCGGCGGCACACTGACCAAGCTCACCAAGGACCAGGCCGAGTACATCAACGTCGACGTCGAAGGGCCGTTCAAGCCGGAGCACTACCGCTACTGAGTGGGGCTCGGGCCTCGAGGTGGCCCGGCGTTGAGGTGGTCGCGGCTTGGGGCGTTTCGTGCCGAGAGCAACCGAAAAATCACCGACAGCACCCAGAGTTCCGTGAGGGACTCTGGGTGCTGTTTGGGATGAGGGTGCTGTCGGTGATTTTTCGGTTGCTCTCGGCCGCCATGCTGGGGCCTGGGGAGGTATGGCGCCAGGCTGGGGGAGCGAGGGGAGCTGGGCGCGTGTGCGGCGGCGGGGGAGCACCGCGGTGCGGGCGGACTGTCAGGCGGGCATGTCGGGCTGGGCTCCGGGGCAGACGAACCAGGTGCCGCTCTCGCGGGTGAAGATCTCCTCGTTCATCTTCGACGTCGAGCGCTGATTCCCGAGTTCGAGGTGCGTGCTCACCGTCGATTCCGCCGAGTCGCCGGTCACCGACACCTCGGTGAGATCCTCGAGGACGACGTTGCCGATGATGTCGAGGGGGGCGGTCACCTGCGGGCGGACCGCGCTACAGACGGCCGCCTGGATGCGGGGCACGTTACGTGAGTTCACCGCATCGACGAAGGCCTGCATCGCAGTCCGCAACGCGGTCATCTCCACCGGGCTCGGAGCCGGATCGCCGTCGCCGGGCGCCTGCGGCAGCGGCACGGCAGGCATCGTCGGCACACCGGGTGCCGGGTCGGCGACACGGTCATCCGACGAACTCGTGCCGTTGACCATCACGGTGAGCAACAGCGCGGACACCGCGAGGACGGCGACGACACCGATGACGACGGCGGCGATCGAACCGCGGTGACGACTCGGCGGACGCGGGGGCGGATAAGGGGGCAACACCGGGCCGCCGGGATGCCCGACGGGCGGTCCGACCTGATACGGATAGGGCCCGGGCTGCGGTGGCTGTGGGCCGTGCGGCCCAGGTGGATACGGAGGAACACCTCCCGACGGTGCATGGTGGTTCATGCGCTGTTCCTTCCCACGCGGGGGCCTGAATTCCAGGTTAGCGAAACCGCAGGTGGATCGGCGCCGAACATCGCGACCGGCATCATCCGTTCGACAGACTCTCGGCCAGCTCGGTCACGTCCCCATCCGTGGTCTGCGTCCACGGCGACATCCAATTCGATTGGGCCAGTTGACGATAGACATCGTCCACGCGGTACTGCAGATCGTGGTCGCGCTCGTAGAGGTCCTGTGGCCGGTCGGCGTCGGTCGCCGCCCGTCGGGCAGCCCGGTCCATGGCGACCTGCGCGGGCACACCCAAGAGCACGTGACGGTCGGGGACCGGCAGACCGAAGCGTCCGAACTCGAGATCGGCCACCCAGCCCACCACGTCGCCTGCGGCGTCCTGACCCAGACGGGCGGCGTTGTAGGCGGCATTCGACGCGACGTACCGGTCGAGCAGCACGATGTCGTGATCGCCGACGGCAGTACGGATCTGGTCGCCGGCGTCGGATCGATCGAGCGCGAACAACAAGGCCATCGCGTACACACTCTCACGCAGATCCCCATGCTGTCCGTGCAGGGCCTCGGCGGCGAGATCGGCCGTCACCGACTGCCCATACCGGGGAAAGGTCATCGTCCACACCGTCAGCCCGTGTTCGCGCCACCGGTCGACCAGAGCGGTCACCAGGGTGTTCTTGCCTGCACCGTCGAGTCCCTCGACCGCTATGAGTTGGCCCACGCGGGCGATGGTAGTGGCCTGCGTCGACGAGCGACGACCGGGTGATCCGGGCGCGTCGCCACGGGGTTCGGCGCGTCGTCTCCACGCTTTGGTCACGAAAGTGTCACCATTGGAACATGAAGCCTCGCATTCTCGTCGTCGACGACGACGCCGCACTCGCCGAGATGCTGACGATCGTGCTGCGAGGCGAGGGATTCGAACCGTTCGTGGTGGGCGACGGCACGCAGGCGCTCACCGCCGTACGCGAGATCCGTCCTGATCTGGTGCTGCTCGACCTGATGCTGCCCGGGATGAACGGGATCGACGTGTGCCGCGTACTGCGCGCCGACTCCGGCGTCCCCATCGTGATGCTGACCGCCAAATCCGACACGGTCGACGTGGTCCTCGGTCTGGAGTCGGGCGCCGACGACTACATGGTCAAACCCTTCAAACCGAAGGAACTCGTCGCGCGCGTACGGGCCCGGCTGCGCCGCACCGACGAGGAACCCGCCGAACTGTTGTCCATCGGGCCGGTCGAGATCGACGTCCCGGCCCACAAGGTCACCCGCGACGGTGTGCCCATCTCGTTGACGCCGCTGGAGTTCGACCTGCTGGTCGCGCTGGCCCGCAAACCCCGTCAGGTCTTCACCCGTGATGTGCTCCTGGAACAGGTGTGGGGCTACCGGCATCCCGCGGACACTAGACTCGTCAACGTGCACGTCCAGCGTCTGCGAGCCAAGGTCGAGACCGACCCGGAGAATCCCGAAGTGGTGCTCACAGTGAGGGGGGTCGGCTACAAGGCCGGACCGCCGTGATCGGCAGGCCACGTCGTCGCGTCAACAGCACCTTCGGACGGATCAGCCGCGCTGCAACCGGGATCGGCCGCGCCTTCGGGCGTCTGTGGCGTCGTTCCCTGCAGCTGCGGGTCGTCGTCTCGACGTTGCTGTTGTCCTTCGTGGTGATCTTGATCCTGGAGTTCGTGCTCATCAGCCAGATCACCGATCGTCTTCTCGACGTGAAGCTCGCGGCCGCCACCGAGGAGGTCGAACGCGCGCGCGTCTCCGTCGAGCGCGACCTGTCCAGCAACGACTCCAACATGTCGGTGCAGAACCGGTTGCGTCAGACGCGTTCGCTGCTGACCGACCGCGATGTCGACTCCAGCGAGTCCGGCACCGTCGGCACCTTCGACACCGTGCTGCTGGTTCCGGGGACCGGTGACGACGGCAGCGACAGCGGGGTCGGCCCGGTGACCGAGATCCCGACGACGCTGCGCAACATGGTCGAGGGCGGTCAGGTCGCCTACCAGTACTCGTCGATCCCGACGTCGAACGGCGGGCAGGAGCCCGCGTTGATCGTCGGCAGCCCCACCAACGCTTCGGTGCCCGGTCTCGAGGTGTACCTGGTGTTCCCGCTGACGAGTGAGCAGAACACCGTCGATCTGGTGCGCGGCACCCTGGTCACCGGCGGCGTCGTCCTGCTGGGATTGCTGGCCGCGATCGCCTGGCTGGTGTCGCGGCAGGTCGTGCTGCCGGTGCGCTCGGCTTCACGTATCGCGGTTCGCTTCGCCGACGGCAGGCTCAAGGAACGGATGCCGGTACGCGGCGAGGACGACATGGCCCGACTGGCCATGTCGTTCAACGACATGGCCGAGAGTCTGTCCAAACAGATCACCCACCTCGAGGAGTTCGGCGGTCTGCAACGCCAGTTCACCTCGGACGTGAGTCACGAACTGCGTACGCCGCTGACGACCGTACGGATGGCCAGCGACGTCCTCTACGAGGGGCGCGACGAGCTGGACCCGGTACGCAAGCGGTCCGTCGAGCTGCTCGACAAGGAGCTCGACCGCTTCGAGACCCTGCTCAACGAACTCCTCGAGATCTCCCGTCACGATGCCGGTATGGCCGAACTCGCCGCCGAACGGATGGACATGGCCATCCCGATCGACGGTGCGCTGGCCACCGTCACCCATCTGGCCGAGGAGACCGGAACCGAGCTCGTCCTCGATCTGCCCGCCGAGCCGGTCATCGCCGAGATCGACCCCCGACGGGTCGAGCGCATCCTGCGCAACCTACTGGCCAACGCCATCGACCACGGCGAACGCCGACCGGTCACGCTGACCATGCGATCCGACGGCGACGCCGTGGCCATCACCGTCCGTGATCAGGGCATCGGATTGCGTCCGGGGGAAGAGAAACTCGTGTTCAACCGGTTCTGGCGGTCCGATCCGTCGCGCTTCCGTCGATCGGGTGGCACCGGACTCGGCCTCGCGATCAGCATCGAGGACGCCCGTCTGCACCAGGGGCGGCTCGAGGCCTGGGGAGAGCCGGGCAAGGGTGCGTCGTTCCGGCTGACCTTGCCTCTGGTGCGTGGGCACAAGGTGCTGGGCAGTCCGCTGCCGTTGAAGCCGGTGGGTGGGACCGTGGCCCGGACCGGAACCTCCAGCGTCGCGACGCGATCGTCGTCGGCGAAGGCGGCGGCCATCAAGACCGACCCCGAGAGTGACGTGACCGACGACGGCGGCGCGACACCATCGGCCGATGCCGATCCGACCGGGGGAGGTGGCGGTGTCACCGGCTGACCTCGTTCGGCGCCGACGATGGCCCGTGTGCGCCGTGCTGCTCGTGGTGGCGTTGCTGGCCGCGGCCTGCGGTTCGATCCCGGACAGTTCGTCTCCGCAGCCGATCACCTCGTTCGCCCGGCAGGCGCCGACCAACGCCGTGCCGGTACCGCAGCCCGACATGGACCCGGAATCGTTGGTGCGTGCCTTCCTCAAGGCGACCGCCGATCCGGACGCCGGTCACGGCGCCGCACGACGCTTCCTGACAAGTGCGTCCTCGGAGCAGTGGGATGATCGCGGCGACATGCTCGTCGTCGACGAGATCAACGTCTTCGTCGACCAACGCAGCGAAGACGCCGTGCGGTTGCGCCTCATCGGCGACAACGTGGGGACATTGAAGTCCGACGGACAACTGTTGCCGGCCACCGGACGGGTGGAGACCACGCTCTCGCTCGTCCGGGTCGGCGACGAGTGGCGGATCGACGGTCCGCTGCCCAACGGCACGATGATCGACCGCAGCCAGTTCGACGCCGCCTACCGTGCGGTCACGCTCTACTTCACCGACCGCAACCGGCAGCGGTTGGTTCCCGACCCGCGGTGGCTCTACTCGGGTCAGGCGACCGAGCCGACGATCCTGCTCAATCACATGATCGGCGGACCGGCCTCCGACCTCGACGGTTCGGTCGACAGCGGGTTCCCGAACGGCGCGGCACTGCACGGACCGGTCTCACCGCTGGCCGGTGGGGGTGTGCGCATCGAGCTCACCGGGATCGGGTCGGTGTCGGTGCGCGATCGGACGACCATCGCGGCGCAGATCATCTGGACCCTCGACGCCGCCGACATCGGGGGCCCCTATGTGATCAACGCCGACGGTGCGCCTCTCATCGAGGAACGCTCGTCCGGCTGGCAGACCGCCGACGTCAAGTCGTTCGATCCCAACGCCGCGCCGACGACGGACGTCGGCCTCAACGTCATCAAAGACGGTGCCCTGCTCAAGGTCACCGACTCCGGCACCGTCCCCGTCGAGGGGCCCCTGGGATCGGGTCGCGACGTACGGTCGGCCGCCATCTCCGCCGACGGTTCACGCGCGGCGGCGGTGCTGGCCCGACGAGGCGCGGGGCCACGCTTCGACCTCACCATCGGGCCGTACGGCTCGATCGCGGGCAGCGTCATGTCCGGTGTGTCGATCACCCGACCCTCCTTCGGCGCGGACGCGGATTCGGTGTGGGCGGTCGTCGATGGCAAACCCGTGCAGTGGGCGCACGACGAGGCGGCCGGCGCGGACCGGTTGACCACGGTCGACGCGTCGTCGATCGGCACCGTGGCCGGTGGCCCGATCAGCGAGCTGCAGGTGTCACCGGACGGTGTACGGGTGGCGCTGATCGTCGGCGGTCAGGTCGTCCTCGCGGTGGTGACGACGAACGCGGAAGGCGGTGTGGCGCTGTCGAGTCCGCGGGTCGCCGCCTACAACATCGGTAACCGCGCCCTGTCGTTGGACTGGGCGTCGCCGACGACACTGATGGTGGCGCGTGACGCCGTGGAGTCGCCGGTGGTGCAGCTGTCGATCAACGGGACCCCGGCGGTCGGCCTGCTCAGCGGGAACCTGTCCCCGCCGGTGCGCGCCGTGGTGGCGAATCAGTCCACCGTCTACGTCGGTGACACGCGCGGAGTGCTGCGACTCGGCAGCAACAACGGTCAGCCCGACCAGTACTGGACCGAGGTGGAACCGGCGATGACGCCCGGCACCATCCCGATCCTTCCGTGACCTGCGCCGACGACATGTGCCGTCCATCCGCCGTGGGGTCGTGTCACGCGGCGGCCACCACGACGACGGCGTGCACCACGATGCCGTGCGCGGTGAGGACGCGGATCGATTCGGATGCGGTCGCACCGGTGGTGAGGATGTCGTCGACGAGCACGACGGTGGATCCGGCCAGTACTCGGCGCGCCTGATCGGGGCGAACGCACATCCGAACCGCACCGGCCAGATTGTGTACCCGCTGTCGGGCATCGAGCCCGGACGAGTCGCGTGCGCTACCCGACGTGACCAGTGTCGGCGACACGGTGACCTGCGGCCCGAGGCATCCGGCGGCGGCCCGCGCCATCGCGGTGACCGGATCGCCGCCCCGCCGCCGCGCCGAGGAACGGCGGGTGGGGGCCGGGACGAGACGCAGCGCCTCGGCGTCGGGTAGTTCTCCCCAGCGCGCGAGTGTGGCGATGCCGCGTGCCAGCGCGCGGCCGAGTGGCCTGTGTAGATCTCGTCGACCGTGCTCCTTGGCCTCGATCAGTGCCGCCCGACGGGGTCCGCGGTAGGGGCCGAGCGCCCACACCGCGGCGCCGACGTCCACGCGCGGGCGCACAGCGATCGGGTCGTCGCAGAGCGCCTGCGCACAGTCGCCGCACCATGCGATACCCGGTGCCGCGCATCCACCACACACGATCGGGACGACGAGATCCGACCCCGATCGGGCGACCTCGTGTACCCGGCTGACGATGCGGGTCGTCCTCGGATGCGGACTCACCTCGCCGAGGGTGCCACCGGCGTCGGTCGACTCCGGTGTTTTCGGCCACATCGGACGAATCTGGGGATGATCGCGGGTTGTGCACACCGAGTGTTCGCCCAGCTCATCCGTTCCGGTCTCCGATGCCGGGAGCCCGACGGCGCCCTCGATCGATGCGGATCCACACCACGTTGCGTGGAAACGTGGCCTGTTCGGAAACTTCCGGCTACCGTCGGAGGCATAACAGGTTGCCGCCGGCTTCTGGTGAGGAGGTGAGGCCCCTGTCCTTGGGTGTCAGCCGTCGGCTGGCACGGCCACGATTTCCGGGCCTACGACGAATTCGTCGGTGCGACAACAGATCTGACACGTCACTGCAATGCCCATCCCACAACCGGGGTCCAGCGGCGACCACGACGGGCATGTGATGCGGATGCATCTCGCGGTTGACGCCCCACAGCGACAGCATGTCGCCATTCCGGGTGGGCAGATCCTGCGGCCACCGGCGCGCGTGGAGGACCGGGAACCATCAGGAGGAGGTAGTTGTATATGTCAACAGTCATCCATCGGAAAGGCCACCGCGAATCCAAGGTCGGCGACCCGCGCGTCCCAGACGCGCCGCGAGACTCCGACACCACACGCAACTCCGCGGACGACGAGGCGTTCGATCCGAAATTCGCCTTCGTCCGTCCCCCCGGCGCCGACGAGACTGCCGAACCGGCGCAACCGAATGCCAAGATCGATTTCAGCGGCCGTAACGTCGAGATCCCCGACCATTACCGCATATACGTCGGCGACAAGCTCGCCCGACTCGAGCGGTTCGACCCCGCCATCTTCCGTTTCGACGTCGAGCTGAATCACGAACGCAATCGTCGGCAGTCCAAGTTGTGTCAACAGGTGGAGATCACCGCGATAGGCAAGGGGCCCAAGGTCCGTGCCCAGGCGTGTGGGGAGAATTTCTACGCGGCGCTCGAGGCCGCCCTCGACAAGCTCGAGGCGCGCCTGCGCAGGGTCAAGAACCGTCGTCGGGTGTCGTACGGCAACCGGCGTCCCATCTCGGTCGCCGAGGCCACCGAGATCGGCGCACCTCCGTTGCGCGACAACCAATTACGCGGCCCGCTCGAAGCCGACAACTCCGGCTCCACCGAGCGCACCTGGGACGACGGTGTGGAGGATCACGAACCGGGCCGGATCGCGCGTGTGAAGGAGCACGAGGCGGTGCCGATGTCGGTCGACGACGCGCTCTACGAGATGGAACTGGTCGGACACGACTTCTTCCTGTTCCACGACAAGGAGAGCGACAAGCCCTCGGTGGTCTACCGGCGCCACGCCTTCGACTACGGATTGATCCGTCTGGCGTGATGCGCTCAGGTGCCACCCAGGCGACCTGAGTACCATGGGATCCGGCCTGTACTTCAGATGCAGGCCGGATTTCGTGTGTTGCCGACATGAGTGAGGGACTCGATCAACGGTGCTGAACAAGCTGCTGCGCGTTGGTGAAGGCCGGATGGTCAAACGACTCGATGCCATCGCATCGCATGTCGAAGGACTGTCCGGTGACGTAGAGGACCTGACCGACGCCGAACTGCGCGCCAAGACCGACGAGTTCAAGGAGCGCTACACCGACGGTGCGTCCCTCGACGAACTGCTTCCGGAGGCGTTCGCCGTCGCCCGCGAGGCCGCATGGCGTGTGCTCGAGCAGAAGCACTTCCACGTCCAGATCATGGGCGGTGCCGCACTGCACTACGGCAACATCGCCGAGATGAAGACCGGTGAGGGCAAGACCCTCACCTGTGTGCTGCCGGCGTACCTCAACGCGTTGTCCGGTGGGGGTGTGCACGTCGTCACCGTCAACGACTACCTGGCCAAACGTGACTCCGAGTGGATGGGCCGCGTGCACCGCTTCCTCGGTCTCGACACCGCGGTCATCCTCACCGGGATGAACTCCGACCAGCGTCGGCAGGCGTATGCCGCCGACGTCACCTACGGCACCAACAACGAGTTCGGGTTCGACTACCTGCGCGACAACATGGCGCACGATCTCAACGATCTGGTGCAGCGCGGCCATCACTTCGCCATCGTCGACGAGGTCGACTCCATCCTCATCGACGAGGCGCGCACACCGCTGATCATCTCCGGCCCCGCCGAGGGCTCGAGCAAGTGGTACACGGAGTTCGCGCGCATCGCGCCGCTGCTCGAGCGAGACGTGCACTACGAGGTCGACATCAAGAAGAAGACGATCGGCGTGCACGAGGCGGGCGTCGAGTTCGTCGAAGACCAGCTCGGGATCGACAATCTGTACGAGGCCGCGAACTCGCCGCTGGTCAGCTACCTCAACAACTCGATCAAGGTGAAAGAACTCTTCCACCGCGACAAGGACTACATCGTCCGCAACGGTGAGGTCCTGATCGTCGACGAGTTCACCGGTCGTGTGCTCGACGGGCGTCGCTTCAACGAGGGCCTGCACCAGGCGATCGAGGCCAAGGAGCATGTCGAGATCAAGGCCGAGAACCAGACGCTGGCCACGATCACGCTGCAGAACTACTTCCGTATGTACGACAAGCTCGCGGGTATGACCGGTACGGCCGAGACCGAGGCCGCGGAGTTCGATCAGATCTACAAGCTCGGTGTGCTGCCGATCCCGACGAACCGCCCTATGGTCCGTAAGGACCAGGTCGACCTGATCTACAAGACCGAAGAGGCGAAGTTCGACGCCGTCGTCGACGACATCACCGAGTCGCACGAGAAGGGCCAGCCGGTCCTGATCGGTACCACCAGCGTGGAGCGCTCCGAGTACTTGTCGCGCCAGCTCACGAAGCGGAACATCCCGCACAGCGTGCTGAACGCGAAGTTCCACGAGCAGGAAGCCCAGATCATCGCCGAGGCGGGCCGGACGGGTGCGGTCACGGTGGCCACCAATATGGCCGGTCGTGGCACCGACGTCGTGCTGGGCGGTAATCCGGACATCATCGCCGACACCCGCCTGCGCAAGGCCGGTCTTGACCCGGTGAACACCCCCGACGAATACGAGGCCGCCTGGCCGGAGGCCATCGAGACCGCCCGCAATGCCGCCGCCGAGGAGGCCGAGGCGGTCAAGGCGGCAGGCGGACTCTATGTGCTGGGCACCGAGCGTCACGAGTCACGGCGTATCGACAACCAGCTGCGCGGCCGTTCGGGCCGCCAGGGCGACCCGGGCGAGTCGAGGTTCTACCTCTCACTCGGCGACGAACTCATGCGACGGTTCAACGGCGCCGCACTCGAGACGATCATGAACCGCGTCAACCTGCCCGACGACGTGCCGATCGAGGCGAAGATGGTCACCAAGGCCATCCGCAGTGCGCAGACGCAGGTCGAGCAGCAGAACTTCGAGGTCCGCAAGAACGTCCTGAAGTACGACGAGGTGATGAACGAGCAGCGCAAGGTCATCTACGCCGAGCGCCGCACCATCCTCGAGGGCGAGGACATCGGCCAGCAGGTGCAGACGATGATCGACGACGTCGTCGGCGCCTACGTGGAGGGTGCGACCGCCGAGGGCTATGCCGAGGACTGGGACCTCGACGAGCTGTGGACTGCGTTGCGCAGTCTGTACCCGATCGAACTCGACGCCAAGCAGGTCGTCGGGGAGAACGAGTTCGGCGAACGCGACGACATCACGGCAGAGGAGTTGAAGGAAACCCTCATCGCCGACGCCCACCAGGCCTACGAGAACCGCGAGACGGAGATCGAGGGCATCGCGGGCGAGGGCGCGATGCGCCAGCTCGAACGCTCCATCCTGCTGACCGTCCTCGACCGCAAGTGGCAGGACCACCTCTACGAGATGGACTACCTGCGTGAGGGCATCCACCTGCGGTCGATGGCGCAGCGTGACCCGGTGGTGGAGTACCAGCGCGAGGGCTTCGACATGTTCCACGGCATGCTCGACGGCCTGAAGGAGGAGGCGCTCGGTTTCCTCTACAACGTGCAGGTGCAGACCGAGGCCGCGGCTCCCGCCCCGCCGCCGGTCCCGTCGCTGGCGCAGGTCGCCTCCGCGGTCGCCGACGCGCCGGCCCCGGCACCGACACCCGAACCCCGTCAGGAGGCCCCGGCCGCCCTGCGAGCGGTGGGCGTCGAGCAGCCCGAGGTGCCGATGACCTACTCGGGACCCGCCGAGGGCGGTGGCACCCAGTCGCATTCCGAGGAAGAGGAACACGACGACCCGAGCCTCGTGTCGGCGTCCCGTCGGGAGCGTCGTGCGGCCGCCCGTGAGACCGCGAAGGGTGACCGCGCGAAGCCGCCGAAGTCGAAGAAGCGTCGTCGCTGAGCCCGACCACGGCCCGTAGGCGGGGTGAATCGTCGGATCGGTGGAACCAGATGCGGTTGCGCTGCGTCCGATACTCATGGAGACGCCTCGAGTTCTGATCCGCCCGGCCCCACCGTATGAACCGCGGGCGCTCGTCGCGGACACGTCACGACCGGCCGGTGTGGCCGTCGATCCGAGGACGGCCTGCCGTGACCGGGCCACCGAGTCGGCAGATCGGGCTGCGGACGTTGCGGTCCGTGCTCGTCGCGCTGCGGCGTTGGAACGGGCGACCGTCGATGCGCGACGGTTCGCCATCGGCACTCTCACCCTGCTCCTCGAGGTGCTCGACCGCCGCCGCAACGTCAATCAGCTCGAGCCAGCCCTCGCCGCGGGGCTGTTCGATCAGATCTCGGTCCTGGCGCGCGCCTCCGGCCAGGCGCGGTCGGGCCCGTCGTCGGCGTCTACGGGACGCGACAATTCTGCGTCGTTGCGTCGGGTACACATCCAGATGTGGGGGCCGGGTGCGGCCGAGGTCTTCGGTACCTACCGACGAGGTGAGCGCGTCCGGGCTTTTGCCGGCCGGATCGAACAGCTGCCGCGTCGGGTTCGCTCGGTCCCGGGCGGGCGCCGAGCGGGGTTGGCTCGGACTGTCGAATATCGTTGGCAATTGGTTGCTTTCAGTGTCGCCTGAGGTGGCGTCGCGGTGCTCACGTGCCCGTTCGGGCGCCGAAGCCCGGCCAAGGGACCCGTCGCGGTGTCGACAGTCCGGATAGATGGCGTCGCTGCCATTAGAGTCGTTGACGTGGTGAATCGACTGTCCCCGCGTGACGCGATGTTCTACTTCCTGGACGACTCGAGCGCCACCACGCACCTCGGTGCCGTGCTCATCGTCGACCCGGAGGGCGTGCGACGAGACGCCGGGAAGCGCAGCACCAAGGCGGCGTCGGCATCATCTCGTGGGGCACCGGCTCGTGAGGCACCGTCTCGAGGGTCCGCCGCCGACAACGGGTCCGCATCGTCGGGGCTGGACTACCAGCGTCTGGTGGCGCTGGTGGAGAACCGGCTGCAACTGGTGCCGCGGTACCGGCAGATCGTCCGTGAGGTCACGCTCGGACTCGCCCGGCCGGTCTGGGTGGACGATCCCGACTTCGACATCAACTTCCACATCCGGCGTTCCGGGCTACCCCGACCGGGCGACACCGCGCAGTTGCAAGACCTGATCGCCCGGGTGATGTCGCGTCCGCTGGATCGGACCCGGCCGCTGTGGGAGATGTATCTGATCGAGGGGCTGCCCGACGGCAAGTTGGCGATCCTCACCAAGACCCATCGCTGCCTCGTCGACGGAGAGGCCCAGTTGGAGATCAGTGAGGTCATCACCGACGAGTCCCGTCACAGCGAACCGTTGGCGGAGGAGATCTGGATGCCCGGGGCGCCGCCGGGCGCCACGACCTTGGCACTCGGTGCGCTCGCCGATGCGCTGTCGCGTCCCGGTGATCTCGTCGACTCGGTGATGCACGGCAACGCGATCGTGTCGGATCTGCGGTCGACCGCGGAAGGGGTTCTGCGTCGGGCGGGCAGCGTCGTCCAGCAACTCACCGATTCTGCGCCGCAGAGTCCGCTGAACAATGCGACGACGTCCACGCGAGCTTTCGCGGTGGCGTCGATCCCGCGGCGCGGGTGCGCGAAGATCGCGGAGCGCTACGAGTGCACGGTCAACGACGTGGAGCTCGCCGTGCTCACCGGTGTGATGCGGCGATGGATGTTGTCGTTCGACGAGTCGGTGCAATCCGGTGACACCGTCCGGGTGGTGCTGCCGTTGTCGGCTCGCGACCCCGCGGTGGAACGACGGTTGGACGCCGAAGCTCGCTGGGTGACCGTCGGAAAGCCCAGCTTTGTCACCGATCTTCCGGTGGGAGAAGACAATCCCGCGGTCCGTCTGGCCCAGGTGGCCGGTCTGGCCAACCGGTTCTCGCATTCGTCGCGTCGCCTGTCGATGGGGCCGCGGCCCCTGCTGCCCGAACTCGGGGTGGTGCCGTTCCCGGAGTTCAGTTCGCGGGCCTTCCGGAGTCTGAATCGTCGCGCCTACAACGTCCCGGTGTCGTTGGGGACGGCACCGTTGGCACCGCGCTTCGTGGCCGGGTTCCCCGTCGTCGAGCTGTATGCGATCCCCACGTTGATGGCCCAGCGCGCCCTGTCCGTCAGCATCATCGAGTACCGCGACAAGCTGCAGTTCGCGTTCATCGCCGACCGCGGTGTGCTCAGCGACCTGCCGGCGATGACCGACTATGTCACCGAGTCTTATGAGGAGCTCTCCATGACCGACTGATCGTCGGCGAGCCGATAGTGTTGGTTGGCGTTGGATACATCTGGTGCGATGAGGAGAACGGGTGCGATGAGGGTCTTCCTGCCGGCGACGTTGGCGATGCTGATGGAACTCAACGAGTCGGGTGAGTTCCGGGCGATCGGCGGCACCGGTTTCGCCCTCACCCCGGCATTGCGCGAGTCCTTTCTCGCCGGCGACGACGAGGAGCTCTCCGAGGTGGCCATGCGCGAGGCGGCTCGTGCGTCGCTGCGTCTGCTCGCGGGGGAGGAGCCGGAGCCGGGGGACCCGCGCGCCGAGGCCGATCTCGAAGCCGACGAACTCACCACGAAACCCGGTGACACACCGCGACTTCCGCCGCGCCGGGTGGTGGTGGCCGCCGACGTCGACGACGTCGCGCTGCATCCTGAACTCGATGACGCGGTGGTGCGGGTCGGCGGCCCGATCCCGCTGCGCTCGATCGCCTCGGTGCACGTCGACGTCGCCGAGGCCGAGGACAAGGTCCGATCGGCGGTGGTGGTGATCGATGCCGCGGACCTCGGCGATCAGGATGCCGAACTCGCCGTCGGCGACATCGAGGACTTCGACCTGGCGTGGTACGCCACGCAGGAGTTGCCTTTCCTGCTCGAGCTCCTCTGACGCGTTTGCGCCCACGCGTTGGTCGCGTAACCTACGGAAGCGTAGGTTTGTTGATGTGCGGTCCGTCGACCGCGGTGAGGTGGTGTGCAGGTGGGGTGGCGCGAGCGCTTCGAGGAGCCGGTGGCCGGTGTCGCCGCCCGTAGTCGCGGAGCCCAGTGGGCGCGCGCGGCGCTGACGCGGATCACCACACCGCTGCTGCCCGACGACTATCTGCACCTCGCCAATCCGCTGTGGTCGGCACGGGAGTTGCGCGGCAAGGTCGTGTCGGTGACCCCGGAATCGGAGGATTCGGCGACGATCCGCATCCGACCCGGGTGGGGTTTCTCGCTCGACTACACGCCCGGGCAGTACGTCGGCATCGGGGTGCTCGTGGAGGGGCGGTGGACGTGGCGGTCCTATTCGCTCACCTCGGCGCCGGGAGCGGAGCGAGCGGGCCGGTCGGGTGGGGCGCCGGGAGCGGAGCGAGCGGGCCGGTCGGGTGGGGCGCCGGGAGCGGAGCGAGCGGGTGCGGCGCCGGAGCGCGACCGAACGATTTCGATCACCGTCAAGGCCATGCCGGAGGGGTTTCTCTCGTCGCATCTGGTGAACGGTCTGCAGCCGGGCACGGTGGTGCGGTTGGCGGCGCCGCGCGGCGAGTTCGTGTTGCCCGATCCGCTGCCGTCGAAGATCCTGTTCGCGACGGCGGGTAGTGGGATCACCCCGATCATCTCGATGCTGCGCATGATCCGTCACCGTGGGCAACACGCCGACATCCGACTCGTCCATTCGACCCCTGCGCCCGAAGCTCTGATCTTCGGTGACGAGCTCGCTGCGATGGCCGCTGACGGCATCATCGATCTGCACGTGCAGTACACCCGCACCGACGGCAAGCTGACCGCTGAGCGGCTTGCCGAGCTGGTGCCCGATTGGCACGAGCGTGCCACATGGGCGTGTGGGCCCAGCGGTTTCCTGGACGTCCTGCACGCGATGTTCGACGACGCCGGGGTCGCCGGACGTCTGCATATCGAGCGCTTCGCGCTCGAGCGTGGGGCGGTGGGCGCCGAAGGTGGGACGGTTACGTTCGGTCGGTCGGCCAAGACGGCCGAGACCGACGGCGCCACAACGCTTCTGGAGGCAGGCGAGTCGGCCGGGGTGATCATGCCGTTCGGGTGTCGGATGGGGATCTGCCAGAGTTGCGTGGTGATGCTCGACAAGGGGTGTGTGCGAGACCTGCGTTCGGGTGTCGAGCACGTCGAGGGCGAGCGCATCCAGACCTGCGTGAGTGTGGCTGCCGGCGACTGCAGTCTCGACGTCTGATCCGGCAGGGGTGTCGCGCCCCCATCGTCGGTGAACGCGGAGTCTCCACGTCCCCGCGGATGTAGCTGCACACATCTCTGCACGCAGGTTCCGCGGGTGTCGGCCGGTAGTGTGGCGCCCGATGGATGCCGAACTTGCCTGGCCCGCCAACGTTCCCGTGCTCACCGACGGCGTCGTGACCTTGCGCGCCCACGGGCGCGACGACGTCGACCGCATGCTCGAGTTCGTGTCGGACGCGCAGATGACCCGGTGGACCACGGTGCCCACGCCGTACCGGCGCGCGGACGCCGAGGCTTTCTTGCGCGACGACCTGCCGCACGGCTGGGACACCGACACCAACCGTTGTTGGGCCATCGAGTTCGAGGGGCGGTTCGTGGGCAACGTCGACGTCCGTGGCGCCGGGCCCATCGGTGACATCGGTTTTGGTCTGCACCCCGACGCGCGGGGTCGGGGAGTGATGCGACGAGCGGTCGTTCTCGCCCTCGACCATGCGTTCGCCACGGGACGGCAGGTGATGACATGGACCTGCGCGGCGGGCAATCAGGACAGCCTGCGCGTTGCGCACCGTTGCGGCTTCGCGTTGCACGCCACCCTTCCCGACGCAGTCGACATCCGTGGCGACATCTGCGATGCGTGGAGTGGGTCCATTCGAGCCGGTGACCGTTACGCGCCGAAGTCGGTGTGGCGCGCAACCACTTTCGAGACCGATCGGTTTCGTCTGCGGCCCACCGTCGAGGCCGACGACGAGCGCATCCGGGAGATGCTCGACGATCCGACGACCCGTCGATACCTGTCCGAGCGTCCGTCGCCGTTGACTCTTGCCGATGCCCGACGCGAGCGCCATCGCAAGTGGTGGCGCGCGGCCCGCGGCGAGGCGTGTTCGTGGGCGATCGCCGATCGCGCCGACGACCGCTTCCTCGGTGACATCACATTGTTCGCCATCGATGACGTGCTCGCGGCCGATGTGGGTTTCTGCACGCACCCGGACTCCCGGCGTCGTGGAGTGTTGACCGAAGCCCTGCCTGCGGTGGCGCGACACGCCTTCGACGTCCTCGACGTGGGCGCGTTGGCCCTGTGGACCGCGCAGGGCAATGCCGGTGGCAACGCAGTGGCGCGGTCGGCGGGGTTCCGCCGCATCGGGCACCGGACGTCGGCGGCCCGGTCCGGCGACGACGTCGAGGATCTGATCGGTTACGAACTGCTCCGCGGCTGATCGGTGCGGGCCTCTCGACGCGGAGCCTGTGTGCACCCGCGGAGGTAGCTGCACACATCTTTGCTCGCAGGTTCCGCGGGTGTGCCCTGGACCGTCGTCGGTGGCCGCGACGTGGGGTGGGTCACAGTGTCCGGCTGTGCGTGAGCGAGGGGTGGACAGTCGGCGACCGACAACCTACGCTTGCGTAAGTTACGGAATGGTAGGTCGACGGGAACGGAGCTCCATGGCCATCACCGACATCCCCGAGTACGCGCACCTGTCTGCTTCCGACGTCGAGGTGCTCGGTGTGGAACTCGATGCGATCCGAGCCGACATCGAAGCCGACCGTGGGGAGCGCGATGCGCGCTACATCCGCAACACGATCCGCTTCCACCGCGGACTCGAGCTCGCGGGTCGTGCGCTGATCTTCGGATCGTCGCGGCGGTCGGCGTGGTGGGCCGGGGCCGGTGCGCTCGGCGTGGCGAAGATCGTCGAGAACATGGAACTCGGCCACAACGTCATGCACGGGCAGTGGGATTGGATGAACGATCCCGAGGTCCACTCGACGACCTGGGAGTGGGACAACACCGGTCCGTCGGCGCACTGGAAGCACACCCACAACTACATCCACCACAAGTACACCAACGTGCTCGGTATGGACGACGACGTGGGCTACGGGCTTCTGCGGGTCACCAGGGACCAGCGGTGGCGCCCCTTCAATCTCGGCAACATCGCATACAACACCCTGCTGGCATTGCTCTTCGAATACGGTGTCGCCGCACAGCATCTCGAGCTGGGCAAGAAGCGGCGCACGCCCGAGGCCAAGGAGCAGTTCCAGCGTGACCTGGCCGACGTCGGCCAGAAGGTCGGCAAGCAGGTCGCCAAGGACTACGTCGTGTACCCGGCACTGGTGGGTGCGGCCAACGGCCGTCGGGTCGGATTCGGCCGTGCGTTCCGGAAGGCCGCCACGGCGAACCTGATGGCCAACGTGATCCGGAACGTGTGGACCAACGCGGTCATCTTCTGCGGTCATTTCCCCGATGGCGCAGAGAAATTCACCAAACAGGACGTCGACGGTGAGACCCGGGGGGAGTGGTACCTGCGCCAGATGCTCGGCAGCGCGAACTTCCGTTCCGGGCCCGTGCTGGGTTTCATGAGCGGGAATCTGTCGTATCAGATCGAGCACCACATCTTCCCGGACCTGCCGAGCAATCGCCTGCCGGAGATCGCGGTGCGGGTGCAGGCGTTGTGCGAGAAGTACGACCTGCCCTACACGACCGGTTCGCTCCCGGTCCAGTACGCCAAGTCGTGGCGCACCATCGCCAAGCTCTCGCTGCCGAACAAGTATCTGAACGCCACGGCCGACGATGCGCCGGAGACGGCGTCGGAACGCCGCTTCAAGCAGGAACTCGCCCCGGGTGGGCAGCTGCGCTCGACGATCGACCCGCGGACGGGCCGGCGCCGGGGTCTGCGGTCGGCGATCCGTGGTCTGCGTGGCCGACGTCGCGTCGATGCCCTCACCGACCGCGCCGCCTGAGTATCGGGTGGCGCGACCAACCGGACCGTCTCCGCTCGGCGCCGGGGGCTGCGACACCCGATGCCGGGGCGCCCGCTCGATGCGAGACGGTGCCCACTCGGGGGGCGGTGCTGTGGCGTTGACGGGCGCAGATGCGGCGCGGTCGGACAGAGCGAGCATAATGGGGACCGATGGCCATCACCGATATCAATGAGTACGCCCACCTGACCGACGCCGACGTCGAGGCATTGGGTGCCGAACTCGATGCACTTCGTCGGGAGATCGAGGCCGATCGCGGCGAGCGCGATGTCCGCTACCTGCACCGCACGATCCTGGCCCACCGGGCCCTCGAGGTCGTCGGCCGCCTGGCACTGCTCGGCAGTCACCGACGCCCATTGTGGCTGCTCGGCACGGGGGCGCTGGCGCTCTCCAAGATCATCGAGAACATGGAGCTCGGGCACAACGTGATGCACGGGCAGTGGGATTGGATGAACGATCCCGAGGTCCATTCGACGACCTGGGAATGGGACATGGTGTGCGCGTCCCCCCACTGGAAGCACTCGCACAACTACATCCATCACAAGTACACCAACGTCGTCGGGATGGACCACGACGTCGGGTACAAGATCTTGCGGGTGACCCGCGACGAACCGTGGGAACCACGCCGAGCGTTCCAGCCGTTCTTCAATCTCATGCTGGCCGCGACCTTCGAATGGGGGATCGGCCTGCACGATCTCGCGCTGAAAGAGGTCATCAGCGGCGACAAGCCGAAGGACGTCGCGATCCCGCAGATCAAGGAGTTCGTCCGCAAGATCGGCAAGCAGGTCGCCAAAGACTATGTGTTCTTCCCGGCGCTGACCGGTCCCAACTTCCGGCACACGTTGACGGCCAACCTCACCGCCAACGTGATCCGCAACCTGTGGGCGTATGTGGTCATCTTCTGTGGGCATTTCCCCGACGGCGCAGAGAAGTTCACCGTCGAGTCGCTCGAGGACGAGACCCAGGGGCAGTGGTATCTGCGTCAGATGCTGGGGACCGCCAACTTCGACGCGGGACCCACGATGGCGTTCCTGAGCGGCAATCTCTGCTACCAGATCGAGCATCACCTGTACCCGGACCTGCCGAGCAACCGGCTCGCCGAGATCGGTGTGCGGGTGCGGGAGATCTGCGACCGCTACGACCTGCCCTACACGACCGGTTCGCTGTTCGTGCAGTACCTGCAGACGTTGCGGACCATCAACAAGCTGGCCCTGCCCGACCGATTCCTCCGCGACAGCGCCGACGATGCACCGGAGACCGCATCCGAGCGGCGGTTCGCCGGATTGCCGCGTGCCCGAGGCCTCAAGACGGCGATCGCCCAGCTGCGACGCCGCAAGGCCGCGCGCCGGACCGCCGGTGCCGACGAGTCTGCACTCGGTCACCGCCGCGTCGCGTAGACAGTCACCGTCGCGTCGCGTAGACAGTCACCGTCGCGTCGCGTAGACAGTCACCGTCGCGCCTTGTAGACAACAGGGCCGTCGGGCGCGAGCTCGATGATCGATGTCCGCGCCGAGCGCGATCCCCGCTACCGAGTGGCGCCCCAGATCGTCTCGGCGACACCGACTCCGGGCTCAGTCGGTGGTGCCGGCGCGCAGTCTGGCCTGAGCGTGCTTGCCCTGGATGGGATGATCGCGCTCGGCGACTGCGAAACCGGCCCACAGCGCCAGACCGGCCACCCCGAAAGCACCGCCGATGATGCACACGAGAGTCCAACCACCGGTCTGGTAGGCCCAGCCGCCCATCGACGACCCGACCACACCGCCCGCGAAATAGGCCACCATGTAGGCGGTCGTCAAGCGTGAACGCGCTTGATCGTCAAGGGAATACACGCCCGTCTGGTTGGCCAGCTGCGCGCCCTGCACGCCGAAGTCAAAGACCAGCAACGCGATCACCAGCACCGCGACATGATGGCCGCCGACCCAGAGCAGCAGCCATCCGAGGATCTGCGTGCCCCACACGCCGTACTGCATGTGCCGCACCAATCCACGGTCTGCGAACCTGCCGACCAACGGGGCACCGAGTGCTCCGGCGATACCGGCGAGTCCGAAGAGCCCGATGGCTGCCTCGGAGTACTGGTAGTCGGAATCGCCCGACCCCGCGAGGAGAAAGGCGATCGCCGTCCACATCGCGGAGAAGCCGGCCATGTTGAGCCCGCCCAGGATCATGCGGTGACGCAACACATTCTGGGTTCGGATCAGCGTGACGATCGACGAGAGGACCTGCCCATAACTCTGTCCGGACCCGGCGGTTCCCGATTGCGCGGCCGGGGCGCGCATGAACACCAGTGCGGCCATCACCAACTGCACCACCGCGGCGACGACGAGGACCACACGCCAGCCGCCGACCTGTGCGACCAGACCACTGACGACGCGCGATGCCAGGATGCCCACCAGCAGGCCGCTCATCACATGTCCGACGACGGCGCCGCGCTCGCCGGGGCCGGCGATCGATGCGGCCCACGGCACCACGATCTGGGCGGCCGACACCGAGACCCCGACGGCGAAGATCATGATCAACAGACCCGCGTACGTGGGCATCGCGCCCGCGGCGACGAGCGCGATCCCGGACACCACGAGCAGTCCCGTGACCAGGCGCCTACGATTCACGAAATCGCCCAGGGGCACCACGAACGCGAGCCCGAGCAGATAGCCGATCTGGGTGGTCGAGATGAGCAGTCCGGCGGTGGTCGTCGAGACGCCGAAGTCCACGCTGATCTCGTGTAGCAACGGCTGCAGGTAGTAGAGGCATCCGGCCGACGACCCTGCCGTCACCGCGAAGAGGAACACGACGACACGGCTCAGCCGGGTGCGGCTCGAGGAGTTGTCGACGGAAGTCATCACCATGCACACCATATTCCAGGCCAGTACGTATTCTGAAAAGCGATGGATTTCGATGTGTACATCGACAATCGAGATGGACGGCCGTCGGGTCGTGCGTCGGACGGGTGACGATGGAACTGCGCCAGATCGAATACTTTCTCGCCTGCTGTGACCACAGCACGTTCACGGCCGCCGCCCGCTCGCTCAACGTTGTGCAGTCGGCGGTGTCGACGGGCGTCGCGAAACTGGAGCGCGAGATCGGTGAGCGGTTGTTCGACCGGACGCCGACCGTGCTGGTGCTCACCGACGTCGGCCGTGCCGTCGTCGGCCCCGCTCGTGAGGCGGTGCGCGCGCGTGCGGACATCTTCGACGCGGTCGACGGTGTGCGCGGCGACATCCACGGCGAGGTCGTGGTGGGAGCCCTGGTCAACGTCACGTCGATAGCCCTGGCGGAGGCCTTCGCCGAGGTGCATCGGCGCCATCCCGGGATCACGATCGCCATGCGGCAGAACCCGCGCGGCAGTTCGGGCAACGTGGTCGGGGTCCGGTCCGGGATTCTCGATCTCGCGTTCCTCGGTTCCCATCCCGACCCGACACCGGGTCTGGTTGTCCACCGACTCGCGCAGGAGCCACTCGTCCTGGTGTGCGCCCGCGATCATCGGTTCGCGGTGGCCGGGTCATTTCGGACGACGGACCTGGCCGATGAGCGGACCATCGACCATCCGCCCGGCTGGGGTACGCGTGCCCTGGTGGACCGGGAGGTCCCGATGCGCCGCACCGCGATCGAGGTGGCCGATCAGACCTTCGGGATGAGCTTGGCGGTCAAGGGTTTCGGCGTCACCCTGGTGCCGCTCGGGGTGGCACGGACCGAACCGGACGCGGCGATCGTGCCCTGCTCGGACAAGTCCCTCGTGTGGGACATCGCGATCGCGCACAGTTCGGAGCGGACGCCGTCGAACGCCGCCCGTGCCGTTCTGTCCGCGGTCCTCGAGTTCGCTCGGCCGGTGTGATCGGTCGACACGATGCTCGCCGGGGAGATCAGGAGAAGGCTGCGATGAAGGCATCGAGTGCGGTGTCGGGATCCGAACGAGCCCAACTTTCCAATCCGACGACGCCCGTGTAGTCGAGTTCGGACAGCGCGGCGGCGATTGCGGGATAGTTGATCTCACCGGTGCCCGGTTCGCATCGGCCCGGGACGTCGGCCACCTGGATCTCGCCGACGAAAGGCATTGCCGTGCGGGTCAGTTCGATGAGATTGCCCTCGCCGATCTGCGCGTGGTACAGGTCGAGGTTCATGCGCAGGTGCTCGGAGTCGACGGCCTGGACAAGGGCCAGGGTGTCTGCGGCGGCCGCGAACGGTGTGCCCGGGTGATCGACCGCGAGGTTGAGGTTCTCGAGGGTGAACACACGCCCATGCCGTTCACCGAGATCGGCCAGCCTGCGCAGGGTGTCCGCCGCCGTCAGCCACATCTGCGGGGTCACCACCTCGACGGGCCGCACCGGCAGCCCGTCCGGTCCCAGGCCGGTCCCGTGCACGTTGAGACTCGGACAGTCCAGGCGGGCGGCCACGTCGAGTGAGCGTTCGGCGGTCGCCAGGAGTTCGGCGATGCCGCTCGCCTCCGTCAGGTTGCCGGTGAGGTATCCGGTCATCGACGCAAACGACGCGCCGGTGCCGATGAGAGCGTCGACATCTTTGGTCGACCAGTCCCAGATCTCCACCGCCAGTCCGCGTTCGTGGATCGCCCGCACCCGGTCGACGAACGGCCGGTCGAGGTAGAGCATCTCGGCACTCGCCGCCAGGCGATGACCTGCCATCACCGCACCCCGGCCGTCGACGTCGCGGAGATCTCGACCGCGGCACCGCCGGTCCGCACGCTCTCGATCGCGGCCAGCGCGATCTGCAGGGCCTTGCGCGCATCCGAGCCGTCGGGAACGGCAGGTGTGGCGGATCGAACACCGCTGTCGCCGTGACGGATCGCGTCGACGAACGCGGTCAGCTCGCCGACGTAGGCGGTGTGCAGCAGATCGGTGTCACGTCGTGCGGTGTCGATCTCGACGCCGCGCGGGCCGTGGAAGGTCATGTCCGTCGAGCGGCCGTCGCCCGCAGTCGCCATCCCGGCCGATCCGAAGACCTCGCCGCGTACGTCATACCCATACAGCGCTGAGAAGCTGGCCTCGGCCGTCGCCATGGCCCCGTTGTCGAAGGTGATCGTGACGACCGCGGTGTCGAGATGTCCGGCATCCCGGGCGTCGGGGCGGATCAGCGCATCGGCGAACGCATGTACCGCGACGGGTGCCGACCCGGGGTTCAGGAAGCACAGGGTGTCGAAGTCGTGGATCAACGTCTCGAGAAAGATCGTCCACTGCGGTACCCGGGAGGGATCGCCATGCCACGGACCGGGATCGCGGGTCAGCGAGCGCAGCAGTTGCGGCGTCCCGACGCGTCCGTCATCGACGGCGCGGCGTGCAGCGGCGAATCCGGGTGCGAACCGTCGGTTGAATCCGACCTGGAGGACCACGCAGGCGTCGCGTGCGGCGGTGATGGCGCGGTCGGCCTCCTCGAGACTCACCGCCATCGGCTTCTCGCAGAACACGTGTTTGCCGGCTCGGGCTGCCCGACAGACCAATTCGCTGTGACTGCGAGCCGGTGCGGTGATCAGGACGGCATCGACGTCGGGTGAGGCGAGTACCTCGTCGAGGTCGGTGGTGGCCGTCGGCGCGCCCACCGCGGCGGCGAGACGGTCGGCGGCCCCGTCGACGGGATCGGCGACGGCGGTGACGACGGCGCCGTGCACGTGGTGCGCTATCAATTCGGTGTGATTGG
The DNA here is from genome assembly GCF_048537895.1 of Gordonia sp. CPCC 206044. NCBI lineage: Bacteria > Bacillati > Actinomycetota > Actinomycetes > Mycobacteriales > Gordoniaceae > Gordonia > Gordonia sp. CPCC 206044. The sequence continues at coordinate 369,774 of NZ_JBCLVL010000003.1, forward strand.
TGCCGATCCGACCGGCGCCCACGGTGGCGACGCGTACTGGTGGGGTCGGCTCGACCGGGCGATCGGCCGCGAGGAACGGGCTCGTCATGGGGATTCTCCGAATGCTGAAGGTTCTAGAACGTTCTAGTAGAACGTTCTAGGTTAGAGTAATGGTGCAGGTCACATCGGGTCAAGGGAGTCAGCATGGTCGGCGGACGAGAAGGCCGGACGACACTCACCGACGTCGCGCGCGCGGCCGGGGTGAGCGTCGCCCTGGTCTCGATCGTGATGCGCAACGCCCCGGGGGCCAGCGACGAGACGCGCGAACGGGTGCTGCGGATCGCCGACGAGTTGGGATATGTCCCCGATCAGCGAGCGCGCAAGTTGCGTCAGCTGTCCTCGCGCCTGCTCGGGGTGATCTTCGAACTGCGTGAGCCGTTCCACGGCGATCTCGTCGAGGAGGTGTACCGAGCGGCCGGAGAACTCGACTACGACGTGGTGATCAGCGCTGTCGCGCCGAGTAGATCGGAGACCGCGGCCCTCGACACGGTGGTCCGCGAACGCTGCGACTCGGTGATCCTGTTGGGGTCACGGCTCGACGACGACGCCCTGGCGGTGTTGGCGGCCAAGATGCCGGTCGTCGTGGTCGCGCGCGGCACCGCGGCCCCGGGCGTCGGCTACGTCCGTACCGACGACACGACGGGGATCGCGGCCGCCGTGGAGCATCTGGTGGACCTCGGCCATCGCGACATCGTGCACATCGACGGAGGTGATGCCCCGAGTGCGGACGAACGCCGTGTGGGATTCCGGCAGGCCATGGCCGAGCACGGGGAGACGGCACAGATCGTCCCCGGTGGTCTCGCACAGATCGACGGTGCCCGGGCGATGCGTGAGATCCTCGCCGAGTCGGATCGGCCGTCGGCGGTGATCGCCTTCAACGACGAATGCGCCACTGGTGTCGTCGACACCCTGCTGCGTGCGGGATTGCATGTGCCCGAAGATGTCTCGGTGATCGGATACGACGACGCCCGCCTGGCGTCGTCGGCGCCGGTGCCGTTGACGACGGTCTCGCAGGATGCGGCCGAACTCGCGACCGATGCAGTGCGTGGTGCGATCGCGATGCTCGCCGGTGATCCGCCACCCGCAATCGTGCGGCGGCCCCACCTCGTGGTGCGGAGCACCACGACGCGATTGACCTCATCGGTCCGCTCGACGAGGTGAATCGCGTCGTCCGTCAGGTCAGGCGTCCGACTTCGCGCGCAGGTGATGGGTGTAGATCGCTCCGGTGGTCACGTCGTCCTCCACCTCCTCGAGCGTTCGGCCGCGGGTCTCCGGCGCCTGTGTGTAGACGAAGACCAACGCGAAGATCCCGACCACGCCGAACATGAAGAACGTCCCGGTGATGCCCATCGCGTTGACCAGCGTCGGGAAGAACAGGCCGAGGAACGCATTGGTCATCCACAGGCAGAAGACCGAGATGCCGATGGCGAGGCCGCGGATCTGCAGCGGGAAGATCTCCGAGAGCAGTACCCAGGTGGCCACGTTGAGGAAGGTCTGCATCGACCCGACGAACAGCACGACCAGTGTCAGGATCACGTAGGGACGCGCAGGGTTGCCGGGCGGCAGGAGGATCGACGCGAAGCCGATGAGGAAGTGGCACACGGTGGTCAGGCTGTACCCGATGAGCAGTGTGGTGCGGCGATTCATCCGCTGCGCCAACCAGAGTGCGGTGGCCGAGCCGACGACGGCGATGATGCCGGGCGCGATGTTGGCGATCAGGGCGGCATTCGAGGCGAAGCCGGCATCCTTGAGCACCGACTGCCCGTAGTACATGATCGAGTTGATCCCGGTGAGTTGTTGTGCGACACCGAGTCCGATGCCCACGAGGATGATGCGACGCACCCAGCGGCTGTCGCGCAGAGCCGACCATGAGCCGTGGACGCGGTTCTTTTCCATCTCGGCGAGTTCGGTGACCATGTCGACCTCTGCGCGGGCACGTTGCTGTGAACGAATGGTCGCGAGGACCTCGTACGCTTCGTCCGGACGGCCCTGGGAGATCAGCCATCGGGGTGATTCCGGGACGCGGGTCATGCCGACCAGCAGGCAGATCGCGGGCAGCGCGGCGACCGCGAGCATGATGCGCCAGACGCCGTCGTGTTCGCCCCACACGTTGCCGATGATCGCGTTGATCACGAAGGCGGCGAGCTGGCCGATGACGATCATCAGCTCGTTGCGCCCGGCCAGTGAACCGCGGATCTCGTAGGGGGCGAGCTCTGCGAGGTAGACCGGGACGACCGTGGATGCGCTGCCGACGGCGAGCCCGAGCACCACGCGACCGAGAACCATGATTCCGAAACCGGGGGCGACCACACACGTGAGAGCGCCGATGAGGAAGAGCACCGCCAACATGACGATCGTCCGACGGCGTCCGATCCGATCCGCGAGTCGGCCTCCGATCATGGCGCCGACCGCGGCGGCGAAGAGCAGCGAACTCGTGACGACGCCTTCGGTGAACGCGGTCAGCCCGAGATCGGTTTTCATCGGCTCCAGGGCGCCGTTGATGACCCCGGTGTCGTAACCGAAGAGAAGACCGCCCAGTGTGGCGATCAGCGCTACCGCATGCAGGCGACGCCGGAAGGGGCCGCTGCCGAGTGGCGGTAGCGCGGTGCGTTCTCGGGCGAGGTCGGAGGTCTCGGCTGTGGACATGGGAACTCCTCGTCTTGCGTTACATCGACCCTGCGGTGGTGATGGTGGTCACAAGCCAGCATAAGCGATAGGCGGCAAATGTCCTAACAATCTGTCAAACTAATTTCGCGAAAACATCTGGAACTGGGCATATGCAAGAATCGAGCCGAGATCCTCGACGGCACCTCCGTTTGACCGACATATATGTCCTGACAAGGATCTGATGCGTTGGGGACTGGTGGGATATGGGGCAGGGGGTTCTCTTGCGCGGCGGTCGGCACGCGAACGTGTCACCGTCCACCTCTGAGACCTCCGGACACGCCGGTCGCCTCCACACCGATGTCGTGTGGAGGCGACCGGCGTCGCCGGATCAGGCGTTCTGCGGGAACCCGAGGTTGATACCGCCGTGGGAGGGGTCGAGCCAACGGCTGGTGATGGCTTTGGCCCGGGTGAAGAAATGGACGCCCTCCGTGCCGTGGGCATGGGTGTCGCCGAACAGCGACGCCTTCCAGCCGCCGAAGCTGTAGTAGGCCATCGGCACCGGGATCGGCACATTGATACCGACCATGCCGACCTCGACCTCGTTCTGGAATCGACGGGCGGCGCCGCCGTCGTTGGTGAAGATGGCGGTGCCGTTGCCGTACGGGTTCGAATTGATCAACTCGAGTGCCTCCTCGAAGCTCTCGACCCGCACCACCGACAGGACCGGACCGAAGATCTCGTCGGTGTAGACCGACATGTCCGGGGTGACGTTGTCGAGTAGGGTCGGCCCGAGCCAGAACCCGTCGGTGTACTCTCCCGGCGCGTCGCTCGCCCCGGAGTTTCCGCCACCGTCGACGTCGACCTGACGTCCGTCGAGAACGATGGTGGCGCCGTCCTTTTCGCCGGCATCGACGTAGGAGCGCACCTTGTCACGGTGGGCGGCGGTGACCAGCGGGCCCATGTCACTGTCGAGAGTGCCGTCGCCGGTCTTGATGGTCTTGGCCCGTTCGGCGATCTTGTCCACGAGTTCGTCGGCGACGTCCCCGACGGCGACCGCCACCGAGATCGCCATGCACCGCTCACCTGCGGAGCCGAATCCGGCGTTGACCATGGCGTCCGCGGTGACATCGAGGTCGGCGTCGGGGAGCACGATGGCATGATTCTTGGCCCCGCCGAGTGCCTGGACCCGCTTGCCCGCGGCGGTTCCGGTGGCATAGACGTATTCGGCGATCGGTGTGGACCCGACGAAGCTGATGGACTTGATCGCCTTGTTCGTCAACAACTCGTCGACCGCGAGCTTGTCACCCTGCAGGACGTTGAACACGCCGTCGGGCAGACCTGCCTCGCGCCACAGGTCGGCCAGCCACAACGAGGCGGACGGGTCCTTCTCGCTCGGCTTGAGCACCACGGTGTTGCCCGCGGCGATGGCGATGGGGAAGAACCACATCGGGACCATGGCGGGGAAGTTGAAGGGCGAGATGATGCCGACCGGTCCGAGCGGCTGACGGATCGAGAAGACATCGACCTTCGTCGAAGCGTTCTCGGTGAATCCGCCCTTCAGCAGATGCGGTATACCGCAGGCGAATTCGACGACCTCTTGACCCCGGGACACCTCGCCGAGCGCGTCGGACACGACCTTCCCGTGCTCGGAGGTGATGATCTGGGCCAACTCGCCCTTGCGCTCGTTGAGGAGTTCGCGGAATCGGAACAAGATCGCGGTGCGTTTGGCCAGTGAGGTGTCGCGCCATGTGGGGAAGGCTGCCGAGGCGGCATCGATCACGGCGCGGGCGTCCTCGATGTTGGCCAGGGCGACCTCGCCGGTGACCGCTCCGGTCGCCGGGTTGGTCACCGGGGCGGTGTCAGCGGACGTGCCGGGATAGGCCTTGTTGTTGACCCAGTGGGTGATGGTGGTCATGGGGATTCTCCTGGATGGGTGACAGGTCTTCTGCTCGGCGTGGAGCCTGCTCGTCTGCCCGGGCAGCGCCCGGGTGGTGGTGTGTTTTCGCTGGGAGCGAGGGTCGGTCGGGTGGGCTCAGGCTCCGGGAATCGAAGCGCGCGAGACCATCTCGACCGACTGGGGCTCGCCGGTCTCGAGGGCCTTGACCCCGGCGGCGCAGACCGCGGCCGCGGCATAGCCGTCCCAGGCGCCGGGGCCGTCGACATTGTCGCCGCGCCGCACCGCATTGACCCACCGTTGGATCTCGACGTCGTAGGCGACGCCGAATCGTTCGACGAACGACGGTGTGATGTCGCCGGTCGAGATGCCGGCGATCTTGCGGCCGTCGCCCGTGTCGGTCTGAACGGGATTGCGCTGCTTGCGGATCAGTCCCTGGTCGAGTCCGATGAACGCCGACCCGAGTTCGCCGACGAGTTCGGTCCGGACCTCGTAGGCGACGCCGGTGGTGACGAAACATTCGACGTCGACGTGCCGGCCGGATTCGGTGGTGAAGATCGCGATCTGCGGATCTTTCAGTCCCTCCGGTGCATTCGGGTTGCTCCCCGGCGCGATGACCTGAACCGAGGTGATCTCCTCGTCGAAGAAGAACCTCGTCGCGTCCACCTCGTGGACGAGTGAGTCCTTGACGATCATCGAACTGTCGAAGCTCGGTGGAACCGCCGGATTGCGATGGACGAAGTGGGCCAGCAGGACCTGACCGAAGGTGCCGCCGTCGATCAGTCCCTTGAGCTGCTCGTACTCGTGATCGAACCGGCGCATGAAGCCGACCTGGATCAGCTTGCGGCCCGACTCGGCCTCCCGCTTGACGATCTCCAACGAGGTGGCGACGTCGGTCGTCAGCGGCTTCTCGCACATCACCGGCTTGCCTGCCTCCAGGCAGGCGAGCAACTGCTTCTCATGTGTCGGACCGGGCGTGGCCAGGATCACCGCGTCGACATCGGGATCGGCGATCGCGTCCAGCGGATCGTTGACCACCCGGCATCCGGGGATCGTGGCGGCGAGTTCATCGGCCTTCTCCGGCAGATAATCGTTGAGCACGGTGACCGTTGCACCCTTGGTGCGCTCGGTGATCCGGGCGACATGGTCGGCACCCATCATGCCGACACCCAGGACGGCGATGCGCAGGTCGTGCCCGGAGGCGCCGGTGTGCGAAGGAGTGGTCATTTCTTCTCTCCGTTGGTCGGGTCGGTCGGGTTCAGGTACGGCCGTTGAACGGCTTTCCACTGGGCGTAAACGTCGTAGGCCTGCTGGGTCGATCCCAGCGTCGATGTCTCGGACACCGGTACGTCCCACCACGATTCGCTGTCGGGTGCTCCGATCAGCGGATCGGTCTCCACGTGGATGACGGTCGTGCGGTCGGCGGCCTTGGCGGTCTTGATGGCGTCGGCGAACTCGGCGGCGGTGTTCGCCCGGATCACGTCGGCACCGAGCGATGCCGCGTTGGCGGCGAGATCGACGGGCAGGGTGGCGCCCTCGAGCCGTCCGTTGGTGCCGCGGTAACGATAGTTGGTGCCGAATCGTTGCGAACCGAGCGATTCCGACAACGATCCGATCGAGGCGAACCCGTGATTCTGCACGAGCACCACGATGACCTTCAGGTTCTCCTGGATCGCGGTGACCAGTTCGGTCGCCATCATCAGGTACGAACCGTCGCCGACCATGACGAAGACGTCCCGGTCCGGGCAGGCCATCTTGACGCCGAGCCCGCCGGCGACCTCGTAGCCCATACACGAATAGCCGTACTCGACGTGATAGCCCTTCGAATCCCGGGTACGCCAGAGCTTGTGCAGGTCACCGGGCATGGAGCCGGCCGCGCAGACGACGACATCGCGTGGATCGGAGGTTTCGTTCACCAGCCCGATGACCGCACCCTGGGTCAGCGCCTCGTCGCCGGTGGCGACATTGGTGCCGACCGAGGTCGGGGAGTAGGCCTGCTCGACGATATCGTCCCACTCCTCGGCAAGCACCGAAACCCTTGCGCGGTAAGCGGAGTCGACCGTGTACCCGGAGAGCAACTCGTCGAGGGCCTCGATGGATTCGCGTGCGTCGGCGACCACGCTGTAGCCGCTGTGCTTGACCGAATCCAGGGATGCCACGTTGATGTTGACGAACCGGACACCGTCGCCGGTGAACGCGGTTCGTGACGCAGTGGTGAAATCGCTGTAGCGCGTGCCGATCCCGATCACCACATCGGCTTCGGCGGCCAGCGCGTTGGCGGCGGTGGTGCCGGTGGAACCGATGGCCCCCACCGACTGCGGGTGGTCGTAGGGCAGCGCGCCCTTGCCGGCCTGGCTCTGGCCCACCGGAATACCCGTGGCAGCGCACAGGCGCGCGAGCGCCGCGGTTGCGCCGCTGTAGATCACGCCGCCACCCGCGACGATCAGCGGCCGTTGCGCGGAGCGGATGATCTCGGCTGCCTCGGCGATGACGTGCCGTTCGGGCAGCGGGCGGGCGACGTGCCAGGTGCGTTCGGCGAACAACGATGCAGGCCAATCGAACGCCTCGGCCTGCACATCCTGTGGGATCGCGACGGTGGCCGCTCCGGTCTCCACCGGATCGGTCAGCACCCGCATCGCGCCGAGCAACGCCGCCGGTAGCTGCTCGGGTCGCCACACCCGATCGAAGAATCGGGAGACGGGTTTGAACGCGTCGTTGACGGTCACGTCGCCCGACGACGGCAACTCGAGTTCCTGCAGCACGGGCGCCGACGCGCGCGTGGCGAAGGTGTCCGCGGGCAACAGCAACACCGGTAGCCGGTTGATGGTGGCCAGGGCGGCGCCGGTCAGCATGTTGGTCGCGCCCGGACCGACCGACGCGGTGACCGCCCAGGTCTGCAGGCGATCGCGCATACGTGCAAATCCGACGGCCGAGTGCACCATCGCCTGCTCGTTGCGGCCCAACACGTACTTGAGTGACAACTCCCGCCCGGCATCCACATCGTCGATCTCGTTCTGTAGCAACGCCTGACCGAGGCCGGCGACATTGCCGTGACCGAAGATGCCGAAGCATCCGGCGAAGAACTTGCTGCGCTCGCCGTCCCGTTCGACGTACTGATTCGCGAGGAACCGTACTGTCGCCTGCGCGACGGTGAGCCGGACGGTCGGTTCACCGTGGGGCGTCCGAACGCCGGTTACCCCGCCGGCTCGTCCCTGGTTGATCGGTGCCACGATTGCTTCCTTCTGATGGGTGGTTGGGGGTGGTGGTGCCTCTGATCTCGATACGCCGCCTCGCTGCGCTCGGTGGCTACTCGATCGGCGGTCTGTTCCGGTGATCGAGTAGCCGCGAGCGAGCGGAGCGAGTCCGAGGCGTATCGAGATCCGTCATCGAGAGGTGTTTTCGTGCAAGGGGAGTCGGGGATCCACATCCTGGTGCTGCCAGCTGTCGCGCAACCAGGTGTGCGCCGGATCGTCGCAGATCTGCCACGCGCGATTCGGGCCGGAGCCGGCCATCACGTTGAGGTAGTACATGTGATAGCCGGGCGCGGCGATCGACGGACCGTGATAGCCGTGCGGTACCAAGACGACATCGCCGCTGCGGACCTCCTCGAGCACCTCGATCGGGCGCTCAGGTGTGCCGTAGACGCGGTGATAACCGAACCCCGGCGAACCGTCGGGACCGTCGGCGATCTCGAAGTAGTAGATCTCCTCGAGTTGCGACTCGTTCTCGGTGTCCTCGTCGTGCTTGTGGGCCGGATAGCTCGACCAGTTACCCCCGGGGGTGATGACCTCGCAGGCGATGATCGAGTCGGCCTCGAACACGTCGGCCGTGGCGAAATTGTGAACCTGCCGGCTGCAGTTGCCCGCACCGCGCAACTCCACCGGAACGCCTGCCACCGGTCCGTAACGGAACGGCAGGGTCGTCGATGCCCGGGCACCGCAGAGCGCGAACCGTCCGCCGTCCGTGCTCGTCACGGTGAACGAGCTGCCGCGCCCGACATAGGCGAAATCGCTGGGCCCGTCGAAAACACTTGCGCGACCGGTTAGTTCGAACTCTTCGCCACCGCACGACACGGCTGCGGAGCTGGCAAGCGGGACCACGACGATCTCGTCGTCGCCACTGGCTCGGGTCACCGACTCGCCGGCGCCGAGTTCGACGACGAACAACGACGATTCCGACCAGCCCGCCGACTCAGGGGTGACGTCCACCGCCAACGGCCCGCTCGCTACGCTCCCGGCGCCGTGTCGATTCGGCCCGCTCGCTACGCTCCCGGCGCCGTGTGGATTCGGCCCGCTCGCTACGCTCCCGGCGCCGGCGCCGGCTGGGATGTACCACTTGCTGTTCATGAACCGTCCTCTCAGCTGACCAGGTTCACCGCGGTGTCGACCGCGGTGGCCACGTCGTCGTCGGCGGGATAGAGCAGGGTTCGGCCCACGATGAGTCCGCGGACCGACGGGATGCGCAGGGCGCGTTCCCAACTCGCGAAGGTCTCGTCGGGTGCGGTTTGCGGGTCACCGCCCAGCAGCAGGGTCGGCAAGGTGGTGGCGTCCATGACGCGCTCCATCTCGTCGACCACCGGCAGCTTGAGCCAGGTGTACGCCGACGTCGACCCCAGCCCCTGGACGATGTGCATCGACTTGATCACCGCGTCCGCGGTGAGGTCGTTGCGCACCTTGCCGTCGATGCGCGACGACAGGAAGGGTTCGAGCATCGCGATGGACCGGCCGGCGGCCAGATCGTCGACTGCGCCCGCGCACGCCGTCATCATGTTCAACGTGCCGGGGTCGGAAAGGTCGACGCGGCACAGCATCTTGGCGCCGTTCAAGCCCGAGTCGATGGTCCACGCGGCGGTGGCCGCGGTCATCCGGTCATCGAGTTCGAACGATGCGCCTGCCAACCCGCCGCGGTTCATCGACGAGAAGACCACCTTGTCCTCGAGCGCACCGAGCAGCAAGAGGTCTTCGAGGATGTCCGATGTCGCGAGCACCCCGTCGACGCCGGGATTGGCCAACGCCGTCCGCAACCGGTCGAGCAGATCGGAGCGACTGTTCATCGCGGTCGGGTTGGCGCCCACCGACAATGCGCCGCGGGCCGGGTGATCGGCGGCCACGATCATCAGCCGGTCCGTGCCGGTCACGGTCGCCCGGCGCTGCCGGCGCGCCCACGACTCGGCGATGACCTGTGGATTCTGGGCGCGGACGGCAGTGACATCTGCGTAGGTGGAGCACACCGGACCGCCGTTACGGCCGATACGCGTCTGCGCGGGCCCCGGCGTCGTCGCGACGTCAGACATTGAGTTTCTCCTCGGCGGTGATGGCGGATTCGGCCAGCTCGGCGACCTCGTCGGCGGTGGGCATGGCGGTGGAACATTCCAGTCGGCCTGCGACGATCGCACCCGCGGCGTTGGCGTGGCGCAGGATCTTCTCCAACGGCCAGCCCGACAACAATCCGTGGCAGAGGCTGCCGCCGAAACTGTCCCCGGCGCCGAGACCGTTGACGACGTCGACCGGAACCGGTGCGACCTCGACGGTTTCGGTGCGGGTCTTGCCCAGCACGCCGCGCGGACCCTGCTTGACGATGGCGAGTTCGACCCCCAGATCGAGCAGTGCATCGGCGGCGGCATGCGGGTCCGTCTCGCCGACGGCGATCTCGCATTCCTCGCGGTTGCCCACCGCCACGGTGACATGGGTCAGTGCCTTGCGTACCTGCTCGGTGGCGGCCGCCGGGGTCTCCCAGAACATCGGCCGGTAGTCGAGGTCGAGAACGGTCAGCGACTGACGGCCGCGGGCCTCCCACGCGGCGAAATGAGCGCCGCGCGAGGGCTCTTCGGAGAGCCCGGTCACCGTCGACCAGAACAGATGGGCGTCGTGGACGGCGGCGGCATCGATGTCGGCGGCCTCGACCTGGAGATCGGGAGCGCTCGGCTTGCGATAGAAGTAGAGCGGGAAGTCGTCCGGCGGAAAGATCTCGCAGAAGGTCACCGGGGTGGCGTAGACGTCGTCGACACCGACGAAACGGTTGTCCACGCCGAGTCGAGCCAATTCGTCGCGGACGAAGCGGCCGAACGGATCGTCGCCGACACCCGACACCAGCGCGCTGCGATGGCCCAGGCGGGCGGCCGCGACCGCGACGTTGGCCGCGCTGCCGCCGAGGAACTTGCCGAAGCTGGTGACCTCGTCGAGGCCGACACCGACCTGCTGCGGGTAGATGTCGACCCCGCTGCGGCCGATGGCCAGCACGTCGAAGACGGGTGTCCCGCCTGCAGCGGGGGACTCCGGCGGGGATGGACGCTGTGCGGTCACGTACTGCTCCTGCTCGTGGTTGGACAGCTCGATGCCGTGCGGTCGGGGACCATCGGCCTTGGCATCCACTGTGCGTCAGTTCACATCGCAAAGTCAAGACTTTGTCCTGACATTCTTACCTGGCATAGTGGGGTGAAGCAGATCACAGGGCCCCGTGAGGCCCCGTTCGAAGGGACAACAACCATGGCAGTCACCACTGTTGCCGATCCGCAGCCCACTCCGCGCGGCCGGGAGACGACGACCCTTCCCGTGGCCATCGTCGGCTTCGGGTGGATGGGGCGAGCCCACGCGCAGGCGTATGCGCGTGTGCGCCACCATTACCCACACCTGTCACCGGTGCCCGAACTCGCGGTCATCGCCGACGAGGTCGTCGATCGGGCGGCCGAGGCCGCCGCGCAGTTCGATGTGCCCACGACGGTCTCGGATTGGCGCAGGGTCGTCGAGGATCCGACGATCGGTGCCGTGAGCGTGACCGCTCCCAACTTCTTGCATCGCGAGATCGGATGCGCCGTTGCGGCGGCGGGAAAGCATTTGTGGATCGAGAAGCCGGTGGGGTTGTCGGCCGCCGACGCCCGGGCGGTTGCGGCCGCGGCCGCGGATGCCGGAGTGCAGACGGCGGTGGGATTCAACTACCGCAACGCGCCTGCGGTCGCCGCGGCCCGGGAGGCCATCGCAGCAGGTGAGATCGGTGAGATCACCCATGCTCGCTTCCGGTTGTTCAGCGATTACGCTGCCCACCCGGACGGGGCGCTGAGCTGGCGATTCCAGGCCGAGCGCGGTGGCAACGGTGTGCTCGGTGACCTGGCCTCGCACGGCGCCGATCTGGTCTGGTATCTGCTCGGCGACATCGATTCGTTGGTCGCCGACACTGCCGTCTTCATCGCCGAGCGCCCACGGCCGACAGGCGCGACGTCGGGTCATCAGCTGGCCGGCGGCGGGGAGCGTGGACCCGTGGAGAACGACGACTACGTCTCCGCGCAGATGCGGATGGCATCGGGTGCACGGTGCGTGCTCGAGGCCAGCCGGGTGTCGGTGGGCGCGCAGAACTCGTACGGGTTCGAGATCCACGGCACCGCAGGGGTGGTGCGGTGGGATTTCCGTCGTATGGGCGAACTCGAGATCGGCCGCAGCAGAGGTGGCGGCGACGTCCAGGATCTGGCGGTGTCGACGCGCTTCGTCGGTCCGGGAGACGGCGACTACGCGGCCTTCCAGCCGGGTGCGGCTACCGCGATGGGGTATGACGATCTCAAGGTGATCGAGGCGGCCCGCTTCTGTGCTTCGATCGGGGAGGCGAGCGGGTCGAGCGGGGCGACCATCGTCGATGCGGTGCGTGCCGCCGAGGTGGTGGACGCGATGACCCGTTCGGTGCGCGACGGGGCCTGGACGACGCCGGTCGCCGTCGAGGAGTGATCGACCTCCGCGGCCGGATGCGGGCGGCACGGCCCGCGGACTTCCCGTACGCCCTGGCACTGCTGGGGGCCGGTGCGATGTTCATGGAGATCCTCGACGCCACCATCGTCACCACAGCATTGCCCGCGATGGCTGCGGATCTCGGTGTTCGGCCGCTCGATGTCACGGTGGTCGTCACCGCGTATCTCACCACGCTGGCGGTGGTGATCCCGTTGTCCGGCTGGATCGCGGACCGTTTCGGTATCCGTCGGGTGTTCGTGATCGCGGTGGCGGTGTTCACCGCGGCGTCCGCGGGTTGTGCTCTGGCGCCGGATCTTTCGATCCTGGTGGTGATGCGGGTGGTGCAGGCTGCCGGTGGTGCGATGATGGTGCCGCTGGGCCGTCTGGCCGTGCTCCGAACCGTCGAGCGGGCCCAGATCGTGCGGGCAATCGCATTTCTGACGTGGCCTGCGCTCGTCGCGCCGGTGCTGGCGCCGTTGCTCGGCGGGCTCATCGTGGCCCATACCGACTGGCGGATCATCTTTGCGATCAACGTCCCGATCGGTCTGGTGGGATTGGTGGCCGCCGTGGTCTGGTGCAGGCCGGTCGAGCCTGGTGGACGCAGGCGGCGACTCGACGTGCTCGGTGTCGCACTGACCACCGTTGCGGTGGCTGCGGCGATGACCACGGCCCAGGAACTCGCGGCGCAGACGCCTCGGTGGCCGATGGTGGTGGTCACGTCGGTGACGGCGACCTTGCTCGGCGCCGCCGCCATCCGCCGCATGCGGTCGTGCCCCGATCCGTTGCTGAATCTCGAGGTCGTGCAGGTGCATTCGTTCGCCTCGGTGATCGGGTACGGAACCGTCTACCGGGTGGTGATCAGCGCGGTGCCGTTTCTGCTGCCGCTGATGTTCCAACTGCAGTTCGGCTGGTCGCCTGTGGCGGCGGGCGCGATGGTGGCAGCGCTGTTCGTCGGCAACGTCGGCATCAAACCCTTGACGACCCCTGCGATGCGCCGCTGGGGTATCCGCAGGGTGCTGGTGATCGATCTGGCCGTGTCGGTGGTCGCGTTCGTGGCGCTCGCGGCGCTGGGGCCGGCGACGGCAGGTGTGGTCGTCGCCGTCGTGCTCGTGGTGTCCGGTGCGCTGCGGTCGATCGGTTTCTCCGCCTACAACACCCTCGCGTTCGCCGACGTGGACGCCGAGCATCTCAGCGACGCGAACGCGGTGCACGCGGCCGTCCAGGAACTCGGTTCGGCTTTCGGCGTGGCGTTCGGGGCGGTTGCGATCGCGCTCTGTGCGGGCATCGACGCGTTGCCGGCCGGTGCGTACTCTGCGGCGTTCGGGCTGCTCGCGGTACTGACGCTGGTGTGTGTGGTCGGGGCCATCCGGCTCCCCGCGTCGGCAGGTCAACGGGCCGTCGGCCGCGGGTGAACACCGAGGCAACTCCGAATGTCCTTACAAAGTCTTGACAGCACTGGTGTGACGGGTATTACATCATCTCAAGGAGAGTGGCTCGCGGGACAGCCCGCGGTCAGATCGAAGGGATGAGACAACGATGGATTCCTCACAGCGCCACCGGGCGGGGCGGATGCGCCGGCTCGTCGGGTTCACCGCCGTGGTGTCGTCGGCGGTGTTGATCGTCGGGGCGTGTTCGAGCACCGGGGGCAAGCCAGACGACAACGGCGGCAACGGTGGTGGCGCAGGCAACGCGGGCACCCCGACCAAGACCATCGCGATGATCACCCACGAGGTGCCCGGCGATTCGTTCTGGGACCTCATCCGCAAGGGTGCCGAGATGGCCGCCAAGAAGGACAACATCAAGCTGCAGTACTCGTCGGACCCCGAGGCGCCCAACCAGGCGAACCTCGTGCAGACCGCGATCGACAGCAAGGTCGACGGGATCGCGTTGACCCTGGCAAAGCCGGATGCGATGGCGCCCGCGGTCAAACGTGCTCTCGGCGCCGGTATCCCGGTGGTCGCGTTCAACGCGGGGTACGACAACTGGAAGAGCATGGGCGTCCAGCAGTACTTCGGTCAGGACGAGACGCTGGCCGGTCGGACCGCGGGCGAACGCCTCACGAAGGACGGGCGGAAGAAGGTTCTGTGTGTCATCCAGGAACAGGGCCAGGTGGCGCTGGAGTCCCGATGCGCCGGTGTCCGACAGGGTTTCACCGGAGGTGGCTTCGAGATCCTGAACGTCAACAGCAAGGACATGCCGTCCGTCGAGGCGACGATGACCGCGAAGCTGCAACAGGATCCGTCGATCGACACGGTCGTCACGCTGGGTGCGCCGATCGCGCAGACCGCGGTGCAGTCCAAGGGCAACGCGGGTTCTGAGGCGGAGATCGTCACCTTCGACACCAACTCGGCTCTGGTTCCGCTGATCCAGAACGGCGACGTCAAGTGGGCCGTCGATCAGCAGCCGTACCTGCAGGGGTATCTCGCGATCGATTCGCTCTGGCTCTACCTGACCAACGGGAACACCATCGGCGGCGGGCAGGCCGTGCTCACCGGCCCGGCATTCATCGACGAATCGAACATCGACCAGGTCGCCGAGTACGCGAAGGGCGGCACTCGCTGACCGCGGGGCCACGAAGGGAACACCGATGAGTACTCAAGCAGATCTCGACCTGTCCACGCACAAGGTCGTCACCGATGAACGAGTGAAACGCCAGAAGCCGTTGCAGCGGCTGCTTGTTCGGCCAGAGATCGGAGCGCTGTTCGGCGCCATCGCGATCTTCGTCTTCTTCTGCATCGTCGCAGCGCCGTTCCGGACGCCGGAGGCGTTGGCCACCGTCCTCTACGCTAGTTCCACCATCGGCATCATGGCGTGCGGTGTGGCGGTGCTGATGATCGGCGGCGAGTTCGACCTGTCGACCGGTGTGGCGGTGACCTTCTCGTCGCTGGCCGCGTCGATGTTGGCCTACAACCTGCACCTCAACGTGTGGCTGGGCGCGGTTCTGGCGCTGGTCCTGGCGTTGGCCGTCGGATTCTTCAACGGCTACCTGGTCATGAAGACCAAGATCCCATCGTTCCTCATCACCCTGTCGACGTTCCTGATGCTCACCGGTATCAACCTGGCGGTCACCAAACTCGTCACCGGACAGGTCGCCACCCCATCGATCTCGGACATGCAGGGATTCGACTCGGCGCAGAAGGTCTTCGCGTCGTCATTCACCCTGTTCGGGGTGTCGGTGCGGATCACGGTGGTCTGGTGGATCCTGTTCACGCTGGTTGCGACCTGGGTGCTCATGCGGACCCGGGTGGGTAACTGGATCTTCGCCGTCGGCGGTAACCAGGATTCGGCACGAGCAGTCGGTGTGCCGGTCACCAAGGTCAAGATCGGTATGTTCATGTTCGTCGGATTCTGCGCCTGGTTCGTCGGCATGCACCTGCTGTTCGCCTTCGACACCGTCCAGTCCGGACAGGGCGTTGGCAACGAGTTCTTCTACATCATCGCGGCGGTGGTGGGTGGCTGCCTGCTCACCGGCGGCTACGGCACCGCGGTCGGCGCGGCGATCGGTGCCTTCATCTTCGGCATGGTCAATCAGGGCATCGTCTATGCCGGATGGAATCCCGACTGGTTCAAGTTCTTCATGGGGGCGATGCTGCTCTTCG
The DNA here is from genome assembly GCF_048537895.1 of Gordonia sp. CPCC 206044. Lineage (NCBI taxonomy): Bacteria > Bacillati > Actinomycetota > Actinomycetes > Mycobacteriales > Gordoniaceae > Gordonia > Gordonia sp. CPCC 206044. Next base: position 385,625 of record NZ_JBCLVL010000003.1, read on the forward strand.
CGGTGATCGCCAACAACAGCTTCCGTAACTACGCGGCAAAGAGGTGATCGGGCAATGAGTTCCGTCGTCGAATCGACATCCGAAGAAGCGCCGAGCGGGGGCAACGTCCCACTGATCGAGTTCCGTGGCATCGGCAAGTCCTACGGTGCGATCATCGCACTCGCCGACATCAATCTGCGCGTGCACGCAGGCCAGGTCACCTGCGTGCTCGGCGACAACGGCGCAGGCAAGTCGACCCTGATCAAGATCATGGCCGGCCTGCACAAGCAGACCGATGGGGAACTGCTCGTCGACGGTGAACCGACCACACTCGAATCACCGAAGGACGCACTCGGTCGGGGTATCGCGACCGTGTACCAGGATCTCGCGGTGGTGGGACTGATGCCGGTGTGGCGCAACTTCTTCCTCGGTCAAGAACTCCGCAAGGGGCCGTTCCGGTCGCTGGACATCCAGTCGATGCGCGCGACCACGAAGGAAGAGCTGTTCAAGATGGGCATCGACCTGCCCGACGTGGACGCGCCGATCGGCTCGCTGTCCGGGGGACAGCGTCAGTGCGTGGCGATCTCGCGGGCCATCTACTTCGGTGCGCGGGTCCTGATCCTCGACGAGCCGACCGCCGCGCTCGGCGTGAAGCAGTCCGGCACCGTGTTGCGCTACATCTCCGCAGCCCGCGACCAGGGCTTCGGCGTCGTGTTCATCACACACAATCCGCACCATGCGCACATGGTGGGCGACCACTTCGTCCTGCTCAACCGTGGTCGGCAGAAGCTGGACTGCAGCTACGACGAGATCACCCTCGAAGAACTGACCCAGCAGATGGCCGGCGGCGACGAACTCGACACGTTGTCACACGAGTTGCGGCGCTGATGCCGATGCGTATTGAGATCGCACCCGCGGCACGCAGGTGTGATCTCGATACGGGTCCTCGGCTGGCGCCTCGGTCCCTACTCGATCGGCGGGTTGGTTGGGCCCGGTTCCTACTTGATCGGTGGGTTGGTTGGGCTCGATTTGTACTCGATCGGTGGGTTGGTTGGGCTCGGTTTCTGTTCGGTCGGTGGGTTGGTTGGGCTCGATTTGTACTCGATCGGCGAGTTGGTTGGGTTGGGTTTGTGTTCTGTCGGTGGGTGGCCGGGGCTCGGTCGCTGCTCGATCGGCGGAAGTGCCCGATCGGCGCACACCCGCGGGATAGATTGTGAGCCAACAGAAAGGGTGGGGGCATGATCGGTGAACAACCCATCGTCGGTGTCATCTTCGGCGCGTCGAGCCCGTTCGAGGCGGACCTCGTCGACGAACTGTATGCGGCTGCCGACGACGCCGGATACCGCCTTTCGCTGGGTGTGCACACGCCGCGACGTAGCCGTGAGCGGGCCGTCGCCGACCTGGTCGGTCAGGGCTGCGCGGCGATCATCGTCGTCGGGGCCGAACACGGCGATCGGTTCGACATCCCGGTGCCGGTGGTGATCATCGGGGAGCGGCTGCCGAACCTGACCGCGGTCACCGTCGGGACAGATGAATGGCGTGGCGCGCAGCTGGCGGTCCAACACCTGATCGACCTCGGGCACACCTCGATCGCTCACGTCGAGGGCGGCGACCACCCTTGCGCCAGTGAGCGGCTTCGCGGTTATCTCGGTGCCATGGCCGCAGCCGGACTGCGCGACGAATGTCGAACCCTGGTGGGCGACTACACCGAGGAGGCCGGGGCTCTCGCCGCGGAGCGACTCCTCGCCGAAGGAGACCTGCCCAGTGCTGTCTTCCTCGCCAACGACCGCATGGCCGTCGGATTCATCGATGTGGTGCGGCACAGCGGTGTCCGGGTACCCGAGGACATGTCGGTGATCGGTTACGACGACGGTCCGCATGCCGTGCTCGGCCATCTCAACCTGACCACGATCCGTCAGGACGTGGCCGGATTGGCGCGCGCCGCGATCGACGCGGTGGCATCGACGGGTGACGCCGACCGGGTCGCCGACACCGGCGGGTGCGGCTTCTACGGTGCCCGGGCTCTCGACCCCGCACTCATGGTGCGCGCCACCACAGCGCCACCCGCCGGGTGGGAGGCCGCCGCCAGTGCGGCCGGTCGACTCCGCTGGGGGCTCCTGGCCGATACCTGCGACGATGCGCTCGTACACGAACTCGGCACCCCCGGAAGGATTTCCGGGCCGATCGAGGTGGTGGCCAGCGCGTCGACCGCGGTCGCGTGGGAGATCGCCGACCGGCTCGGCATCATGGTGAGCTACGGCCTCTACGAGGATCTCATCGACGATCCGGACATCGACGCCATCGTCATCGCGCTGCCCGCAGACCAGCAAGAGGTGTGGACGATCAAGGCGCGCGAGGCCGGCAAACTCGTGGAGTGCATGGACGCCTGACCCGCCGCCGGACCGATCCAGATCAATCGGTGCGCGACGGGAGCATCCGCCGCCGTCGCGACGGGCCTGCGGATGCTCCCGCGGTCAGCGCGGATCCAGGCCGATCGCCTTGTACGCAGTGTCGAGGTAACGCATGTTCTCGACCGCGTCATCGAGATCGATGGGCAACGGCGCACCGCGCAGGACGGCATTCGCGAACGCCTCTAGTTGATAGGTGTATGTCGAACGGGTGCCCAGATGCTCCACGGACACGGTGCCGCGCGCCGCATCGACGATGGTGAGCCGATCGTCGCGATTGGGGCCGAGGAAATCGTGAGCGAAGAGCGAGCCGGAGTCGCCGACCACACGCAGACCGAAAACATATTCGGCGCCATGAGGTTCCGGCCCGCTCGCTTCGCTCCCGGCGCCGTGAAGATTCGGCCCGCTCGCTTCGCTCCCGGCGCCGTGTGGATTCGGCCCGCTCGCTTCGCTCCCGGCGCCGTGTGGATTCGGCCCGCTCGCTTCGCTCCCGGCGCCGTGTGGATTCGGCCCGCTCGCTTCGCTCCCGGCGCCGTGTGGATTCGGCCCGCTCGCTTCGCTCCCGGCGCCGTGTGGATTCGGCCCGCTCGCTTCGCTCCCGGCGCCGGGACCGCCTGATCCGGTCCCGATCATCGAGTTCGCCAGCACACCGGTGGCACCGTTGGGGAAGCGTACGTGGATCACCGCGGACTCGTCGATCTGCGGGCCCCGCAGGCGCGCGCTGCCGCCCGTGATCTCCGGCGGCCCGCCACACCAGCGGCCCAGCGTGCGTGACATATGAAGGCCGTAGCAGCCCAGATCCATCAACGCGCCGCCCGCCAGGTCGTAAGACCAGCGCGGGTCGTCGACACCCGGAGACGGCATCGCCATCACCACCTCGATCTGTCGGATCTCACCGACGGTGTCTGCGTCGAGCAGATCACGAATCCGCCCCATCAGCGGGTGAAAGAGGTGATGGAACCCCTCGAGCACCACGACACCGGCGGTGCGGGCGGCATCGGCCACCTCCTGCGCCTCGATCACGTTGCGCGCGAACGGTTTCTCCGAGAGGACCGGTTTTCCGGCGCGGACCGCAGCCAGATTCCACGGCCCGTGCAGCGCATTGGCGAGCGGGTTGTAGACGACGTCGACCTCGGGATCGTCGATCACGTCCTGGTAGCTGCCGAGCACTCGTTCCACACCGAAACGCGCCGCAAAAGCCTCCGCACGGCCACGGTCCCGGGCGGCCACCGCCACGAGGCGATGGCCGAGCGTGCGGGCCGGGCCGACGATGGCATCTTCGGCAATCCGGGATGCGCCCAGCACGCCGATGCGCAAGGGACGGTCGGTCACACCCGCACCGCCCGCTGTGCCGTCGTCCGCAGGAACGACATCGACACGGCGACATCACCGGCAGCGGCATCGCCCGCGGCCTCGTCGGCCAGGATGGTGTCCTGTTCGAGCACATACCAACCGTCGAACCCGGCATCGACCAACGTCGCGACGACCTGTGCGATACGTGCCTCGCCCGCCCCGAGCGGTACATACATACCGGACCGCACCGCGTCGGTGTACGTCATGTCGCCGCGTTGGACCTGTTCGGCGAGGTCGACGCGCACATCCTTGAGATGGACGTGCCGGATACGGTTCGTGTACGCCTGGGTGAGTTCGAGAGGGTCGGTGCCTCCGATCAACAGGTGGCCGGTGTCCAGACAGAGCCCGATCGACGAATCCTCCAGCACCCGTCGGACTTCGGCGTGCTGCTCCACCATCGTCCCGACGTGTGGATGCAAGACCGCGGTCACCCCGCGCGCGGCCGCCAGTTCACCGAGCCGGTCCAGGTTCGCCAGCAGCGTCGTCCATTCCGTCTCGGACAGATCCGGACGGGCATCGTAGCCGTCGACGCCGGTGGCTGCCGCCAGCACGACGACGTCACCACCGGATGTCTCGAGTCGATCGAGCACCTCGGTGACCTCGGGAGCCGGATCCTGATCAGCGCGATGGAGTACGACCGGAACAAACGAGCCGACGCAACTCAATCCGTAGGAAGACAACATCTCTCGCAACTGTTCCGGCGCCGACGGCAGGTAACCCGCGGGCCCCGTCTCGGCCGCCGTCACACCCAGGGCGGCCATCTCGCCGAGGACGCGTTCAGGGGCGAGTTGATGTCCCCATCCGGGGACCTCGCAGACACCCCACGAAATGGGTGCGGCGGCGACACGGAGGTTGTCGGTCATCATGAGGGTCCTCACTGTGGTTGTGGTGCAAAGAATTCGGAACGGATCTCGTCGATGCGCACCGGACGATGGTGCTCGACGGATCGGGTAGCGGCCTCGGCGATCAGCGCGACCTCGAGCGCGTCGTGCACCGAGCACGGCGACGTCGCGTGTCCGGCGGCGACCGCGCAGAACGCCGACAACTCGGCCCGATACGCCGCGGCGAATCGGTCCATGAAGAAGCGATGCGCCGGACCGACGGGAAAGGTGCTGCCGGGCTGCGTGTTGCGCACCGGCGTGTGGTCGTCCCAGCCGGCGACCACCGAATCGTCGCTGCCGTGTACCTCGAGTCGACAGTCGTAGCCGCGGCCGTTGTACCGGGTCACCGACACCACCCCGATCGTGCCGGACGCAAAGGTCAGCAGGACCGACGCCGAGTCGACATCGCCGGCATCGACGAATGATGGGTCACCCTGATTGCCGCCCACCGCATGGACCTCGACCACCTCGTCGTCGAGAACCCAACGGACGGTGTCGAAATCGTGTACGGCGCAATCTCGGAAGATGCCGCCCGAAGCGGCAACGTACGCGGCCGGGGGTGGTGCCGGATCGAGCGTCGTGGACCGGACCGTGGTGACGAAACCGAGCTCTCCGGCGGCGACGGCGGCGCGGGCCGCCGCCATCGCCGGATCGAAGCGCCTGTTGTAGCCGATCTGGACCGGGACGTCGACGTCGCGAATCCGACGGACCAGCTCTGCAGAGTCCGCCACCGACAGTGCGATGGGTTTCTCGCAGAACGTGGGAAGTCCTGCTCCCACCGACTTCTCGATGAGTGCCGCATGGGTCGGGGTGGCGCTGGCGATCACCACGGCGTCCACGCCTGCCGTCAGCACGGCATCGGCGTCGCGGACTGCCCGGGCCGTGGGGATCCGGCCGGTGGTCGCGTCCACCGCGGCCGGGTTCGCATCGGCGACGATCAGACCGTCGACGTCTGGCAGGCCACTGAGCGTGTCGGCGTGAAAACCGCCGATCCGTCCCAGACCGATGATGCCGATCGTGAGTCCCATCAGTCGAATCCTCCCATGACGATCTGATCCCAGTCGATGACCGAACCGGTCACCACACCACTGCGATCGGACAGCAGGAACACGACGAAATCGGCGATCTCGTCGGGCTGCCCGAGCTTGCCCATCGGTACCGATGCGTTGGCCTCGTCGATCCACGTGTCGTCGGCGCCGTGAAAGCGCTTCTGGATGTCGGCCTCGCCCTCGGTCTCCGTCCAGCCGATGTTGATCCCATTGATACGAACGCGATCCCAGCGGTGCGCGTGAGCCGCGTTCTTGGTGAGACCGACAAGCCCGGCCTTGGTGGCCGAATACGGTGCGAGGAACGGTTGGCCGCCGTACGACGACATCGTGATGATGTTGACGATGGCACCCGGCGCGCCGCGCCCGACCATGTCGGTGACCGCGGCCTGCATCGTGAAGAACGGAGCCCGCAGATTGACCGCGACGTGCTCGTCGAACAACTCGGGTGAGGTGTCGATCAGGGTGCCGCGGCTCGTGGTGCCCGCCGCGTTCACCAGACAATCGATCCGCCCGAACTCCGCGACCGTCGCGGCCACTGAATCGGCCGCAGCCGCGGGATCGGTGAGATCTGTCGCGACGAACCGCACCGTGGCGGTCTCGTGATCGGTGAACTCGTCGACGAGTCGGGCGCCCCTCTCGGTGTTTCGGCCGCTGAACACGACGTGGGCGCCGGCGTCCACGGCTGTCCGGACGATCGCGGCACCGAGTCCCTGCGTGCCGCCGCTGACGAGGAGCACCTTGTCCTCGAGCAGCCTCGATGATGCAACGGTCACCGTCGGATTCCTTTCTGGCATCCGGTGTGGCGCGCGATCACGGGATGTGCCGTGCGTCGAGCGCCGACAACTCGACGTCGAAACGTTCCGCGGTGAAGCCGTCGGCGAGTGCGCGGGTGAGCAACTGTGCCTGAGATTCGCCGGTCAGCCCGGTGATCGGCTGGTCGAGGTCGAGGTTGCTGGGGAACGCGTATCCCTCGGCACTGGCCGCGATCACGTTCGCCACCGCGCGCTGGTCACCGCTACCCGCGAGCTTCTGAAGGGCGGGATAGATCCACCGCAGCATCGCCGAGCGGTCCACCGCGTCCATGGCCCGGCCGAACGCCGACGACACCTGCAGCAGGTTGGCCATGCGTTTGATGTCCGACGACGTGTTGTGGCCCGCGGCGTGGAACAGCGCGGGATTGAAGAACACCGCGTCACCGGCCGCCAGTGGCAGTTGCACGTAGTTGTCGGCGAAGTAGCGGCGGAACTCGGGCAGGTTGAAGGCGAGATATCCGGCCTCGTAGCGCTGCGAGTAGGGGAGATACATCGTGGGTCCCGACTCGACCGGCATGTCGACGTGCGCGACCGCACCCTGCAGGGTGAGCGCAGGTGACAGGCGATGGACATGCGCGCGGAACATCTCGGCGGTATCGGTCGACATGAATCCGAGGTGGTAATCGCGATGCGGATTCTGTGCCTCCCCACCGGGATTGACGACGTTGACCGACGAGGTCATCTGATACCAGGGGCCGAGCCAGGCCTGGCAGACGAGAGCCAGGACGTCGTTGGCGTAGTAGCGGCTGTACAGCTCCGGATCGCGCTCGGCGAACTTCTGCAGCGCATTCCAGACCCGGTCGTTGGCGCCCGGCTTGGCGAAATGGTCGCCGTTGGCGATGCCTGCGTCGTGCTGGTCCGCGATGATCCGGCCGAACAGTGCGGTGGCCTCGGCCAGGCCGTGCCGTTCGTCGAAGGCCCCCGTGAACACGACGATGCCGGGGCCGTTCAACAAGGCGTCGGCCAGCTCGTCGGCGAGTACCTCGCGTGCTTCGTCGGTGGTCGCGGTCACCGCGGCCGAGTCGTAGAACAACACGCCGCGGTCGCTGTGGGAGGCATGCGGGTAATCGGCGAGATCGGTGCCGCGTTCGATGAGAGCCACGAAGTCGGCCAGGTCGCACTTGGCTTCGGTGATCCGGCCGGCGCCCAGGGCGGTGCCGTCGGTGCTGGCGCTGCGCAGTGTCATGCGGGCGTTCCTCTCGGGAATGAAGGTCTCGGCAAACAGGTCCTGGCGTTTCCGCCGGGTTCACCCGATCAGAATGGCAAGATCCTATTGTCCGGACAAGGGCATATTTCCATCAAGAATCCCTCAGGAGTGTTCCGTGCCACATCGCTATCCGATCCGCGAGATCGCCAGACAGGCCGGGGTCAGCGAGGCCACCGTGGACCGGGTCCTGCATCGACGGCCCGGTGTCCGCGGCGGCACGGTGTTGCAGGTGGAGCAGGCGATCGCTGATCTGGATCGGCAACACACCCAGCTGCGGCTGTCCGGTCGACGCTTCATGATCGATGTCGTCATGGAGACACCCCGCCAGTTCTCCGGCCTCGTGCGCGAGGCGCTGGAACTCGAGTTGCCGGGTCTGCGTCCCGCGGTGATCCGTGCGAGGTATCACCTGCGCGAGACCTGGGGTACCGACGAACTGATCGCCGAACTCGATCAACTCGCCCGGCACGGCAGTCACGGCGTGGTGCTCAAGGCGCCCGACACCCCGGAGGTCGCGGCTGCCATCGGGCGACTGACGGCCGTGCGGATCCCGGTCATCACGCTGGTCACCGACGTCCCGATGAGTACGCGGATCGCCTATGTCGGCATGGACAATCGCGCGGCCGGCGCCACCGCCGGCTATCTCATGTGTCAGTGGCTTCGCCACGTGTCGGCCGATGTGCTGGTGATGACCAGCAGCACCATGTTCCGCGGCGAGGAGGAACGGGAAATGGGGTTCCGGACCGCGATGCGTACCTACGATCCGGCGCGATGTCTCGTCGAGGTCTCCGAGTCCGACGGCCTCGACGAGACCTGCGCGGCGCTCACCACGCAGGCGTTGAGCGAGAATCGGGACATCGCGGCCGTCTACTCGATCGGTGGCGGGAATCGGGGGATCGTCGCTGCCTTCGCGGATGCCGACCGTACCTGCGAGGCATTCATCGGCCACGATCTCGGCGACGCCAACCGGACGCTTCTGCGCAGCGGACACCTCACCGCGGTGCTGCATCACGATCTGCGTGCGGACATGCGTCAGGTGGCCCACGCGGTGATGGCTTTTCACGGGGCGTTGCCGGGCGAACACCGGCCGCGCGCCTCGGGTATCCAGATCATCACGCCGCACAACGTGCCGGATTGAGCCGCGAAAACTTGTCATGACATATTAATGTCCGGGTTTCTGGTGTTAGTGTGGCCGGGTGACCACGCCCATCGCGGTGGAACTCGATCGGTCCACGCCGATTCCGCTGTACCACCAGCTCGCACAGGCCATCGAGGCCGCCATCGTCCGCGGTGACCTGACGCCCGGTGATCGACTCGAGAACGAACTCGACATGGCCGGTCGGCTCAAGTTGTCCCGGCCGACCATTCGGCAGGCGATCCAGGAGCTCGTCGACAAAGGCGTGGTGGTCCGCAAACGTGGTGTCGGCACACAGGTCGTGCAGAGCCCGGTCCACCGGTCGGTGGAGCTGACCAGCCTCTACGACGATCTGTCCACTGCCGGAATGCATCCCACCACCCAGCTGCTCGAGTACCGGATCAGCGTGCCCGACGACGAACTCCGCACCGAACTCGCGATGCCGGTCGGTGCCGAGGCGGTCACCGTCAAGCGCCTGCGCTGCGCGGGCGGGGAGCCGTTGGCGCTCATGGTCAATCACCTGCCCGCCGAGATCTGCCCGCCGGCAGGCGAACTCGAGAACGGCGGTCTGTACAAGGGCCTGCGCAGCAGGGGTGTGCACATCCGCCTCGCCCGGCAGCGCATCGGCGCGAAGGCCGCCTCCGAGGAGGAGGCCGCATTGCTCGGTGACCAGGCGGGGGCTCCGCTGCTCACCATGCAGCGCACCGCGTTCGACGACGCGGGACGTGTCGTCGAGGTCGGCCGGCACGCATATCGCGCAGATCGCTACTTCTTCGAGACCACCGTCGTCGACCGCTGACGGATCGCCGAGACGCCGAGCGTCACAGGATCATTCGGCCGGGGCCTGATCGGGGGAGTGCCCGGACACCGCCACCAGCAGATGGCGCACCGCCATCGCCCGCCGATGCGAGTTCCCCTCGAGTCGGTCCAACGCGCATTCCGGGTCGGCGGGCGGTCCGAGATGGGTGCAGCCGCGTGGACAGTCCTCGATGGCGTCGCGCAGGTCGTCGAAGGCATCGACGATGTCGTCGGGGGTGACGTGGGCGAGCCCGAAGGATCGGATACCGGGGGTGTCGACCACCCATCCCTGCGCTCCGGTGGTCCCGGGCAGCGGCAAGACCACCGACTGCGTGGAGGTGTGCCGGCCCTTGCCGACTCCCGACACCTCTGCGGTGGCCCGATCTGCTTCGGGTACCAGACGATTCACCAGCGTCGACTTGCCGACACCGGAATGTCCGATCAGTGCGGTGAGATGACCGGCGAGGATCGACGACACCGCGTCCAGGGGGTCGTCACGGCCGGCGAGCACGATGGGCAGGTCCAGGTCGGCGAATGCCGCGGTGAACTCGCGGGGATCGGCGAGGTCGGACTTCGTCAGGCAGAGCACAGGACTCAGTCCACCGACGTATGCCGCGGCCAGCGCGCGTTCGACGAAACCGGTGCGAGGCGGCGGATCGGCGAGGGCGGTCACGATCAACAACTGGTCGGCGTTGGCGACGACGATTCGTTCATACGGGTCGGTGTCGTCGGCGGTCCGACGCAGCACGGTGCTTCGTTCGGCCACCTTCACGATGCGCGCCAACGTGTCCGGGCGCCCGGTCAGGTCGCCGACCACCGACACCCGATCACCGACCACGACCGGGGTGCGGCCGAGTTCCCGGGCGCGCATCGCCACCACCACGCGATCCGGATCGTCGTCGACCGCGCAGCCCCACCGTCCCCGGTCGACCGACACCACCATCGCCTCGAGGGCGTCGTCGTGACTCGGACGCTGTTTGGTGCGGGGACGACTGCCCTTCCCCGGACGTACCCGGACATCGGATTCGTCGTAGGAGGACGGGCGCCGGGACACGTCAGATGTGCCCGATCATCCGCTGCCACATGCCCGGGAAGTCGGGCAGTGTCTTGCCTGTCGTCTCGATGTCGTCGACGCTGACGCCCTTGACGACCAATCCGATGAGCGCACCCGCGGTGGCCATTCGGTGATCGGCGTAGGACATCCAGACTCCGCCGTGCAGTGGTGCCGGCGTGATGCGCAGGCCGTCCGGCGTCTGTGCGCAGGTGCCGCCGAGGCGCTCGATCTCTGTGGAAAGTGCTGCCAGACGGTCGGTTTCGTGACCACGCAGGTGCGCGATGCCCGACAGCACCGACTCGCCGTCGGCCAGTGCGCACATCGCGGCGACCGTCGGGGTCAGCTCGCCGACGTCACGGAGATCGATGGTGATGCCGGTGAGTTTCTCTGGTCCGCGCACGGTCAACGCGCCGTCGTCGGCATGCTCGACGGCACAGCCCATCTCGGCGACGATGTCGACGATCTGCGCGCCCGGTTGTGTCGTGGTGACCGGCCAGCGCGGCACGGTGATCGCACCGCCGGTGACCGCGGCGGCGGCGAGGAACGCGGCGGCGTTGGACAGGTCCGGTTCGATCACCCAGTCGATCGCCCGGATCGGGCCGGGAGCCACGCGCCAGGTGGTGCGGTCGGGCCGCTCGACGTCCACCCCGGCCGTGGCCAGCATGGCCAGCGTCATCTCGATGTGCGGCATCGACGGGACCGGGGGACCGTCGTGATGGACGACGAGTCCGTCGTCGAAACGTGCCGCCGACAGCAGCAGGCCGGACACGAACTGCGACGACGCCGACGCGTCGATGGTCACCGTCCCGCCTCGTGCGGAGCCCCTCCCGGTGACGGTGAAGGGCAGACGGTCGCCGGAGATCTCGGTGCCCAGGCTGCGCAGTGCGTCCAGGATGGTGGCCAGGGGCCGGGCGCGCGCCTGTTCGTCGCCGTCGAACGCCACGACGCCCTCGGCGAAAGCGGCCACCGGCGGCAGGAACCGCATGACGGTGCCGGCCAGGCCACAGTCGACCTCGCCGCCGTGCAACGGGTGTGGTTCGATCCCGATCGTCGTCTCGTCGGCGGGGTCGGTGCGTACGCCGACACCCATGGCCGACAGACCCGACAGCATCAGGTTGGTGTCCCGACTGCGCAATGCGCCACGGATCGTCGACGGACCGTCGGCGAGGGCCGCGAGGATGAAGGCGCGGTTGGTGATCGATTTGGAGCCGGGCAGCTCGACGGTGGCCGCCACCGGTGCGGTGACGGTGGGCGCGCTCCAGGTGCTCATGCGCTCCAGTTTGTCATGTCGAACCGAGCCGTCGGACCACGCGAGGCCACGAGCGGCGTGTGTCGACGACCGTGTCGTCGCGCCATCACCGGGTGTCGCGCCGTAGCGGATGATCCGCGGGGACCTCGACGACGATGAGCGTCCGCCCGTCCGGGTCGGTGACATGCATCTCGATCAGCCCCCACGGCTCGGTGCGTGCCTCTCGAGCGATCGGTACCCCGGCGTCGCCGAGCTCCGACGCGGTCGAGGCGATGTCGCGGACCTGCAACCACAGGGCTGCGTCGGCCCCCTGGCCGGTGACCTCGTCCCGGGTCAGATGCGTCGGGATCTCGATGAGACCGTTGCCTGCGTGGAAGACGACACCGCCCGGGTACTCGCGTGCGACGGCGAGTTTCAGCCGGTCGCGATAGAACTCCTGTAGTCGGGCCGGATCGGGGGAACGCAGCAGGACCCGGCTGCCCAGCACCTCCATCGACTACTGGCCCTCGGTGGTGCCACCGGAGCCGCCGAGGGCGTGGCCCCGGTAGCTGTCGTTCCCATGTCGACCGGCTTCATAGGCGGCCCGCTCGCGCGCGATCCGGTCGGTCTCACCGATCGGGGTCGCGTCCTCGAACGCGAACGCCGGGTCGTGCGGATATCGGTGCGGTTGGTCGGGGTCGTCGTCGGCGAGCGCGTCGGCAGGCTCGATGTCGTGGCGTGGGCTGTCGGACATGCACCAACGATAGGCCGACAGGCACCGTTGTCGCGGGTGACCGGGCCGTTGACTTCGAGTCGCCGTCGACGTGAGGGCGCCCCGAGCGGGTCGGCGGGCATCGCGTGCACAATGGGCGTCGTGACGAGACAGGTGACGAGACGAAGTGCCGGGCTGTTGCTCTATCGGCGCGGTCTCGCGGGCCTCGAGGTGCTGATCGTGCATCCGGGGGGTCCGCTGTGGGCGCGCAAGGACGACGGGGCGTGGTCGATCCCCAAGGGCTTGTACGAAGAGGGAGAGGATGCCGCGACCACGGCACGCCGTGAGTTCGCCGAGGAGGTCGGTTCGCCGGCCCCGGACGGTCCGTCGGTGCCGCTCGGCGAGGTCACCCTCGCCAGCGGCAAGGTGGTGACCGCGTTCGGGCTGGAAGGCGATCTCGACCCGTCGACCGTGGCGAGCAACACGTTCGAGATGCAGTGGCCACCGAAGTCCGGTCGAATGCAGAGCTTCCCGGAAGTCGATCGTGCCGACTGGTGCACCCCCGATCTGGCCCGGACCAAACTCAATCCGGCACAGGCGGCATTCGTCGACCGCCTCGAGGCCGCTCTCCGTGCGGGCGGACCTCAGAGCAGGTAGAGCGCGGTCATCGCCTTCCACAGTTGCAGGTGGGGGTCCGTCGTGGGGTCGCGACGATCGATCAGATACGTCGTCGCCACCCCGCGCATACTCGACAACAACAGTGGAAATAGTTCGGGATATCTTGGCCGCGAGGTCAATTCGGGTCCGAGGAAGCCGGCGACCGCTCGGCGTACGGTCGGCCCGAGTTGCCGTTCGGTGGGCACCAACGCGCTGCGCAACGCCTCGTTGGTACGCGCCGCGATCCACAGCTCCATCGACGCCACGAAGTACGGCTGATGGAAGGTCGACCAGCCCAGGTCCACCGCGGGTCCGATCCGTTCGGCCGGGTCGTCGGGCCATTCCACCTGGGCGGGCATCTCCTCGATGCGGGTGCGGGCCAGATGATCGACCGCGGCCATCAGCAGTTTGTCGCGGGACGGATAGTGATGCAGCAACCGACCGCGGCTGACGCCGGCCTCGGCCTGGATGGCCAGCGTGCTGGTGTTGGCATATCCACGCTCGACGAGGACCCGGATGGCCGCATCCAGGATGCGGGTCCGCGACAGATCTCCGCGCCCTCGGGTTGCCGGTCCGGTTGGCCGCGTCACGTCTGGTACGCCGATCGCTTCACGGCAGGGATCCTATGACGTGCGCGGGAAACGGGTTCACACGTCAACAGGTTCACACGTCGAGGAAGTGGGGCAGCCCGGCTCGGTATCGCTTGCGGTCCTCGGCCTTGAACGGATCGAGTAACGGCAACTCCCAGAGGGGATGAACGGTGGCGGGGCGGGCGGGGCTGTCGGCCGCGGCGAGCACGGCGTTGGCCACGCGTCGGCCGGATTCGTTGGCGCCCTCCATCGTTGCGAGGTCGATGTTGGTGCGCACGTGGTCACCGGCGATGAAGAAGTTGGGGATGCGGGTATGAGCTGTCGGCCGATGCCGGTAGGAGCCCGCGGTGTTGACCATCAACGGTGTGGCGTTGGCGATCGTGGGATTCCAGGTGATCCCGGGATCGAGGGACCAGGTCACGATGTCCTCGCTGCGCAGGATTCGCTTGCCTCCGGCATTCATCGCGCGGCCCATCTGTGCCCACACCTCGCGGGCGATCTGCTGTTTGGTGCACTGGCGGGCGGGCTTGCCGTAGAGGATGCCGGGCTTCTCCCAATCGGAGATGTCGATCGACAGGCAATCCCGGGTTTGGCCGTCGCCGTAGGTCGTGGCGAAGTCGACTCCCCACGGCTTCGCCTGGTAGAGGCCGGTGAGCGCCCAGGGGGTGCCCATCGCCGCGATGTGGCCCGGGGGCAGGTCCGACGGTCGCGAGAGGAAGTACTGGATGCCGACCATCCAATCGTCCTGTAGCCGACGGATTCCCGCGAGTGATGGGTCAGCGGCGACCAGTGTCGGGGTGAGCAGCGGCTTGAGGCGGTCGAGGGGGATCGCCGAGACGTACCAGTCCGCATCGACGTTTCCGCCGGACTGTAGTCGGGCACCGGTGACGCGGCCGCCGGAGACGTCGAAGGCGGCGACGCCCTCGTCCATCACGAAGCTCACCCCGCGCCGGCGGAGGTAGGCCACCCACGGATCGATCCACGCATGATTGGTGGGCGCGTTGAGGATTCGGTCCACACCACCCTGGACGAGTCCGGCGTCGTACTGTCCGACGAGTCCGGTCGCCGAGGTGGCAAGTGCCAGACCGATCTGTCCGATCGTGCGCGCCGATGCCGTGTGCGACTTGGCCGCCACCAGGGCCCGGGTCAGCGCGCCGGCCAAATACGCCTGGTAGGCAGGAGATTTGCCCTTCGCTTTGACGAACTGCACCCAGGACTGGTTCTCCCACTGGCCGAGCCGGCGTTCGGTGCAGCTGGTCGCGATGACGAGTTCGCGCGTGACGAAATAGGCGAGTTCGGTCGGCGGGATGTCGACGACGAACTTGAGCCCGGTCGTGAAGGCGTTGCGCAGGTTGTCCAGGGCGACGATCGACGGCGCGTGTTCGACGAAACCCATGATCGACGCGGGCGCCGTGGTGGGCGCATACCCGGATTCGTCGAACGCGACCACCGCCGTCTCGACATTGATCAGATGTCGATCCTTGACGTTGCCGCCACCTGCGAGGGGGATGCGTTCCATGGATTCCGGCACGTGCTGATAGCAACCGGGGAAGAAGCGGAACCCGTGCTCACCGGGAAGTGCCCTGCGGCCGCCGCGGGCGGTGCCGGGCACATCGTGGCTGCGGGCCTTGCCGCCGAGGTACGCCGGCTCGTAGACGGTGACGCGGAAGCCTCGCTCGATCAGCTCGTGGGCGGTCGCCAGGCCGGACATCCCGCCGCCGAACACCGCGACGTCACGCCCGCGTGCCCGCCCGGATCGCGGCACGGCCTGGGCGGATGGGACGGCCACATTCGGCATGGCCACCGCGGTCCCCGCCAGGACCGCCGCAGCGGCCGCACCTTTCAGCACCGAACGCCGCGTGACATCCCCTGGGTTGTCGTCCATCGCGCATCCTCCTCATACCAGTCAGCCCTGACTGGTGTGAGGTGTATCACGTACGAGATGGAGTGTGGGACTGATTCGTCAAAGCGTCTCAAGAAACCTGGTCGATCGACCCGGTTTCGTCCGAACGGACCACAAACGGTGCGAGCAGATCGGGGGACACCGTTGTCATCACCATGGTCGATGCCGTCGGTTCGAGATCGACCGCGGCGTAGGCCTCGGTGCCCGCCGCCGTGGCGAGCACCGTTGTCTCGACGCCGCGTCGTCGCTGGAACCACGAGGCCCGTGTGGTCCATCCGACCACTCCGTCGCGGTCGATCGCATAGCGGTGTCGGGCGAGGCGGGGTGGAGCGATCACCACGGACCGCTCGCTGACCCGCACACCGAGGTGGCGATAGCGGATCAGTCCCGGCGCGACCGAGCCGAGCAGCACGAGCGCGCCGACGACGACCCATGGCCACGGCAACGGTCCGACGACCACGCCGACGACCACCGCCGCGGCGATCACCGCCCCGCCCCAGATGCTGCGGGTGACGCGACGGGCGAGTGCACCCGCACCGTGTCGTCGTAGGTGCCCGGTCAGCTCGTCGCCGTCGTGTGCCACCAGCTCGCCGACCCGGACCGCCTCGGCGGCGGGAGCCGGTGGTAACAGGAGCGGGGTCTTGTCCGAGCCTGTCGCGATCGCCTGCAGGCGTGCACCGCCGACCGGGCGCATCAGGATCGGTTCGTGAAAGTGGATGCCGCGGATGCGGTTCTCGTCGAGGCTGGTGACGTTGGTGGTCAGCAATCCGCGCCGGACGTGCAGGGTGTGGTCGTCGCGGCGGCGGGTGAGGGAGAAGTTCCAGTACGCGAGCAGATAGCCCGCCACCGACAGCGCCACGCCGACGACGAGAACCGCGACCACTATGCCGACCACCAGCACGGCGACCGGGATGTCGCGCACGGTGTCGACGACACGTTCGGCGGCCGTGGCACCGCGCTCGAAGAGGCCGGCTTCGTTGGCGGCCTGTGCGGCCAGCCCGGCCGCCGCGGCGGCTGTTGCGAAACCGGTCAACGAGAACGGTGCGAACCGTAACCAGGACATGTCCAGGCGCGACAACACCTCCGGAGGCGACGGCTCGTCGGCGGGGGTCTGGTCGCTCGGTGCTCTGGCGGTGTCCATGAGCCGCGCGTAGAGGGCCTGGGCATCGGTCGACCCGATGGCGTTGAGCTCCACCGTCGACGCGCCCTTGTCGGTCCCGGTGCCGATACGGATCTTGGTCAGGCGCAGGATGCGGTGGGGCGGGGACGCGGTCAGATCGACACTGCGGATACGGTCGCGCCGTGCCGTCGCGACCTTGCGTGTGATCAGGCCGGTGCGCAGGCGCACGTGTTCGTCGGTGACCTGGTAACGCGTCATGAGCCACGGCACCACCGTCACCAACGGGACCGCGACGATGGTGAGTACGACGCCCACATCCGGGGCGCCACGACCGGCGAACACGATCGCCAGGATCAGCGGGAACAGCTGGGGCAACTGCTCGATCGGGCGCACCGCGATCATCCAGGGGGACAGTCGGTGCCACTCGTCCGGTCGGTCGTCGGCGCGTACGGCGGGCTCAGGTCGCGTCATCGGTGTGGGTCTGGGTGCGGACGGTGAGGTCGGCGGCGGTGCGGCGGGCCACCTCTGCGTCGAGCCCGACGATGCGGATCGTGCCCGCCGACGACGCCGTCGTCACCGTCAATGTCGCGAGATTCAGCAGTTGTTCGATGGGCCCGGCCGCGGTGTCGACGATCTGGATGCGTGCGATCGGGATGATCACGCGGCTGCGGACGAACCAGCCGGACTGGGTGTAGACCGCGTCGTCGCTGATCTCCCAGCGATGAAAACGGTAGCGCCACAACGGGACAACGATCGCGTAAAAGGCGGTCACGGCAATGGTGAGAACACCGACGATGATGGCGGGCAGGCGCACCGGTTCGGCAAGGGCGGCGACCACCACGCAGATGGCGAGGAGCACGATGCCCGGGATCAGCGGTGCGGTGCGCCACATCGTCTTCGCGCGCTGGTCGACCTGGTGGACCGGCTCGCGAAGCAGGGCATGCGGTGTGGAGTCCATCGGCGCCCAGTCTATGGCCATCGTGTGTTCGTCCGGGTGCGGACGCGAGCACGACGACCTCGCCTCACTCAGAGGCGATCCGCGGCGTTCGGCGCGACGGCCGTCCAGGTCGAGTACTTCGCCGCGCGCAGGTCACCCGAGGACTGCCTGCGCAGCCGTCGCATCACCCACGGGGCCAGATGGCCACGATAGAAGCGCAGGTCGTCGGTGAGGCCGTAGCCGGGGTGCGGTGCAGGCGGGTCCGGTAGCACGGCGTCGTCGACTCCCATGGCCTGCAGGACCAATGCCGCGACCCGGCGATGACCGGTGGGGTTGAGGTGCAGCCGGTCGTCCGACCAGTAACCGGGGCCGCGGATCTCCTCGTCGTGGAAGACATCGACGAACGTGGCGCCCTCCTGGGCCGCGATGACTCCCGTCTCGTCCGTCAGGTGGGCGCACCGGCGGCGGATCGTCGAGCCGAACGGCAGGCCGTCGGACGGGTCGGCGCCCGCCAGCACGACCACGTCGATCCCCGCGTCACGGGCCCGGCGGACAGCGGTGCGGATGAGATCGAGCAGGTGTGCCGGATCGATGCCCGGACGCAGCGCGTCATTGCCGCCACCGTTGAACGTCATCACCGTCGGCAGCGGATCCAGTGCGAGCGCAGCGTCGATCTGCTCGGTGGCGATCGGTGCGAGCAGGCGGCCGCGCACCGCGAGGTTGGCATAATCGATGCCGCCGTTTGCGGCTGCGAGTCCCGCAGCGACGAGGTCGGCCCATCCGCGTGGGGTGTCCGGGCCCGATGGCTCGTCGCCGACGCCCTCGGTGAAACTGTCACCGACCGCAACGTAACGCACTGTGCTCCTTGATCTCCGGGGTCTCCCGTTTGTGAGTGGCTCGCTTGCTAGGTGATCGTCACGCCACCGTCGACGGCCAACGTCTGCCCGGTGACATACCCGGCGGCCGCCGACGCCAACCAGATCGCCGTGGCGGCCAGTTCGTCGCCATTGCCCATCCGGCCCAACACGACGCGGGGCAGCTGTGTCTCCAGGTATCCGTCGTGATAGGTGTCGGTCATCTCGCTGGCGAAGAAGCCGGGTGCGATGGCGTTGACGCGAATCCCCTTGCGCGAACCCCACTGTTGGGCCAGGTCTCGGGTCAATCCGATGACGCCGGCCTTGCTGGAGGCGTAGGCGGCCTGGGGGAGTCCGGCGGTGGTGATGCCCAGGACGCTCGAGATGTTGACGATGGCGCTGCCCGGTTGCATGACCCGGCCACAGGCCTGCGCCATCCAGTACGAACCGTTGAGGTTGACGTCGATGACCTGGCGGAACTGATCGGGGGTCTCGCGGGTAGCGGGGAACGCGGTGCCGATGCCCGCATTGTTGATCAGGACGTCGACCCGCCCGAAGGTCGCCATCGCCTTGTCGACGACGGCCTGGCACTGCTCGGGGTCGGCGACGTCGGCCGGCACCGACAATGCCTTGCGTCCCAAGGCCTCCACTGCGGCTGCGGTGTCGGTGAGTCGTTCGGCGCGGCGTGCGGCGAGCACGACGTCGGCGCCGGCTTCCGCGAATCCCTTGGCGAACGAGACGCCGAGTCCGGAGGATGCTCCGGTCACGACGACCACCTTGTCGGTCATGTCGAACAGGTCCAGTACGGACATCTATGGTCTCCTCGTGTACGTCGGTGTCTGTGGAATCGGGTGACGGCTCTACAGCCAGGCGGGATCGGTGTCGAGCGTGGTGCGGTCGCACGCCGAGACGAGCGCCAGCTGGGGCTCGGTCTTCGGCAGTTCGTAGCGGAAGAAGTACTGCGCCGCAGCACGTTTCCCGTCGTAGAAGTCGCCGGTGTGCTCGCCCACCGCGAGTAGCTGTTCGAGCCACAGCCAGGCGACGACGATGTGTCCGGCGGCCTCCAGATATGCGGTCGCATTCGCCAGCGCCACCGCCGGATCGCCGGTGGACCACGCCTTGGCAGTCGCCGAGATCAACTGGTCCAACGACTTTCGCAGGTCGGCCGCGTGCCCGGCGGTCGCCTGGCTCGACGACGCACGGTCGATGGTCGCACCGATCGTCTCGGCGAGCAGAGCGAGCCCCTTGCCGTCGCCCATCACGACCTTGCGACCGAGGAGGTCGAGGCCGTGGATGCCGTGGGTGCCCTCGTGGATGGGATTGAGTCGGTTGTCGCGGTAGTACTGCTCGACGTCGAACTCCTTGGTGTAGCCGTAGCCGCCGTGGATCTGGATGGCCAGACTGTTGGCCTCCAGGCACCACTGCGACGGCCAGCTCTTGGCGATCGGCGTGAGGACGTCGAGCAGCAACGATGCGCGGGCGTGTGCGTCACCGGTCGTGGTGGCCTGCTCGTCGACCAGTGCGCTGCAGTACAACTCGAGCGCCAGCGCACCTTCGACGTAGGACTTCTCGGCGAGCAGCATCCGCTTGACGTCGGCGTGCTCGATGATCGGGACCGGCGACGAGGACGGGTCCTTCTGATCGACCGGGCGGCCCTGGGTGCGTACCTTGGCATACTCCAGCGAGGCCAGATAGCCGGCGTACCCCAGAGCGGTGGCGAGGAATCCGACACCGATGCGGGCCTCGTTCATCATGTGGAACATGTACGACAGGCCGCGATGCTCCTCGCCGACGAGGTAGCCCACCGCACCCGATTCGGTTGTCGGACGATGGGTTCCGTCGCCGAAATTGAGCAGGGTGTTGGTGGTCGCGCGATTGCCCATCTTGTGGTTGAGGCCCACCAGGGCGACGTCGTTGCGGGTGCCGTCGGCGAGATACTTCGGCACGACGAACAGCGAGATGCCCTTGACGCCCGGACCACCCCCGGGCGCCTTGGCAAGGACGAGGTGCACGATGTTCTCGGCGAGTTCGTGCTCTCCAGCCGAGATCCACATCTTGGTGCCCGTGATCCGGTACGTGCCGTCGGGCGCAGGCTGGGCCTTGGTGGTGATGTCGGCCAGCGACGACCCGGCCTGTGGCTCGGACAGGCACATCGTCCCGAAGAAGCGGCCCTCGACCATCGGTCGCACCCAGGTGTCGATCTGTTCGGGTGTGCCGTACTCGGCCAACAGATTGGCATTGCCGACGGTCAGGAAGGCGTAGGACGACATCGCGGCGTTGGCGGCCTGGAACCAGGCACTCGACGCGCGGCTGATCACGGTCGGGAGTTGCATCCCGCCGAGTGTTTCGTCGAACGATCCGGCCATCAGCCCGGCCTTGCGGAACTCGTCGATACCCGCCGAGATCTCCGCGGGCAACACCACCTTGCCGTCGTCGCCGACGTACGGTTCGTTCTGGTCGCCGAGTTTGTTCACGGGGGCGAAGCACTTCACGGCGATGTCCTCGCTGAGTTCGAGGACGGCGTCGAAGGTCTCACGGGAGTGTTCGGCGAACCGGTCACGGCGGGTCAGAGCCTCGGCATCGAGCCATTCGTAGAGTAGGAACTCCAGATCCCGGCGGGACAGTGGGGCGGCCATCGGACTCCTTCGTCGCATAAGCAGTCGCTCATTTTCTAAGCGCTCGCTTATGATGCATCGTACAGGTCGGTCGGGTCAACGAGACAGAAGATGAGGCGCGCGATGACGAGTACGCGGGGCACCGACTCCGTCGCGGCGGAGCGGATCCGCAACGCAGCGATCGCGTCGTTCGCCGAGGTCGGGTACGGCGGGACGTCGACGCGGCAGATCGCCAAGCGGCTGAACATGAGTGCGGCGGCGATGTATCCGCATTACCGCTCCAAGGAGGAACTGCTCTACGCGATCGCCCTCGAGGGGCATCGCGGGGTGCTCGCGGCTCTGCGCGCCGTGGACGACGACACGCAGCCGGCAGGCGAGCGCCTGCGTGCGGTGGTCAGTGAGTTCACTCGATGGCAGGCCCGCCATCACGATCACGCCAAGGTCGTCCAGTACGAACTGCACGGTCTGACGCGGGCGCACTATCGAGAGATCGCCGCGATCCGGCGCGAGACGACCGAGGTGCTGACGGTGATCGTCCGTCACGGCGTGGCGTCGGGCGAGTTCGACGCCACCGAACCCGACGATGCGGTACTCGCCTTGTCGTCGCTGTGTGTGGATGTGTGTCGCTGGTTCCCGTCACGCACCCACCGGGACCCGGTGGCGCTCGGTCGGGCATACGCGGACCTCGCGGTGCGGATGGTGCGATCGGTCTAGATGCCCAGAGGCGTTCCGGTGATCGAACCCCAGGTGAAGTCGCCGTGATCGCTGCCGAGTCCGGTGGCCACGATGCCTGCCACCGCGCATCCGACACGGGCCGAGTCGAGTAGATCCAGGTCGTGTCCGCGTGCGGCGAGGAAGCCGGCCGAGAACGCATCGCCGCAGCCGCTGGTGTCGACCACCGAGACCTCCTGCGCGGGTGCATGTTCGGCGTCGTCGGCGGTCACCACATAGGCGCCGTCGGCGCCCGCGGTGGGTGCCACACAGGACACGCCCTGCTCGATCAGCATGCGACACCCGGTGATCAGATTGGTCTCACCGGTGAACCCGCGGACCTGATCGTCGTTGGGCAGCAGGTAATCCAGGTGTGCGAGTACGGGTTCGATCCAGGCGAGCACGCCGGGATCGCCGTCGGCCAGGATGTCCGCGGACACCGTGGTCCCGGTCGCCCGGATGTCGGCGAGCAGGGGTGCGAGTTCGGGCGGGTTGAGCAGCTCGGGTGCCCCGATGTGCACGTGATCGACACCGGTCAGCAACTCCAGTGGTGCCTCGGCCAGCGGGTACGCGAGGTTGGCGCCCGGCAGGTGCAGGGCCGGACGGTCGCCGTTGCTGCGGATGGGCAACACGCTCATCGACGTCGGCTGAGCCGTGGTCAGCAGGTGGGTGGTGTCGACGCCGAATCGACCGAGCGCATCGGCGAGCAGACGACCCGGATCGTCGTCGCCGACCGCGCCGACGGTGTACACCTCGGCACCGAGTTTGGCCAAGGTGAGCGCGGTGCCGCCGGCCGGACCCGCCGCCGACATCCGGATGTCGCGTACCAGTGCCGCGCCCTGCCCCTCGGGGATCTCGTCGACGGGGGTGGCCAACACGTCGAGGACGTGGGCTCCGAAGGTGGCGACTCTCATGCTTTCCTCCCGGGGAACGGTGTGTACTGGCGGCGCACAGCGGTGGTGATGACCTCCACGACAGCGTCGGGGTCGAGGGTCGCGGGGGCGGCGACGGCTGCCGAGCGCAGGTAGACGTCGGCCAGCCAGTCGACCAGTTCGATGCGGTCGCAAGCGGATTCGAGGTCGTCGCCGTACGCCACCGATCCGTGGTTGCGCATCAGAGCTGCGGTGCGATCGGTGAGTGCGTCGGCGACGCCGTCGCCGAGTTCCCGGCTGCCGAACACCGCATACGGTGCCACCCGGATGGAACCACCGAGCAGCGCCGCCGTGTAGTGCACCACCGGGAGTTCGTCGACGATGTTCGCCACCGCGATCGAGCTGACCGGATGCGCGTGCACGACCGCGGTCGCCGACGTCCGCCGGTACACGTCGAGATGGATGTGCAATTCGGAAGTCGGTGTGTGCTGGGTCGACTCGACGACCGTCCCGGAATGGTCGACGAGGACCATCTGTTCGGCGGTGACGTCGGCGAGCCGGCACCCCGAGGGGGTGAGCAGGACGTGCTCATCGGCCCGGACCGAGAGGTTGCCGCCGGTACCGTGCGTCATCCCGGCGGCCGCGAGTCGATGTGCTGCTGTCGCCAGGGCGGCGCGTAGATCGGGGAATCGCAGGTCGGTGGTGGACACGGTGAGAGACTACGCCGCCGGTGTCCTCCGAGCGTGGGTCATCCGTTCGGACGAACCGGACGGATTGACGGAACCGAGAGCGGCTCACGCGCGTCCAATGTCCAACAGCCGTCGATGGGAGGGATGATGCGCGCCGAGGATCTCACCGATCTTCGTGAACTGGTCAGGTCTCGTGTGATCCCGGGCTTCGTCGATCGCCTCGAGCTCGAGGCCGACGTGCGGGACTGGGCAGAAGATGTCGGGGCCGACACCGACGATGCGCTTGCCGTCGCGCGGCAGCTGTGGGCGCAGCGGATCGACGAGCAGCGCGGATGGTCCGACACCGGCGATTACGGCCGTCTGGCCGATGCGTTCGCAGAACTCGACGCGGCCGGCATCCTCGCCCGGATGAACTTCTCCTGCTGCAGCCGCTGTGCCACGCAGGAGATCGACGCGCAGCGCACCCCCGACCCGGATCGTGACGACTGGTATCTGTTCCGCGAGTGGGCGTATGTCTTCTTCCACGAGCAGGATGCCGAGCGCCTCGCCGACGACGACCCGATGCTCTACCTGGGGTACAGCGCATTTCGGCCGCATCCGTCATTGCCGGAGGAGTTGCTCGACGCGATGTCCGACGGTGATGTGCAGGCCGAGCGCACCGCCTACGAGCGCACCGAGACGCTGGTCGGCGAGCAGATCGTCGCCACCCTACAGCGTCACGGACTGGATGTCCGGTGGTCGCAGGCGCGCCGTGACCGCATCGTCGTGCACGTTCCGCAGTGGCGAAAACCGCTGCCACACAGCGGTATCTGAGGCCCCGGGGGATTGGGGAGAATGGCGGCGGTGCGCGTTGGCACCGTCGCCATTCGTAGCGGGATCAGTGCCGTGGATCCGGGTCACCAGACGGCCCGGATCCACGGCACAATGTGTTCGCTCTCGTCGACGTCAGCCGGCGCTCGACGTCTCGCCCAGCACGCGGTACATCGCGGTCTCGAAGTCGAGGTAGCGATCGAGTGCGGTCGGATCGGCGAACGGAAAGACCTGTGTCGCCCAGAAGCCGCCGATCTTGGTACGGCGGTCGATCCAGTAGTAGAGGTTGGCCAGACCGGCCCATGCCAATGAGCCGGCCGGTCGGCCGGTGGGCGCGTCCTGGTCGTTGATCATGAACGTCAGGCCCCACGATTTCGGCATGCCGGGGAAGAACTCACAGTCGTTGGCGATCCGCGGGTTCACCCCGGGCAGGCGTTTCACCGCGAGATCACCGAGGTGGTTGCGTTCGGCAAAGGCCACCGTCTCGGGGCGAAGGACCTGGTCGCCGCTGTCGGACCGGCCGTCGTTGAGCCACATGCGGATGAACGACAGGTAGTCGCGCACGGTGGAATACAGTCCGTGCCCACCCATCTGCACTTCCGGGTTCTCGGGCAGCGCCCATCGGTGATCGGCGCGCAACGAACCGTCGGCCGCGCGATGATGCATCGTCGCGCGGCGCCCGGCGGACTCCCAGCCGAGACCGAACGACGTCTCGGACATCCCCAGTGGCGAGAACACGTACTCCGACATCGCCTCGCCGAGTCGCATTCCGGTCACGCCCTCGATGACCAGGCCCGCCCAGTCCATGTTGGAGCCGTACTCCCACTCGGTGCCCGGATCGAACAACAGTGGTGTCTCCAGCGAAGCCAGCTTGCCGCTGATCACGCCGGGTACCCCGAGTTCGCGGGCCAGCCGTGAGTACGTCTCGTTGAAGAAGTCGTAACCGAAACCTGCTGTGTGGGTGAGGAGTTGGTGGGTGGTGATGTCGGTCTTCGGATTGCGCAGCCGCGGGTTGCCGTTGTCGTCGAAGCCTTCGATCACCTGCGCGTTCGCCAAACGCGGCGCGTACTGCCTGGCGGGCGCATCCAGGTCGAGCAAGCCCTTCTCGACGAGCTTCAGCGCGAGGGTGCCGGTGATCGCCTTGGTGGCCGAGAACATCGCGAACACGGTGTCGGTGGTCATCGCGTCGGGCCGATCGATCGCGCGCACCCCGGCGGCGGACATCGCGATCGTCCGAGCGTCGGTGGTCACCCCGGCGACCACGCCCGGCATTCGGGGTGAGCCCGTCGTGGCGGCGGTGGTGACCTCGTCGAGTGCCTGGGCAACAGTGCGGGGATCGGCGACCGGGGTACTCATGTGGCGCAGTGTAGAGGTGTCGGGACGTCGCACGGCCGGGGCGTCCTGCAGACACGCGGTCGGACCCGGTCCGCGGTCATCGGCCCCCGTGGGTCGGCAGAGACGACACGAACTCACCGAGGCGACGGATACCTTCTGTGAGGTCGTCGACCGAGGCCGCATACGACAGTCGGATGTGATCGTCGGCGGTGTGATGGCCGAAGTCCTTGCCCGGCGTGAGCGAGACATGCGCCTCGTGCAGCGCTCTCGCGCAGAACTCCCAGGATGTCAGTCCCGTGCTGCGCACGTCGATGTAGACGTAGAAGGCGCCATCGGGCACGACAGGTACGTCCAATCCGATGCGGGCCAGACCGTCGATGACGAGGTCGCGCCGGATCCGGAACTCCTCGCGACGCGCCTGCGCCAGCACGAGGGTTTCGTCGGTGAAGCAGGTCAGCGCCGCGAGCTGCGACGGTGTGGGCGGGCAGATGTAGTAATTCTGGGCGAGCCGCTCCATGACCGGGACCAGATCGTCGGGCACCACACACCATCCCAGCCGCCAGCCGGTGAGACCCCAGTACTTCGAGAAACTGTTGACGACGATGGCGTCCGGGTCGTCGGCCAGGATGCTGCGCGTGCCGCGGCCGTCCGCGTCGTCGGCGAGCCCGAGATAGATCTCGTCGACGATGCGCCAACCGCCGCGCTCACCGATCTGTCCGCACATCTGCACGAGTTCGTCGTGGGGCACCGACGTCCCGGTCGGGTTCGACGGCGACGCGATCATCACCCCGCGCGTGTCGCGACCCCACGTCTCGGCGACGAGGTCGGCGGTGAGTTGGAACCGGGTGGCCGGTGTCGTCGGGACGAGGCGCACCCGCGCACCGAAACCCTCGGCGAACTGTCTGTTGCACGGGTACGACGGATCGGCGACCAACACCTCGTCGCCGGGGTCGATGAGGGCGGCGCAAGCGAGCAACAGGGCGGCTGAGGCACCCGACGTCACCACCACACGCTCGGCGGGCACCTGTGCCCCGAAATGTGTCGCGTGGAAATCGGCGATCGCCGCCCGCAGTTCCGGCAGTCCCAACGCGTCGGTGTACGCCAGTGGCCTGCCGTCGGTCAGTTCCCGGACGGCGGCCAGAAACGCTGGGGGAGCACCGAAGTCGGGTTCGCCGATGCTGAGCTTCACGACGTCGTGGCCGGCTGCCTGCAGCTCGGCGGCATGCTTGGCGAACTCCATGGCGTAGAACGGGGCAACCGATTCTGCGCGGCGTGAGATCCGTGTGGGGGAGATGCTCATGGGGCCATTGTGGCCCCATGAGCGATCGTCACGGAATCAGGTTGAACGTGTCCGGGTCGGGCCCGGTGCGTTCGTCGCGATTGAGCCCGTCGATGGCCGCGACGTCCTCGGGGGACAGTTCGAAGTCGAAGAGTTCGAGATTCTCCTGGACCCGTGAGCGCGTCACGGACTTGGGGAACACGATGTCGCCACGCTGGATGTGCCAACGCAGCGTGACCTGTGCGGGGCTGCGGCCCTTCTCCTGGGCGATCTTGCCGATGACGGGATCGTCGGCGACCGCACCCTTCGCGATCGGCGACCAGGCCTCGGTGGCGATGCCGTGGTCGGCGTTGAAGGCGCGCAGCGAGTTCTGGGTCAGATAGGGATGGACCTCGATCTGGTTGGCGGCGGGCACGATCTCGGTCTCGGCGAAGAGCCGTTCGAGATGGGCCTGCTGGAAGTTGGAGACACCGATCGCACGCGCCTTGCCGTCTGCGTAGATCTTCTCCATGGCGCGCCACGTCTGGACGTAGTCGATGTCGCTGCCCGGCATCGGCCAGTGCACCAGGAACAGATCCACCGCGTCGACGCCGAGGTCGGCGAGTGTCCGGTCCGCGGCGGCCAGCGCGTCGTCGTACGCGTGGAAGCCGTTGTTGAGCTTGCTGGTGATGAACACCTCGTCGCGGCGCAGGCCGGAGTCGCGGACGGCCTCACCGACGCCCTTCTCGTTGCCGTACATCTCGGCGGTGTCGATGTGCCGGTAACCCAGCTCGAGCGCGGTCAGCGTCGCCTCGCGGGTCTGCTCCGGTGGGATCTGGAAGACCCCGAACCCGAGCTGCGGGATCGTCACACCGTTGTTGAGAGTGATTGACGGAACGGGCACCTGGTCACCTTTCGTCGTGGTCGGGGTCGCGTCGATGCGACCACGATTGGTGTAAGGGATCACCGCGCTCGTGTATTCCGACGTGCCCCGATCGCGGACCGCAGCGCGGTGTCGACCGCGCCCACCGCCCGTCAGGTGCGATACCAGGCCCGCGGGTCGTCACGCAGGGCCTTGTCGATCCGCAGTCGAGAGGTCGCGGCCAGCGAGGCGGGCAGCTCGTCGGGAGCGAACCAGGCGACCGCGGTGTTCTCGTCGTCGGCCGGATGCGGTTCGCCCGACAGATGCCGGGCGAGGAAACACACGTCGAGGTAGTGCGTCCGGTCGCCGTTCGGGTAGGTGATCATCGGCGTGACGTCGACACTGGTCAGCCGGAGAACCTCGGCGTGGGTACCGGTTTCCTCGACGATCTCGCGAACAATGGCGCGGGCGGGTTGCTCACCCGGCTCCAGGACGCCCGACACCACCGCCCATTCGTGCGTGTCGGCGCGGTGGGTGAGCAGGACACGACCGGTGTCGTCGACCACCACGGCGCTCACCCCGGACAGCCACAGTGGGTCGTGTCCGACATGGCGGCGCAGTTCGCGGATGAAGTCCGGGATCGGCATACCCGCCATACTGCCGTGCGCGGCACGGCCCAGGTAACACGGTGTTGTCGGTGCCCGATGATTCACTGTGCGTCCGAGGATGAGGAGCACGTTCGGACACGTAGGAGGCACCGTGACCACCCATCAGCAACCCGACCCGCGGTCGGACACGTCGTCGGGCATGGACTGGGTGGCGATGGATCGGTGGCTCGTCGAATCCCTCGCCGACATGTCCCGGGCGGCCATCGTGGACATCGGTCCGTGCGGGGTGCACGTCGGCGACGACGCCCCGGAGGTCGACTGCGCTCAGATCCAGGCGTTGTCGTCGGGGACCTTCATCGTCCGGCTGTCCACGGTCGCGATGTCTGCACCGCTACTCGCGTCGCACAGCGTGCCACGCGACGCGCTCGATCGGTGGTTCTACGACGACGCGTTCACCGACTGCACGCACGGATACCTGATGAGCAGGTCTCGTCGGCGCATCGCGGAGATCACCGTCGCCTGGTTTCGGGACCGCTGTGGATTCGGCTCGCCCGACGAACTGGGATGCTCCTATACCGAGGCCGTACAGCTGCCACGCAGCGCCGAGGGCAACCACCCGGTCGAGCGTCAGGGATACCCCTGATCTTTCCCCGATATGCGCTCGCGCCTGGTGATTTATCACCGCGACGAGCGCACAGTGGAGTCATGACCACACCAACTCAGAACGGAACCACCTCCCAGGGCCTCGGCTTCTGGAAGATTCTCGGCATCATCGCGGTGGTGCTCCTCGCGCTCGCCATCGTCGGTCCCTTGCTCAAGGGCCTTTTCTGGATCGCCTTCGTCGCACTCGCGATCTACGGCGGCTGGGTGCTGCTGCGCTCCTCGAAGAAGAACCACAACGGCAACTCCTACTGACCCGATGGCCGCCATCGATGTCGTGACCGGCGACATCACCCGGGTCGATGCCGACGTCATCGTCAACGCGGCGAACTCGTCGCTGCTCGGCGGTGGCGGCGTCGACGGTGCCATCCATCGGGGAGGTGGCCCGGCGATCCTGGCCGAGTGCCGGCTGCTGCGCGAGACAACTCTGCCGTCGGGGCTCGAGACCGGCGCGGCGGTGGCCACCACCGCGGGCGCGCTGCCCGCACGCTGGGTCATCCACACCGTCGGCCCGGTCTTCTCCGATCGCGACGACCGCTCCGAATTGTTGGCCGCGTGTTACCGCCGCAGTCTGCGACTGGCCGACGCTCTGGGCGCCCGCTCGATCGCGTTCCCACTGATCTCCGGTGGAGCGTACGGATGGCCCCTCGACGACGCGGTCCACCAGCAGGTTCGTGCTGTCAAAGATTCGAATTGTGCTGTCGAACTCGTTACGCTGGTTGCCTTTTCGCCCGACGTGGCCGATCGCACACGCCGGGCGCTGATCTGAGCATTCGTCGACACTCCTGACTATCCTCGCAAGGTGGCCGAAATCAGGGGGAGCGTCGCGCACGTCGAGGTGGTCGTGATCGCGACCACCGATCGGATGCGTGGACACCGATGACGACGGAGTCGACGGACCGTGTCGACGCGGGCATCCGTGAACCGCGGATCGTGGAGCCGACCGTGCTGCGGCCGCACACCTTCGCCTACGGCGCGGCGGCGCAGGCCCGACGACCGCGGGCATCGGCACGTGAGACGATTCCGATCCTCGACCGGCTGCAGCGGATGGCGGTCTCGGCGAATCGGGTGGTCGACGAGCGGTCCGTGCCCGGGGAGATCCTCGTCGACATCGATGCCGACACGTGGCGCAGTGCCACCGCGCCGGGCTATCTGCGGCTGTTCATCGCCGACCACGGCAACGACGGCACCATCGCCATCGTCCTGACGAGGTTCGTCGTCGATCATGCGGTGGTCATCGGTGACCTGATCGACCACGCTTTCGTGGAGGCGCGCGGTCTGCCCGAATGGCACGAACTCGAGGCGACCCGCACTCAGCCCGGCTTTCGCAACGAGGGGTCGTCGATGCAGACGGGCACCTATGTCGGCGATGATCAAACCTGGTATTGCGCAATCCGTTACGCTGCCTATCGGCGTGGCAACGTCGCCTATCTCGTGCATGCGACGGGCACTGCGCCGGCCCGTGAGGGTGCGACGTTCCGTACCTCGATCGCGGCAGCCGTCAGCACCGTACGTCTCGACGACTGAACACACGAAAGGACATCGACATCATGGTCAGCCGATCCGATCGGGTGGACGACCTCGAGGCTGCGTTGGTCGCCACCGCGGTGTTCGACGACGATCCGGATGATCAGGGTTGGATGACCGCGGAGGTGTCCGGTCGGAGTCTGTTCGTCCGGATGGGCGATTTTCCCGACGAGGATCTGTGGTCGCTGTGGCTCGGTGAC
The DNA here is from genome assembly GCF_048537895.1 of Gordonia sp. CPCC 206044. NCBI lineage: Bacteria > Bacillati > Actinomycetota > Actinomycetes > Mycobacteriales > Gordoniaceae > Gordonia > Gordonia sp. CPCC 206044. Next base: position 416,446 of record NZ_JBCLVL010000003.1, read on the forward strand.
GGGCGGTGGATGGACTTCACCGTGCCGCCGGCAGGCTGGACGTTGCGTGTGCCCGGCCGCAGGTGGCCTGCCGGTGCCCGACCGCGATTACCCAAGAACGAGTTCCACGACTGACCCAAGGCTGTTTGAGTCGTTGCGTGAGCCTGTGGGACTGTCGCGGTTTCAGGAGTGCTCGGATGAGTAGTGGGAGTCGATCGCCGAATTGTTGCCGGTGCGGACGGTCGGCGTGGGTGACCGTTCTTCGATGCCAGGGTGATGGTCGAAGACATTGCGTAGGCAGGTGTGGGATGGAGACACCGTATCGAGACCAACACTCTCGCAACAGATCTCGATATGCTGCCTGGCTAGCGCTCGGACGCTACTCGATCAGCGGATAAGGACTACCCCTGTACAACAACAGGACTCACCGCGCTGAACCTGTCGGAGGGTGCCTCTACAATGGCAATGGGTGACGACTGTGGTAGTGAAAGACGTTGCCGCACAGTCGGATAACTGTGGATGAACCCTTCCAGGGGCACGTATGTTCGACTACAATCGAGTCATGCCGTTGGACACCCTGATACCGCTGCTGCGTGAGGTGACGATCGACGCTGATGCGTCCGGTCGCCAGGTCTTCGAGACCACGAAGACATTGATGGAGGTACGTAACCTGGTCGATCACCAGTTGGCGGTGCACGTGGCGGCGATGGACAGGTTGGGGGTGGCGCAGCGGTCCGGTGGCCGCACCCGCGGCCTGTTGATCGAGATGGGAGCCGCCCCAGCGGTCGCCGACCGCTGGCTACGCATCGGGACCGCCCTGAATCGGCTGGAACGGATCGCTGCCTACTCTGCGGACGGGGTGTTCTCCGGCGAGCATGTCGACGCACTGGTGCGGGGGATGGCCCACATCGACCAACGCGCACCAGAACCACTCTCGGCGGGGTCGGTGATCGAACACGAACTCGCCCTGATCGCCCAAGCATTCTCCGGTGCCACTCCACGCGAAGTACTGGCGGCGGCACGCGCGCGAGGCAACCAGATCGCCGACGACCAGGACGGTGTACCAGCCGCCGAAGACCGGACGATCAACGAGGTCTCCACCACCGTGACAGGTGATGGCCGGTTGGAGGTGTTCGCCAACCTCGACATCGTCACCGGTGAGAAGTTCGTGTCCGCGGTCGAATCGCTGTCGAAGAAGAGGCCCGAGCCCGACGGATCCGACGACGCCCGCTCGAAGGGGCAACGTCGCGCCGACGCGTTGGAGATGATCCTGGATGCCGCGGCCAAAGCCACTCGAACCGGTGACGCCGACATGGTGGTGGCCCCGAAAACGCAGGTGAGTGTGACGGTGCCCGCCGACCACCCCGATCGTGCGTCTCTGGAATGGTTGGGTCCGGTCTCCCAGACCACGGCCCATCTGGTGGCGTGTGATTCCGCCGTCACCGTGTTCGAGGTCGACGAGCACGGTGCACCCCTCGGCGTGAGCAACGCAGCGAGGCTGTTCACCGTCCAGCAGCGCAGAGCGTTAATCGTGCGTGATCACTGCTGTGTGAAATGCGGAGCCGCCGCGGGGTATACGCAGTGCCATCACATCATTTATTGGTCACACGGTGGTGCCACGGTCATCGACAACGGCTGCCTGTTGTGCACCGCCTGCCACGCCCAAATCCACGCATCAGACTGGGAGATCATCATGGGCGCCGACCGACACCCCTGGCTGATCCCACCCGCCGAGATCGACCCGACACGGACTCCATTGCCGGCCTACAACAGACGCACCATGACGCTCGCGGCCTGACCACGTCCCGACCGAGCGCCCGCCTGCCCCGGCCCCTGCGGCATAGCGGCCACCGCCTGCAGTGGAGGCACAGTCAGGAGGTTGATCTCGATACGCTCGCTCGGCTTGCGCCTCGCGGGCTACTCGATCAGCGGTGGGCGGGCATCGCGGGCTACTCGATCAGCGGTGGGTGGGAATCCCGGGCACGGATTCGATGCCGAGTGCATCCTCATAGCCGAAGCAGGCTGACCTACCACAACTTTCACCAACCTCTGACCGGCGACGCGGGCGACCCCTGGGTCGTGTACGACCCTTGAAAACTCCACAGTGTGAATGGGGCATCCGAACGGCGGCCATATCGTGACACCCCGCAAACCACCTGCCGACAGGTCGGGAGGCTCGCACGTTCGATTCTCGACGCAGGCGTAGGACAAGAAGTTAGGGGTGTCGCGTCGGCTCGTCGATCAGTTCCGGCAGGGTTTCCGACGAGGCGCAGTGTGTCGCCGCCGCCAGGTCTGCGCCTGCCGAGCTGTGGGATCGGGCGGCGTTGCGCGGCAACGATTCCGGTTCTGTTCGTCGGCCCCCGGTGAACAGTGATGCCACCGCGCCGATCAGACAGCAGACGATCGCGAAGGTGAAGGCCGCCGAGAGCCCGTCGGCAAACGGGTCGCTGATCAGACGCGGGAAGAAGTCCAGTCCCGTCAAGGCATCCTGGCCGGCCTGCGGCAGGCTCGTCAGATGCGTGCCGAGGAGGTGCTCGACGGGGTTGTAGCCGAGGAAGGCGGCGAAGAGGACGGCGACGGCGGGGAGTTGGGCGATCTGATCCGCTTGCGCCGCGGCCACCCCGTTGGCGGTCAGTCCATCGCTCATCGCGCTGGGCAGATGTTCCGACAACCCGGTGATCATCAGACTGAAGAACAGCCCGATCGAGAGCACCATGGCGGCGTTCTGAAAGGTCGCCATCATGCCCGATCCCGAGCCCCGCGCGTCGGCGGGTAGGCTGTTCATCACCTCGGCCCGGTTCGGTGAGGAGAACAGGCCCATCCCGATCCCGTTGAGCAGCAACACGATCGCGAATGGAAGATAGGTGAAGTCCACCGGCATCACGATCAGGGCGAAGAACGTGCCCGCGGTGATGAGCATGCCGGTGGTGGTGAACCACTTGGTGCCCAGTCGATCCGACAGCGCGCCCGAGACGGGCGCGACCACCAGGAAGCCGACGGTCATCGGGATCATGTAAATGGCGGCCCACAGTGGTGTCTGCTCGAAGTTGTAGCCGTGTTGCGGAAGCCAGATGCCCTGCAGCCAGATGATGAGGATGAACTGGAGTCCGCCGCGGCCGATCGACGACATCAGATTCGCGATGTTGCCGAACGTGAACGAGCGGTTGGCGAACAGGCGCAGATCGAACAGGGGACTCGGCACGCGGGTCTCGATCGCCACGAACGCCGCGAGCAACGATCCGCCACCGATGAGGCACGATAGCACCATCGGGCTCGTCCACCCCATGCTGTGGTCGCCGTGGGGCTGGATGCCGTAGGTGATCCCCACAAGGACCGCGATCAATCCGACGGCGAATGTCACGTTGCCCCACCAGTCCATCCGGGCGCGGCGTCGCAGACCGGTGTCGCGCAACCTCAGGTAGGCCCAGACGGTTCCGACCACTCCGAAGGGCACCGAGACCAGAAAGACGAAGTGCCACTGGATCGGTGCGAGGACACCGCCGACGAGCAGGCCGAGGAACGAGCCGGCGATCGCGGCGACTCCGTTGATGCCCAACGCGAGTCCGCGTTGGTCGGCGGGGAAGGCGTCGGTGAGGATGGCCGACGAGTTGGCCATCAGGAAGGCGCCACCGATGCCCTGGATCACTCGCCAGAAGATCAGCCAGATCGCCGCCTCACTGCCGTCGAACCAGGTGATGGCCAGGAAGATCGACGAGACGGTGAAGATGGCGAAACCCATGTTGTACATGCGGGCTCGACCGAACATGTCGCCGAGGCGGCCGAAGGTGACCACGAGTACGGCGGTGACGACGAGGAAGCTCATCATCATCCACAGCAGGTAGCTGGTGTTCTGGGGCAGCAGCGGATCGAGATGGATGCCGCGGAAGATGTCGGGCAGCGCGATCAGGACGATCGAGGAGTTGATGGTCGCGATGAGCATCCCGAGTGTGGTGTTGGACAACGCGATCCACTTGTACCGCGGGTCGGTTGTCTCGACGTCCGGGTGCGGTGTGGCGGGATGGGTGGCGATCATGGGGTCCTCGTGACGCAGGGTGGACAGGGCTCGGCGGTGATCAGGTCGCGCCGAGTGCCGCGGCCAGGATCTCCAGGCCGCGACCGACGGTCCGGCGGTCGTCGTCGTCGAGGCCGGCGATCGCGTCGGCGAGCAGGTGCGCCTTCTGGGTGCGTGCGTGGGCGATCAGGTCGATGCCGCTGCGCGTCGGCCGCAGCAGTCGGGCACGACCGTCCTCGGGGTCTGCGGTGCGTTCGACGTAGCCGTTCTCCTCCAGGGCCGCGACGATTCGCGACATGGTCGGCGGTGTCACGCCTTCGCGATCGGCCAGTGTGGTCATCCGGATCGGAGCATGGTTGATGATCGTCCACAGGGCCGCGGCCACACCGGCACTGAGGTTCCCGTTCCCGCCGCCGGCCCGCAGTGTGCGGTTGATCCGGGTGAGCAGGTGATAGAGCACCGCGACGTCGGCGGGAGTGTCGGGTACCGGTTCGCCGGACGTGTGGGCCGGTTCCCCGTGCTGCGTTTCGGGAGCAGACGGACTCGTCATCGGGGTGCCTTTCGATGCTGCGTGCGAATGATTGAGTCGCTACCGGACAGATTAGTTGTTTACTGCTAAGTAAGTGGTCGCTTTTCGGGAGATCGACGGGCGTGCGGTCTCGTCTTTGCGACAAAAGGTTTCTCGGGACCCACCGCGACCACGGAGCGCGTAGCGTCCGAATCAGGTCGGTCGAACGTGGTGGCCGCACGCCACAGATCTGGAGGTCGCAATGCTCGGATTGGGAATCATCAGCTGGATCATCATCGGCGGACTCGCCGGTTGGGTGGCCAGCATGATCATGAAGACCAACGCGCAACAGGGCATCCTGCTCAACATCGTGGTCGGGGTCGTCGGCGGACTGGTCGGCGGTTTCATCCTCAGCCTCTTCGGCGTCGATGTCGAAGGTGCGGGATGGATCTTCAGCTTCGTCACATGTCTGGCGGGCGCATGCGTGTTGCTGTGGATCGTCGGGATGGTGCGCCGACGTCAGAAGGCGTGACCACCCCCGCAGGAGCGCGTCGCTGGGTACGTTGGGAATCGACGTGCTCGACGACGAGAGGAATGATCCATGGCCACGGTGACGATCATCGGTGGACACGGCAAGATCGCGTTACGGCTCGCCAAGATCCTGGCCGCCCGCGGCGACGTGGTGCGTTCGGTCATCCGTGACGAGGCCCAGAGCGATGATGTCGCGGCGACCGGGGCGACTCCGGTCGTCGCCGACGTGGAGGCGTTGGACACCGCCGGGCTGGCGACGGTGCTGGACGGTTCCGAGGCCGTCGTCTGGTCGGCAGGCGCCGGCGGCGGCGATCCGGCGCGCACCTACGCGGTGGATCGGGACGCGGCGATCCGGTCGATGGACGCGGCGGCGTCCGCGGGGGTGCTGCGTTACGTCATGGTGTCCTACTTCGGTGCGGGCCCCGACCACGGTGTACCCGAAGGTGATTCGTTCTTTCCCTATGCCGACGCCAAGGCTGCCGCAGACGTCCACCTGGCAGGCACCACACTGCGGTGGACCATCCTCGGGCCCAGCCGGCTCACCGACGAACCCGGTTCGGGCCGTATCGCCGTGGGTGGCACACGTGGACCCAACAGCGAGGTCAGCCGTGACAACGTGGCGCAGGTCGCGGCAGCGGTGCTGTCCGACCCGTCCACGGCGGGCCGGACGATCGAGTTCGACGACGGTGACACCCCCATCGCCGACGCACTGACCTGACGGCCGCCGGACAGAAGACCGGTGACCGGGAACCGGACGCGCGATCCGTTCTGGGCCGACGATCTACGTGGGATCGTGGGCGACACCCACGTGCTGACGGAACCCGATGCGATGGCTGGGCATCTCACGGACTGGACGGGCCGGTTCTCCGGCACCGCTGATGCGGTGGTGCGGCCGCGGACCACCGACCAGGTGGCCGCGGTGGTGGCGCGGTGCGCAGGCGCAGATGTCGCGATCTGCGTCCAGGGCGGCAACACAGGTCTGGTGGGTGGTTCGGTGCCACCGGCCGATCGTCGCCCCGATACCCCACTGATCGTGTTGAGCACCGTCCGGATGTCCGATATCGACGAGGTGGACGCCGTCGGCCGATGCGTCGGAGTCCAAGCGGGAGTCACCGTCGACGCCATCGACCGGCGGGCGGGCGCAGCGGGACTGACCTTCCCTGTGGATCTCGCCTCGCGAGAAAGTGCCACCGCAGGTGGCGTCGTGGCGACCAATGCCGGCGGCATCCGGATGATCCGACGCGGCAACACACGGGCCCAGGTCCTCGGCATCGAGGCCGTCCTGGCCGACGGACGGATCCTGCGCCGCTGGACCTCACTGGTGAAAGACAATGTGGGATACGACCTGCCCGGTCTACTCGCCGGCAGCGAGGGCACACTCGCGGTCATCACCCGGGTGCTGTTCCGGTTGGTGGCACCGCCCGCGGCGACCGTGGTGACGGTCGCCGGGGTGCGTCACGTCGAAGACGCGCTCGGGCTGCTCGACGCCGTCGCCGACCGCGGCCTGACGATCGAGGCGGCCGAGATCATGACCGAGGCGGGCGTCGCGCTCGTCCACGAGCACGGCCTGCGGCGGCCGTCGGCGAGCGCTTCGCCTTTTCACCTGCTGCTCGAGGCGTCGGGTCCGGGGGACATCGAGGGCGTCGTGCTCGAGATCCTCGACGACGCGCCGGTGGTGGATGCGGTGGTCGAACCCGGTCCGGCGCGCGCCCTGTGGGCGGTCCGCGAACAGCACACCGAGTCCATCGCGCGTGCCTCCACGACACCGGTCGTGAAACTCGATGTCTCGGTGCCGTTGCGGGCACTACCGGAGGCGATGGCCGAACTGTCGGCGGTCGGTGAGGTGGTCGACCATCCGTGTCGGCCGATCTTGTTCGGGCACATCGGCGACGGCAACATCCACGTCAACCTCCTCGATGTTCCCGAGGCCGCGGCGCACAGCGTGACCGCCCGGGTGTTCACCGTCGTCGCCGCGAACGGCGGCAGTATCAGCGCCGAGCACGGGATCGGCCGGGCCAAGGTGCAGTGGACCGACCTCGGCCGCAGCGACGTCGATCGCGAGGTGATGCGCACCGTCAAGGACGCGCTCGACCCGGCGGGCATGCTCAATCCGGGCGTGCTGTTCGGCTGACGTCCGAGCCGCGACGGGGTTTTGTTCACGCTGATTTCGAGTCTTGGGCGACGCGTCCGGCCACGATTACGGTGGTCCGGTTATGGCGACCATCCTGACGACCGACCCGAACCCTGCCGTGGTCGGCGACGAGACCGAGGACGAACGTCGCAAGCGGCTGCGCACCGTGATCGCGGCGAGTCTGCTGGGCACCACCATCGAGTGGTACGACTTCTTCCTGTACGCCACCGCGGCGAGCCTGGTGTTCAACTCGGTGTTCTTCCCCGACCAGAGCTCGTTCGTCGGCACGCTCCTCTCGTTTGCCACCTTCGCCGTCGGCTTCGTGGTGCGGCCGATCGGCGGCATCGTGTTCGGGCACATCGGGGATCGGATCGGCCGCAAACAGACGTTGGCGTTGACCATGTTGCTGATGGGCGCGGCCACCGCCCTGATGGGCGTGCTGCCCACCGCGGCCCAGGTGGGTGTGGCAGCACCGATCCTGTTGCTCGCGTTGCGCATCGTGCAGGGCTTCGCTCTCGGCGGTGAATGGGCGGGCGCGGTGCTGCTCGCGGTGGAACACAGCCCACGCCGCCGACGCGGATTGTTCGGCAGCATCCCGCAGGTCGGACTCGCCCTCGGCCTGGCGTTGGGCACCGGCGTGTTCGCACTGCTGCAGGGCGTCCTCGACGAGGACGCCTTCCTCACCTACGGGTGGCGGATCGCCTTCGGCGTGAGCATCGTGCTCGTGGTGATCGGCTTCGTGGTGCGGCTCAAAGTCGACGAGACACCGGCCTTCGCCGCGGTGGACGCGTTGGCGCAGAAGTCGTCGGCGCCGATCCGCGACGTGCTGATGCCGCCGAACACCCGGAACACGGTGCTGGGACTGTTGGCCCGCTGGGGCGAGGGATCGGCGTTCAACACGTGGGGTGTCTTCGCGATCGCTTACGCGACAAACGAACTCGGCATGGACAAGGTGCCGGTCCTGGTCTCGGTGACCATCGCATCGGTGGTGATGGCGGTGCTGTTGCCGGTGTCGGGCCTGCTGTCGGATGCCTACGGGCCCAAACGGATCTATCTGATCGGGATCGCGGCATACGGCGTCGCGGTGTATCCGGTGTTCGCGTTGTTCGGGACCGAAGATCTGGTCTGGTTCACCGTCGGTCTGATCATCGTGTTCGGCGTCGTGCACGCCCTGTTCTACGGTGCTCAGGGCACCCTGTTCGCCAGTCTGTACCCGACCCCGGTGCGATACACCGGTTTGTCGGTCGTCTATCAGTTCTCCGGCATCTATGCGTCCGGCCTGACCCCGCTCATCCTCACCGCGCTCGTCGGTGCGGCCGGTGGGGCGCCCTGGGCGGCCGCGGCCTACCTCGTGGGGACCGCGATCGTCAGCGTGATCGCCACCGCGCTCATCCGCTCACGGGACCTGCACCTGGTGTCCGGACGTGACTGAGCGACCACGATCGAATGTCGAGCGGCAGGCGCAGAGGCGACCACTCGGACGGATTTCCCTCGCCGACGCGCGCGGATCCCGGGATCGGTGAGACGATGCTCGGGTGAGCACCGATGAGGTTCACCGCGAAGCGCTGGTCCACCTCGCCGCACGCTGTGGGGTGGCGGCCCGTTACGTCGGTTGGGATCAGCGCGAGCACGACGTGAGTTCGGAAACGATTGTGGCGGTTCTCGGTTCCCTCGGCGTGCCCGCCGGCAGCGCCGACGAGATCGCCGACGCGCACACCCGACTCGACGACGAGCCGTGGCAACGGATGCTCCCGGCGGTGACGGTGGCGACCGAGGGTGGCGGTGCGACGTTCGGTGTCCATGTCCCGCATTGGAATCCGGTCCACGTGTGGATCGTCGCCGAGGACGGTCGCACGCTACACCCGCCGCAGATGGACGTCTGGGTCGACCCGCGCGAGATCGACGGTGTCCTGGTCGGCCGGGCCACCTTTGCCGTTCCCGACGAACTCGAGCCCGGCTATCACCGGCTCCACGCTCTGGATTCGACCGCCGACCACACCGACGAACGTCCGCTCATCGTGACGCCGCGACGTTTGTCCACCGCGGACTCACTGCTCGGGACGCAGCGGTGGGGGCTGGCGGCCCAGCTGTACTCGGTGCGCTCGGCGCGCTCCTGGGGGGTGGGCGACTTCGCCGACCTCGCCCGGATCAGCGAGGTGGCAGCCAGTGTGTACGGCGCCGACTTCATCCAGGTCAATCCACTGCACGCCGCGCAGCCGCAGGCGCCCGTCGAGGCGTCACCGTACCTCCCGGTGACCCGGCGCTTCGTCAACCCGCTCTACATTCGAGTCGAGGACATCCCGGAGGCCGCAGGTCTGCGCAAACGGGACCGTAAACGGATGGCCGAGTTGACCCGAATGTTCTTCGACGAGAACCTGTCGTCGCGCAAGATCAAGCGCAACAAGGCGTTTCGAGCAAAAATGGACATGCTCGAGCGTATTCACCGTCTACCCCGGACGGAGCGACGCGACTTCGCCTTCCGCTCTTTTCGCAAACGCGAGGGCAAGGGGTTGCGCCGGTTCGCCACGTGGTGCGCATTGGTGGAACGCCACGGCTCGGAGGGGCCCGAATGGTCGGAGGAATTGCGCGACAAGCGGTTCGTCAAGCAGCAGCGACGTGAGCTCGCCGATCGTATCGACTTCTACACCTGGCTGCAGTGGATCTGCGACGAGCAGCTGGCCGCCGCGCAACACGCGGCGGTCTCGGCGGGGATGTCCATTGGCATCGTCGCGGATCTCGCGGTGGGGGTGGGTCGCCACGGTGCCGACGTCTGGATGCTCGGCGACGTTCTCGCAACCGGAGCCGTCGTGGGCGCTCCGCCCGACGGCTTCAACCAGCAGGGGCAGAGCTGGGATCAGCCGCCGTGGCATCCGCGGCACCTCGCCGAGGAAGGCTACGTCCCGTACCGGGACATGTTGCGGACGGTGTTGCGGCACGCAGGCGGACTGCGTGTGGATCACATCCTCGGCCTGTTCCGGCTGTGGTGGATTCCCGACGGGATGGGCCCGGCCGAAGGTGCCTATGTCCACTACGATCACGACGCCCTGATTGGCATCCTCGCGTTGGAGGCGGAGCGGGCCGGTGCCGTCGTCATCGGGGAGGACCTCGGCGTGTTCGAACCGCATGTGCGTGAGACCCTGTCCGCCCGCGGCATCCTCGGGACCTCCATCCTCTGGTTCGAACACGGGCCGTACGCCCCGATCCCTCCCGAGGAGTACCGGCAGCTGTGTCTGACGTCGGTGACCACCCACGATCTGCCGCCGACGGTGGGCTATCTCGCCGGCGACCACATCGAATTACGTTCTCGGCTGGGCCTGTTGGAGACCGGCGAGGACGCCGAGCGGGCACGCGACGAGCGTGACCGCGACGCGATCCTGGACTTGGCACGCCACCGTGGCCTGCTGTCGGAGACGACGGCGCGAACCGATCCGAAGACCGTGGATGCGCTCTACCGGCTGATCGCGTCGAGCCCGTCGGTGCTGCTCGGTGTCGCACTCGTCGACGCGGTAGGGGAGCGGCGGATTCAGAACCAGCCGGGCACCGGAGCCGACCAGTATCCGAACTGGTGTGTGCCACTGGCAGATTCGGAGGGCAATGCGGTGCTCGTGGAAGATCTCGACGGCAATGCGCGGTTCACCGACCTCGTCGCAGCGCTGCGCGCCTCCGGGGTCGGTGGATGACCACGGACCGTCAGGCGTTGCGCCGCGGGTCGGCGGGCGTCAGGCCCCGTGTACCCAGCTCCTCGAGGTAACGCCGGGTCTCGGCGGCATCGGCGGGCCGGTACAGGCGCAGGCCGTAGATGAAGTGCTGTCCCTCCGCGGTCTCGATCACGTTCTGTTGATCGACACACCGGCTGTCACCGAACCAGATGCTGATGGTGCCGTCGCCGTTGCGGACCAGTTCACGGTCGGAGAAACCCGGCCAGGTGACGTCCAGCCACCCGTTCGCGTCGTACTTGATCACCGCGAAGTAGCCGCTGTGTGCGTAGTCGAGCGGTGGGACCGGGAAGGTCCACACGTCGGCTCCGGTACCGATGGCCGCCGCCTGGAAGAACTGCGCGTGATCGTCGGGCAGACCGCCCCAGCCCAGCCTGGTGCCGAGCAGATGGTGGAAGGGATCTGTCGTGCCTGGTGCGCCGAAGGCTCGGGAGAAGTCGATCTCGCCTGCGCGGGCATCGAGTTCGGCTCCCACGTGCTGTCGTGAGGCCTCGTCGTAGTCGGGGGCGATGAAGACGTTGGCGGTCGCCGCCTCGATCCGTCGTGCGTCCTGCAGTGCGTGCGCACGCTCGATCCCGTTCGCGGTCGACGTCCGGCCCAGTACGTAGACGTGCGTACCGCCGGAGAGATCGGCGCGACGCACCGTGTGGGTCTGCCCCGGATACACGACCGCCAGGGTGTGGTGGTGCTGGTCGATGATCTGATCGACCTGGAACTCCTCGGAGGCCGACACCGAGAAGGTGGCCTGTTCGGTGACGTCGACGACGGCGTAGGAGTAGATCAGGTCGACGGCAGAGCGGTTCATGACCTGGTTACGCGCACTGACCGGAACCCGATTGTGGAAATAGGTGTTGACCGGTGCGTTCGCCACCTGTGCCCGAAAATAGCGCGCCGATTCGGCTTGCACGAAGTTGTCCAGGGTGACGGTTTCGGCGGCGGTCATGAACAGATCGGACTCCCTGGTGTCGGACATCGGGCGCGAATCATCGGCGCGAATCATTGTCGCATGGCGCCGATCCGCTGTTCCGTGCACCACCGGGCGACTCCGTTGTCGCCGCGACCTGGGGGCTGCGCACGTCCGGCCGGAGGCGTCAGGCGGCGCCGGAGGTATCCCCGGCCGCCGGATATCCGGCGAGCATCAGCGACGCGACTGCGGTGAGCGCCTCGGTCCAGACCTCTGTCATCTCCGGTGTCCACCGTCGGCCCCCGATCTCGCTCATCGCGGCGATCATGCACTCGGCGACCGCGCCGTACATGGGTTCGGTCACACCGAGTTCGGCGTGTCGACGACCGAGGGTGCCGAGGTTGGTGGACAACCAGTCGGCGTCGTCCAGGTGATCGATCACCGAGATCACGGCCGACCGCAACATCGATGCCTGCACCTCGGTGTCCCGGCTGAACATGGGTTTCACCTGCGGGTAGCGCTCGAACAGGATCTCGTAGAAGCGAATGGTCAAGCCGTCGTCGGGCAGATCGACCACCGAAAGGCTGCTCTCCAGAAGGGTTTTGTCCATGTGCGCCAGGGTGGGCGCACGCCGTTACCGGCTGATTACCCCTTCCGCAAGGTCTGTTGGCGACCGCGTTGCCGGGATCTCACACGCGTGGTCATGGTGTGTGAGATCGCGCGCCCGAGGCAGGTGGGTCGGAGGTCTGGTCATCACCGCCCCGGTGGATTAATGTGTCGCTGTGTAACACGTAAATGACGTTCACGGATCCACCGGGAGGTGGCATGCAGCCTGACCACGACGTGGTGATCGTGGGTGCCGGGTTCGGGGGTATGGGCGCCGCCATCGAGTTCGCCCGCCTCGGCCATGACGACATCGCGATTCTCGAACGCTCGGACGACCTCGGTGGGACGTGGCATGTCAACCACTATCCGGGCCTCGCGGTCGACATCGCATCGGTCACGTACTCGTATTCCTTCGAGCCGAATCCCTACTGGTCGCGGATGTTTGCGCCCGGCGCAGAACTCAAACGCTACGCCGAGCACGTCGCCGACAAATACGACCTACGGCGACGGATGGAGTTTTCCACCGTGGTCGAGCGGGCCGAATGGGATGACACCCAACGGATCTGGCACGTCACGACCGACGACGGACGAGTCCGAACCTGCCGATACCTGGTTCCTGCCACCGGCTTCCTGTCGCAGCCGCACACCCCGGGTTTCCCCGGCATCGAGTCCTTTGCCGGCCGCATCATCCACACCACGGCGTGGGAAGACGGTCACGACTTCACCGGCGAGCGCGTCGCCGTCGTCGGGACGGGCGCCACGGCGGTGCAGCTGATCCCCGAGATCGCCAGACGGGCAGCGACACTGGCTGTCTTCCAGCGCACCCCGATCTGGGTGGTACCCAAGATCGACTTCCCGATCCCGTCGGTGGTGCAGGAGTTGTTCGCCCGCATGCCGATGACCCAACGTGCCGCGCGTGCCGTCAGCACCTCGCTGCTCGAGGTGTTGATGGTGTTCGGAGTGCTGCATTTCAAGCAGGCAAAACCGGGCAATCGTGGTGCGGCACTGCTGGCCAGGGCCCATCTGCGGGCGTCGGTGCGTGACCGCGCGACACGACGGGCACTCACGCCGTCCTACGATTTCGGCTGTAAACGGCCGACCTTCTCCAACACGTACTTCCGCACCTTCAACCAGCCCGGCGTCACCTTGGAGACGAGTGCGATCGAGCGCGTCGAGCCGGATGGTCTGGTGACCGTCGACGGCAAAAAGATCGTCGCGGACACTCTGGTGCTGGCCACCGGATTCAACCTGTGGGACGTCAACTTCCCGGCCTTCCGGATCGTCGGGCGGGAAGGTAGAGATCTGGGTACATGGTGGCGCGACAACAGATTTCAGGCGTACGAGGGGATCGCCATCCCGCACTTTCCCAACCTGCTCTCGCTGAACAGTCCGTACTCCTACAGCGGGTTGTCGTACTTCACCACCATCGAGGGGCAGATGCGCCACATCCGCAGGCTGTTCGGGGAACTGCACCGTCGGGGCGCCACGACCTTCGAGGTCACCGACTCGGCCAACGATGCGTTCCTGCAGCAGGTCACCGACGATCTGCAGTCGTCGGTGTTCTACAACGGCGTTTGCGGCAGCGCGCGCAGTTACTACTTCAACCAGCACGGCGAGGCGGCACTGCTCCGACCGAATTCGACCTTGACCACGCTGCGCGAGATGTCACGGTTTCCGCTGGACGCCTACGACTTCGCCTGAGGTCCTATCCTGAGGGCATGCGCGCATGGGCGGTGACCCGACCGGGTCCGATCGCGGGACACCCGCTGGCGTTTGTCGAGAAACCCACGCCCACACCTGCCGCCGGAGAACTGTTGGTCCGGGTCCTCGCGTGCGGGGTGTGCCGAACGGATCTGCACGTCGCCGAGGGCGACCTCCCGGTACGGCGCGAGGGCGTGACACCAGGTCACGAGGTGGTCGGTGAGGTCGTCGCGACCGGCGACGACGTCGCGGGATTCGCATCCGGCGACCGTGTCGGGATCGCCTGGTTGCGCAGCACCGACGGTACCTGTGCGTACTGTCGCCGCGGCGACGAGAATCTCTGTGCGGCGTCGTCGTACACCGGATGGGACGCCGACGGCGGATATGCCGAGTTCGCCACGGTACCTGCGGACTTCGCCTATCGTCTGCCCGCCGACATCGACACCGTCGAGGCGGCTCCGCTGCTGTGCGCGGGCATCATCGGCTACCGGGCGCTCAAACGTGCCGCCCGCGACGGTGACCGGGGGACGGCGTTCACGGTGCCGCCGCGCCTGGGGCTCTACGGTTTCGGGGGCAGCGCGCATCTGTGTGCCCAGGTGGCCATCGCGATGGGGGCGAGGGTGCACGTCATGACCCGCGGCGCCGCGGCCCGCGACCTGGCCCGTGAACTGGGCGCGGCGTCGGTCGGCGACACCCATGACGCGCCACCCGAACCGCTCGATGCCGCGATCACCTTCGCGCCGGTGGGGGAGATCGTCCCGGTGGCCATGCGGGCGCTGGATCGTGGCGGCATCCTCTCGATCGCGGGTATCCATCTGACCGATGTCCCGGCACTCGATTACGAGCGGGAACTGTTCTACGAGAAGGAGATCCGTTCGGTGACCGCGAACACGCGTGCCGACGGGCGAGAGTTCCTCGAGCTGGCCGCCCGGTTTGGCGTGCGGTCCACGGTGCATCCGTACCCCTTGTCGGCGGCCGCGGATGCCCTCGCCGACCTGGCCGCGGGCCGCTTCGACGGTGCGGCAGTCCTGGTCGCGGACTGATCGTCGGCGCTACACCGGAGCCAGCAGCTCGGGACCGTTGTTGGCGACCCGGTTCACCAGCGGCGCAACCTCACGGATGTCGATGGCGTCGGCGACCGCCGTGGCGGGCGGGGCGAACAGATCGCCGGGGGCGGTGTGGTCGGGATCGAGCCAGGCATCCCAGTTGTCGAAGGGCATGATCAGCGGCATGCGGTCGTGGACGTCCTGCAGCCGGCCGACGGCGTCGGTGGTCAGGATGGAACAGCTCAACAGCGGTGCGGTGTCGCGAGGTGCGTCCTTGGGTCGCCACACCGACCACAGGCCCGCCATGAACAAACGGGTGCCGTCGTGCGGCGACATGAAGTAGGGCACCTTGGTGGGTTTGCCCTTCGCGTCGACGGGTCCCTTCTTCCACTCGTACCAACCGTCCATCGGTACCAGGCACCGTTTGGACTTGACCGACGTCCGGAAGGAACTCTTCTCGCCCGCGCTCTCGGCCCTCGCGTTGAACAACAGGGGCCCCTTGCCGACCTCCTTGGCCCACGGTGGCACCAGACCCCACCGCATCGCACGGATACGCAACGCCGGATCGTCGTCCGGATCGTCGGGGGAGTGGCGCTTGACGACGGTCATGATCGTGGTCGTCGGCGCGACGTTGTAATTCGGTCCGAGCGCGCGTGGCGCCCGCTCTGTGTCGACGGCGTCGGCGACCGTGGACGAATCCTGGGCCTCGGCTCCCGACGCGCTCGGGTCGAGGGGCACCGGCACCTCGTTGATCGCGTCGATCTCCGCGGCGAGTTTCGCCGGGTCGGTGGTCACCGCATAACGTCCGCACATGCAGACCATGCTGTCACGTGTGGCCGACAGCGCGGCGGTGTCGATCAGACCGCGATGTCACCGACCACCGCGTCGGTGACGGCGATCAGATCGGCCGGGGCCAGTGAGACCTCGAGTCCGCGCCTGCCCGCGCTGCACAGCACCGTCGACCAGGTGAGGGCGGAACGGTCGATCACCGTCGGCAGTGCGGTGCGCTGACCGACGGGGGACACACCGCCCAGGACGTATCCGGTCGCCCGGGTCACCGCCTTCTCGTCGGCCATCCGGGCCTTTCCCGACCCGATGCCCGCGCCGGCGAGAGCGATCGCCGCGGCCTTCAGCGAGAGTCGTCGCGGTACCGGCACGACGGCTGTGGCCAGCGAGCCGGACACCTCGATGACCAGCGTCTTGAAGATCTGCTCGCTGTCGACGCCGAGCGATTGCGTCAGTGCGGCGACCGCTTCGTCACCGAAGGAGTCGTGTCGCGGATCGTGTTCGTATCGATGCACCGTATGGGTGACACCGGCACGTTCGAGTGCGGCGATCGCGGGTGTCGCGGCCATGTCGTGTCCTCTCGGTTCTGGGCGTCTCACGCCGACGGATGGCGACGTGAACACACGGGCGAATCCGGGGCCGCCCCGACCGTCACGGCAGTGTCCGCGTCGGGAACCGGTGGCGGCATGGAACATTTGTCGACGTCGGTCTGTTGTGTCGAATGGTGCCGACGATCCGATCCGGTCGTCGTCGCGTTCGTGACCAGCGGATCCCGAGTCGAAGGAAGGTCGATCAGCCCGATGAGTACCCCCGGCCTGCTCGTGCCCACCAGAACCGACGTGCCCGCGGGCGACCGGTCTCCGGTCGCACCGGACGCGGTCTCGGTAAGCTGGACCGACAGCGGACACCGCAACGTCGACCCCCGCTGGGTCATCGACACACCGGACTCCGCTGCGAACGCCGCCACCGAAGGGATCGTAGTGGTCGAAGCCGAAACACCGGACCAATCGTCGACAGCCGAGTCCGCCGACGTCGCCGAGACGACGTCGGGAGCCCGTTCGGCTGCGCCCCGTCGGGCCGACCCGTCGGAGACGCCGGAGGAGCTGACCGAGCGTTTCGAGCGCGACGCCCTGCCGCTGCTCGACCAGATGTACGGCGCCGCGCTGCGGATGACACGTAACCCGGCCGACGCCGAGGACCTGGTCCAGGAGACCTACGTCAAGGCGTTCTCGGCGTTCTCGTCTTTCCGCGCGGGCACCAACCTCAAGGCGTGGCTCTACCGCATCCTCACCAACACCTACATCAACGGTTATCGCAAGAAGCAGCGGCAACCGGCGCAGTACCCGACCGACGAGATCACCGACTGGCAGCTTGCCGCGACCGCCGAGCACACCTCGACGGGCTTGCGATCGGCCGAGATCGAGGCTCTCGAGGCCCTGCCCGACGACGACATCAAGGCGGCCTTGCAGGAGCTGCCCGAAGACTTCCGCATGGCGGTGTACTACGCCGACGTGGAAGGTCTGCCGTACAAGGAGATCGCCGAGATCATGGACACCCCGATCGGTACCGTCATGTCCCGACTCCATCGTGGCCGACGTCAACTGCGCGAATTGCTCGCCGACGTGGCCCGCGAACGTGGCTTCAACCGCTCGGCACCGACCTCGGGCAGCGGGGTGGCCCGATGAGCACCGACGACCGGCCCGAGATGTCGCGTCCGGATCCCGACGCCGATCCGGAGTTCACCAGCCTCGACTGTTCGGCGGTGATCGCCGACGTATGGCTGTTGCTGGACAACGAATGCGATCCCGGCGCCCGTTCACGCCTGCAGGGGCACCTCGACAACTGCCCGTCGTGCCTGGCGCACTACGGCATCGAGCAGCAGCTCAAGACGCTGATCAGCCGCAAATGCGGGGGCGACCACGCGCCCGAGGGGCTGCGGGAGCGCCTGCGCATCGAGATCCGTAGGACCGTGACCGTCCGCGAGACCGACCTCGGCTGATCAGGCCGTCTCTGGAGACCGACCACAAACGCCGAGAGCAACCAGTTCGTCATCGACAGCATCGACGCTGCGGTGAGTCTGGTTGCTCTCGGCGTTTTTCTGGTTGCTCTCGACGCGAGGGGCGTCGAGGCGTTCCAACGACCGTGCTCGGTTCCCTGAGTCGAGGACTCAGGAGTTAGGACGCTTGCCGTGGTTGGCTGCGTTCTTCTTGCGAGCGCGCTTCTTACGTCCGCGCTTACCCATGACGGGCCTCCTTCGTGCTGTGTGCGTCGTCCATTGTCCCACGGAGGTCGTGCGTGACCGAAATCGCCTGTCGTGGGCTTGCCCGCGGCGGTCGTGGACGCTATCGGCGGGTGGCGCCCACCGCGTCGTGAGCGCCCCACCGGTGGGCTAGGTTATGTGCATGGCTGAAGACGTCGTGGCAGAAATCGTGGCGAGCGTCCTGGAGGTGCGGGCCACCCCCGGGCAGCAGGTCGACATCGGCGACACGCTCTTTCTGCTCGAGTCGATGAAGATGGAGATCCCTGTTCTCGCAGAGGAACCCGGCACCATCGCCGACATCAAGGTGAAGGTCGGTGACGTCATCCAGGCCGGTGACGTCATCGCCGTCTACGAGTAGGGCATCGACGGCGGCGCATGTCGACTCTCGCGGATCTGCTCGCCGAGCACACCAATCTGTCCGACGCCGCGGCGGGCCATCTGCAGCGACTCGTCGCCGAGTGGCAGTTGCTCGCCGACCTGTCGTTCGCCGATCTGTTGATGTCGGTACGAACCGAGAACGGTGACATCCTCACCGTCGCGCAGTGCCGGCCCAACACGGCCTCGACGGTGTTCCCCAACGATGAGGTGGGCACCGTCGCCTACGGCCGGGTGAGCCCGCAGCTCGAGCGCGCGTTCGCCGCCGACCGGGTGCTGCGCGACGAGGATCCGTTATGGCTGGGGTCGGTGGCCATTCGACGCGAGGCGGTGCCCGTCGGGTTCCCCGGCGCCGACGGTGCGATCGCGGTTCTCACCAGGGCGGTGGACCTGACCCACCCGCGGCTTCCGTCACCCCTGGAGCTCGCGTACCAGGATTCTGCCAACGATCTGTGCCAGATGGTCGCCGACGGTACGTTCCCCCAGCAAGAGGGCAATCCGAGGGGGCTGTCGACGCCCCGTGCCGGTGACGGCTTCGTCCGTGCCGACGAACACGGCATGGTGGTCTACGCCAGTCCCAACGCGTTGTCGGCGTTCCACCGGATGGGGTGGACCACCGAACTGACCCATTCTCGATTGTCCGAGGTGGCGGCCTCGTTGCTGACCGACCGGTTCGAATCCGACGATCTGGCCACGATGATCGACTCGGCGGTCGACGCCCAGACCGTGCCGGACGGCCCGTACCGCGATGTGGGTATGCGGATGGAGGCCGACGCCCGCCGGGCCACGGTGCTCATCCGGGCGGTGCCGCTGCGTCCCCGTGGGGTCAGTACCGGCGCGGTGGTCCTGATCCGCGACGTCACCGAGGTCAAACGTCGGGACCTGGCCCTGATCAGCAAGGACGCGACGATCCGCGAGATCCACCATCGTGTCAAGAACAACCTGCAGTCGGTGTCGGCACTGCTGCGACTCCAGGCCCGCCGGACGGGTAACCCGGAGGCGCGCGGTGCGCTGACCGAGGCCGTCCGTCGAGTCGCGTCCATCGCGCTGGTGCACGAGTTGCTCTCCGGCAGCGTCGACGAAGAGGTCGACCTCGACGAGGTCGTCGACCGTCTGGTGCCGATCCTCGTGGATGTCGCATCGGGGGATGCGCCTGTGTCGGTGCGTCATCGCGACCGTCTCGGGGTGCTCTCGGCAGAGCTGGCGATGCCCTTGGTGATGGTGCTGACGGAACTGATCCAGAACGCGATCGAGCACGGCATCGACCCGACGCAGGACGGCCAGTCCACAGGCGGTATCGAGATAATCGCCGACCGAGATATGCGTCAGTTGCGGATCTCGGTGCGCGACAACGGTTCCGGCCTCCCGGAAGGTTTCGACATCGGCACCTCGGATCGCCTCGGGCTGCAGATCGTGCAGACGCTTGTGCAGATCGAACTCGGCGGCACCCTCACCATGGGCCCGCGCCCGGACGGGCGGGGCACCGAGGTGACCGTCGTCGTCCCGCTGCGTTGAACCCTGCTGCGTTGAACCCTGCTGCGTTGAACTCTGGGTCGAGGGCCGACCAGGCCCTTGTCCCGCAACGCATCTCATTCACCACAGACGAAGAGACCCGGCCGGGGCCGGGTCTCTTCGGGCCGTTGCGAACGGCGTGGTTCGTCTGCCCTCAGACGCTGCTGCGGGTCCGCGTCCGAGCGGTACGCCGCTTGAGTGCGCGTCGCTCGTCCTCGCTCATCCCGCCCCAGACGCCTGCGTCCTGGCCGGATTCCAGTGCCCAGGAAAGGCACTCGGCTGTGACGGGGCAGCGGGCGCAGACGAGCTTCGCATCAGCGATCTGCGCGATGGCCGGGCCACTGGTTCCCACCGGGAAAAACAGTTCCGGATCTTCGTCGCGACAGATTGCGTTGTGACGCCAGTCCATTCCTTACTCCTTCAGGTGCTTTTTACGCACCACTCGACAACTCCCAATGTCTGGTTTGTTGTGGCTGTAACCGCTAGTTCACGCGGACCCACCGAATGTTTCCGCACTGTTGCTTGTGAATACTTTCACGAATCCAGGCGAAGTCAATGGTGTTCCGTTGACACGTGTGCAATATCACTGTGTGTGAACACACCCCGGGAGGGGGTGCCTGCACTCGGTGGCCTACCGATGTATTAGTCTACCCGGTCGGATGAGGCACTGTCAGTGAATTTCCGCAGGTCGTCACGTCTGCACCCTGGTGTTCTTCGAGTCAACTCCGATATTCTGTGAGCCATGACACGCCGACGATGTTGATCCTCGTCACACCGGCTGAGTGTCGCGGCCTACGTCGCGGCCCTGGCCGAGGACGCGGTCCCGCTCTATCCGCTCTACGCGGTGATGTTCTCCGACCCGACGGTGGCCGGGGCCGGATTGTCGGACGCGGCCATCTCTTCTCTGTTTGTCATCTGGTCGGTGTCCGCGGTTGTCCTCGAGGTTCCCACGGGACTGATCGCGGACCGCATTCCGCGTCGAATTCTCTTGACGCTCGGGCCAATTGTGACGGCGATCGGATTCATGTCGTGGATGTGGTGGCCGTCATATCCGATGTTCGCCGTGGGCTTCGTGCTCTGGGCCGCGGGCGGATCGATGCGGTCGGGCACCCTGCAGGCGCTGCTGTACGACTCCCTGACGGCCCGCGGCGAGGGCAGGCGATATGTCGCGGTCGCGGGAAGGGTGCGGGCGATGGGGGCGGCCGGTGTGGTTCTCGGTACCGCCGCGGCCGTGCCGCTCGCCACCTGGGGCGGATATACCGCGGCCGGTGTGGCGAGCGTCGTCTCATGCGGTGTCTGCGCACTGGCGTCGGCGCTGCTCCCGGAGGACGCGCCCCCGTCGCGGGGACCCGAGACCCAGCAGGATGCCTGCCACACCGGGTCGCCCGGCATGGGTGCCCTCGCCGCGGTCCGCACACGCGCGGTGTACGCACCGTTTGCGCTCCTGATCGCGCTCACCTGGATTGCCGCGCTCGATGAATATCTGCCGTTGCTGGCCGACACGATGTTGGGTGGGGGCGACGCTCCCGCGGGTGTTGCGTTGCTGATGCTCGTCGTCGCGGTGGGCGACATCGCAGGCGGCCTGGCGGCCGCGCGTGCCCCGGTCGTGCGACGGGCCGTGCTGGCCGGTTGGCTGCTTGCCGGGGCGCTCTCGATGGCGATCGGTGCCGGCTCCGGTCATCCCGCGGGAATTGTATTGGTGGCCTTCGGTTTCGGAGTTCTCGGCTGGGCGCTGGTGGTTGCAGACGGCATGCTGCAGGACCGGGTGCCCTCCAGCCATCGCGCCACCATCACGTCGATGGCCGGGGTAGGTGAGGAGTTGGTCGCGATCGCGGCGTTCGGTGCGTGGGCGGTGGGTGCACAGTGGTGGCCGCCGACGATACTGTTCGCGCTGGCCGCGACGCCCTACGCGGTGCTGTGTGTGGTGCTGCTCTGGTCGGGTGCGACGACGGCGAGGGCGTCGGCGCGGTGACCGAAGTCCAGCGAGGCATGCGCGCCGATGTAGTCACCGTCCATCTGCACGTCGATCGGCTCGTCGGCATGGAAGCGCACCCACGCGACGTCGTCGTCGCGGTGCAGGTGTCGGCCTGCCGGGGTGCGGTGGGTCAGCAGTCGGGCCGCCAACGGGAGATTGCGGGCCACCCCGGTCGAGGTGGCCGCGAAGATCCCGAGTCCGGTGTCGAAACCGGTCGTGGGATTGGTACGTATCTCGAAGTCGCCGAAATACGTCCACGGGCTGGTGTTGCTGACGAAGCCGAATCGGACCCCGGGGATCGGATCGCGATCGGGCAGCTCGACGGTGAACGAGGCCGTGCTCCCGGCGTGCCGCAGGAACGACGTGACCGTGGTCCAGAAGTATCGCCCCGGAGTGGCCGGTTTGCCCGCGTGTCGCTTGTCCTCCATCGCGTGCACGACCACCGCGTCCATCCCCATGCCGGTGTTGAACAGGAACCATCGATCGCGGGTGTGTCCCAGGCCGATCTGGCGGCACTGTCCGGATTCGAGGAGTTCGATGATCTGGCCGGTGGCGGCGAGTGGATCGGCCTGGATGCCCAGCGTGCGGGCGAACACGTTGGCGCTGCCGCCCGGGATGACACCGAGTCGGGGGCGGGGTGCGCCCGGGCGGAATGTCCCGGGAGGACCGAGCAGACCGTTGACCGCCTCGTTCACCGAACCGTCGCCGCCGTGTACCAGCACGACGTCGAAGCCGTCGTCGGCCGCGCGGCGCGCCAGCTCACCCGCGTGCCCGCGATGCGTCGTGTGCTCGACGTCGAGGTGGAAGCGGGAGCTGAGGGTGTGCGCGAGCGCGTCGCGGCCCGCGGGACTGGTCGCGGTGGCGAACGGATTGACGATGAGCATGACGCGCACGGCTCCCAACGATATGGGGTCGGGCCGTGTGACGTGCATCCCCCCGGCGAGGTGAGGAGTAGACGGCCGTCGGGGGCGAGGGGCGCAGACGGTGCGCGGACCCATACTCTGGGTTGCGTGAGGCAAGACAGGGGGTGGCTCGGTGTCCACTGAGCAGACCGGGCCGCCGACGACGATCCGGGTGGCCGGGCTGGTCACCGCACTCGAGGGCGCGATCGCGGTGATCGTCGCCGTCGTGCTCGCGATCCGTGAGGCCGCCGGGCACGAAGAGGCCGCGATCAGCGGCTACGGCACCGCCGCATGGTTCGGCATCATCGGTGGCGGCGTCCTCGTCGGCGGGGTGGCGTTGTTGGCCGGCCGCCGCTGGGGACGGGCGATCGCGGTGGTCGCCCAGATCCTGTTGCTGCCGGTGGCGTACGCGTTGCTGACCGACAGCCACCAGCCGTGGTTCGGCATCCCACTCGCGATCGCTGCGATCGCGGTGCTGGTCCTCATCTTCAGCCCTGCGTCGACACGCTGGCTGATGGTCGACTACGGCCCCGACGACTCGACTGCGGACGATTCGGGGCCGCGGCGGCGCTGAGGGGCCGTCGGCGGTGTCGGTCGTCCGGCCGATCGGCGGCGGTAGGGCGCATGATCGCGAGGATGGGCCGTAAAGTGATGCCATGACACGCATGCTGGCCATTGCGAATCAAAAGGGTGGGGTGGCCAAGACCACCACGGTCGCGTCTCTCGGCGCGGCGTTGGCCGACCTCGACGTATCGGTGCTCGTCGTCGATCTCGATCCCCAAGGCTGTCTTACCTTTTCGTTGGGACACGATCCGGATCAGCTGGAGTTGTCGGTACACGACGTGTTGCTCGGCGACGCCGAGATCGCCGATGTCCTGCTCGACACCGACGACAATGTGACGTTGTTGCCGGCCACGATCGACCTCGCCGGAGCCGAGGCGCTGCTCCTGATGCGGCCCGGCCGTGAGTATGCGCTGAAACGGGCACTGGCAGAAGTGTCCGAGGACTATGACGTGATCCTCATCGACTGCCCGCCGTCGCTGGGCGTGCTGACGCTCAACGGTCTCACCGCGGCAGACGAGGTGGTGGTGCCGCTGCAGTGTGAGACCTTGGCGCACCGCGGGGTCGGGCAGTTGATGCGCACCGTGCGCGAGGTTCAGCAGATCACCAACTCGGACCTGTCGGTGTTGGGGGCGGTGGCGACGTTGTTCGACGCCCGCACCACCCACAGCCGCGATGTGCTGTCCGACGTCGCCGACCGGTACGAACTACCGGTGCTCGATCCGCCGATCCCGCGGACCGTGCGGTTCGCCGAGGCCTCGGCATCCGGGACGTCGGTGATCCGTGGCCGGAAGAACAAGGGCGCCAACGCCTATCGTGATCTTGCCGAGAATCTCTGGAAGTACTGGGAGACCGGCGAGCAGGTGCGGATCCTCGAGGTCATCTGACCCCGCCTGTGTCAGGCCGGTCCATACGACTGGACGGTGTCGCCCCACTGTTCGACGACCGTGTCGCCGAGGACCCTCAGGCTGACCGGTTCGTCGGCGCGTCCGTCTCGGGTGAACGGGATGGTGCGTAGCTCTCGTCCGGTGGCCGCGTCGCGGACGCTCACACCGGCGGCGGTCGGCAACAGCAGTTGTCCGGCCATCACGTCTCCGGTCCCGATCGTTCCGGGTACCTGATAGATCGGCCGCACGGTCTGTGCGTCGAGCACCACGGTGGCGCGCCCGGTGAACACCGTGGTCAAGCCGTTGGCGGTCACGGGTGGGACCGACGACGGCGGCGACGCGTCACCGTCGACCATGTTGGTGGCCGACGCGACACCGTCACTGCTGAACTGGCGGATGGTCGGCGTGCGGGGGGCCGCGGGCGTATCGGTCGGCGGTGCGGGCGGATTGGCGCCACCGTCGTAGACGGCGATCCCGGAACTGCTCATCGCCATCGCCACCGGTGGCGCGCCCGCGGTGCCCTCGGTGATCAGGGTGGAGCCGTATTCCTGCACCGTCTCGTCCTTGTCGAGGACGGCACCGAGGACGGTGAGCCGGTACCCCCGCTCGGTGCCGCAGTGCTCGATGACCGCGATGCGGTCCCCGCCGACCGCAGACGAGAACAGGCGGCAGTCCTCGCGCCCGGGTTGCACGCCGGGTTTCACCGGAGCGTCGATTCGCCCGTACTCGATGCCACGGACCAGGTTCGACCCCCAGCTCTCCAGGCGCGTAGGCCCTTGGGAGACAACATATCCCGAACTCGGGGTCAGTCGGACCCGGTTGTCGGCGTCGCTCGATCGGGCGCCGACCCGTTGCCCGGTGGAACCCTTGAGTCCGGTCACCTCACCGCAGCCGCGCGCATTGCGGTAGGCGGCGAGGACTTCGTCGCTGCTGGTGGGCCAGGCCGCGACCACGGCGCACAGCGCCAGGTCGCGACGGTAATGCCACACCTGATGGCCATCCGACGGGTCGTGTGCGACCACCGCGCCGTCATCGGCGGTCACCACGAGTGCGCCGGTCAGCGCCGGGGTGTCGGTGGCGCTCGAGGTGGCCCGCCAGGTCGGGGTGAGGGCAGCCGGTACCGCCGTCGCCGGTTGTGGTGCCACCGCGGGCACCGCGGCCTGGGCGCTGTCGGTGTGGCGGACCGGGCTGTTCGCCCAGACGATCACGCCGACCACGAGCACGATCGTCACGATCGCAGCGGTGATCCACAGATCGACGGCGGTCCGTCGTTCAGGTCGGATGCGTGCCACGCGCCCTCGCCTCGTCGCAGTGAATGGATGCCGTCCGGTTCACTCGTCGAGGGTCACTCCGCAGCGTTCACCGCGGCGGCCTGGTCGGTGTGCTGGCCGTTGGATCCGCTGCGCTTGGCGCCACCGCGACGGCGACGCCGGCGACGGGGCTTGTCGGTGCCGTCCTCGGCCGACGGGGCCGCGGCCGACTTGTCTGCCTTGTCGGTGTCGCCGCCTGCCGATTCGTCCGGGGCGCTGGTGACCGGGGTACCAGCACGGGTGCGACGACGCGTCCGGGTGGACTTCGGCCGTTCCGAACGCGGGCGGCGTTCACGCTGTTCGTCGTCGCCGCGCGGCTTCGACGACGCGATCCGGCCGGTCGCCGACTCGGGGATACCGAGGTCGGACCGCAGATGCTCCGACGTCGAATACGTCTCGACCGGGTCGGGCACCTCGAGGCCGAGCGCCGAGTTGATCAGCTCCCACCGGTGCAGCTCGTCCCAGTCCACGAGGGTGATCGCGATACCGGTCCGACCGGCGCGACCCGTGCGTCCGATGCGGTGCACGTATGTCTTGTCGTCGTCGGGGCACTGGTAGTTGATGACGTGGGTGACGTCGTCGATGTCGATGCCGCGGGCCGCGACGTCGGTGGCAACCAACACGTTGATGTCGCCGTTGCGGAAGCGCTTGAGCGCCTTCTCCCGGGCAACCTGCCCGAGGTCGCCGTGGACCGCGCCCACCGAGAACCCGCGCTCACCCAGATCGTCGGCGACCTTCTGTGCGGTTCGCTTGGTGCGCGTGAAGATCATTGTCGCGCCGCGATCTTCGGCCTGCAGGATGCGGGCGACCAGTTCGGCCTTGTCCAGTGCGTGGGCCCGGTAGACGTACTGGGTGGTGCGTTCGTGCACCGCCGAATCGTTGGCGTGCTCGGCACGGATGTGCGTCGGACGGTTCAGGAAGGTCCGCGCCAGCGTCACGATCGGGCCGGGCATCGTCGCCGAGAACAGCATCGTCTGGCGTGCCGTCGGGAGCGATCCGATGATCCGTTCGATGTCGGGCAGGAAGCCGAGGTCGAGCATCTCGTCGGCCTCGTCGAGGACGAGGACCTCGACCTTGCCGAGGATGAGATGGCCCTGCTGTGCGAGGTCGAGCAGACGACCCGGGGTGCCGACGACCACGTCGACACCTGCCTGCAACTCGGCGATCTGCGACTCGTACGGGCGGCCGCCGTAGATGGATGCGACCTTCAGCGGGCGGACCGTGCCGTCGGGGAGGGTCACCTCGAGCTTGGGGGCGGCGACCGCGAGATCGCCCGTCACCTGGACGCACAGCTCACGGGTCGGCACGATGACCAGGGCCCGCGGGGTGTTGTCGAGCGGACGCAGGCCCGACTCCTCGGCATGGACGAGGCGGTGCAGCATCGGGACGCCGAAGCCGAACGTCTTGCCCATCCCGGTACGTGCCTGGCCGATGAGGTCGTCGCCGGCGAGCGCCAGCGGCAGGGTGAGTTCCTGGATCGCGAAGGTGTGGGTCTTGCCGTCGTCGGCGAGGGCCGCGACGATGCGGTCGTCGACGCCGAGTTCGGCGAAGGTGGGGGACGTGTGGGTGTCGTCGAGGATCGTGGTCTGCACGTCGTCGGCGTCGGTCGTGGTCACGTCGCTGGTGGTCGCGCTGGATGCGCCGGTACTGCTCATGTGTGGTTGTATGCCTTTCTGCATTTCCTGCACGCACGAAAGGCACCACAGCGGAGATCGCGAGTCGTCTCGCGTGAGGGGGATACGATCTTGACCTGCAGATTCGTTCCCGACTGTGTGGTGGCCAGGCCGAGCATCGGTGCCCGGCGCAGAGTGCGCGCACATTGTCCGGTGTCCCGCGCGTGATCGCGAATCGTCACGTTCGCGTTGGTACACCGCCACCCAGTGTACTTGGTCAACGCTGCACCCCCGCCTACCATCTCCTGCATGTCCACCGCGCCGCCTCCGTCCGGGGTCTCGTCAGACCCGACCGCCAGCCCCGATCCGGACCGATCCGACGCCGTCGGCAAGCTGTTCGCGGTGCTCCTCGCCGGCGAGTACGCGGCCTTCTATCGGCTGATCGACGAGTCGCGAATGGCGCCGGACGTGCCCAGCGGGATCGCCATCGCACGGATGGCCGCCTCGGAGATCGGTCATTTCGACCTGCTCGCCGAGCAGATCTCGGCGCGCGGCATCGACCCGGCCGGCGCAGTGCAGCGCTACCGCTCGGTGTTCGACCAGTACCACACGGTGACGACGCCCAAGACCTGGTACGAGGTGCTCGTCAAGGCCTACGTCGGTGACGGTCTGGCCGCCGACTTCTACACCCAACTCGTCGGTGTGCTGCCGCGTGAGGTCCGCGACGTCGTCGGAGAGGTGATGGGGCAGACGGCCAGCTCGCAGTTCGCGCGGGAACAGGTGTCGGCCGCGGTGGCCGCCGACCCGCTGTTGCGCTCGCCCCTGACCCTGTGGGGCAGGAGGCTGCTCGGCGAGGCCGTGACGCATGCGCAGTGGGTGCTCGCGGCCGAAGAAGAGGTCACCGATCTGCTGTTCTCGAATGCGTCGTCGCTGCAGGGCATCGCGACGTTCTTCGACGCGGTCGCCGCCAAGCACGCCGACCGCATGGCCGATCTCGGTCTGGGCTGAAACGCCCCGATCGGCCTCCGGTTGCGCTGTGAGCGGAGCCGATACCGTCGTCGCTTGGAGCTCAACTAGTCTCGGACGTCGAGAGTTTCTTTCCGCACGCATCGTGAGCATCGTCGAGACGAGAGAAGGGTGGCCATGGCCGTTGAAGTGAAGATCGGCATCTCCGACAGTCCGCGGGAGGTGACCGTCGCCTCGACGCTCACCAGCGACGAGGCCTACGCCGAGGTCGAGGCGGCGCTGAGCGGCAAGGCGCAGTTGCTCTCCTTGACCGACGACAAGGGCGCGCGCTACCTGATCCCGATCACCAAGATCGCCTACGTCGAGGTGGGTGGCGCGGAGAACCGCCGCGTCGGATTCGGCGCCGTCTGAATCGAGAGAAAACAGTGGCGTGCCCGTTCGCGGGCGCGCCACTGTTTCTTTTGGGCGGTCTCGTGTCGGCAGCTCCGAATGGACGGCCTCACATCGACGGTCGTGGGCGCAACGCTCGACCGGACACGGTGATGCGTGTGCTCGCTCATCGGCGGGGCAGCGGCCTGCGCATTCGGAGGACTCACTGCGACTAACCGCGCGGTGGGGCGTCTGACCGGTACGAACTCAGTCCTGCTCGGCTTCTTCGTTCTGCTTGGGCACGTGGGACAGTCCGCCCCACAGCAGCGCGACGGTGGTGTCCACGGCGGTCTGCTTGTCGACCGGCCGCTTGGCCTCGAGCCAGTAGCGGGCGTTGACCTGGCTGGCGCCGACCAGACCTGCCGCGAGCATGCGGGAACGGTAGGGATCGAGTCCCGAATCGTGCATGACGAGGCCGTAGACCGCGTCGACGCAGGCCTCCGTGGCGCCCTCGACCCGACGGATCACCGCCGGATCCATCGCATCGGAGGAGAAGATCAGGCGGTAACCCGAGTTGTCCTGGTCGATGAAATCGAAGAACGCCTCTACCGCGGCTCGGACACGCTGCCGGTTGTCGGTGGTGGTCAGCAGGGCCGCGTTGACGTCGCTGACGAGCTTCTCGGCGTGCGAGTCGACGACGGCGATGTAGAGATCGAGCTTCGACGGGAAATGTTGGTACAGAACAGGTTTGCTGACCCCTGCGTGTACCGCGATCTCATCCATCCCAGCGGAGTGGTAACCACGCTCCACGAAGATCTCGCTGGCGGCATCGAGCAACTGCATTCGACGCGCGCTGCGCGGCATCCGCGTGTTGCTGCGTGCCGCACGATGCGAAGAGTTGGTCGTGGTCGTCATGCGTCGAGAATACCTGCGACGGGTTTCACAATCCGATCCGCACACGGCTCGGCGGGGTGCGGGTCGAAGAGATTCGCACTGACCTGTGAGAAAGTTGCCATGTGAGTCACCCAGGAGAGGGGCCGAACCCGGGGGGCGTCGAACGCGGGGGCACCGGGGTCGACGGCGACCCTCGAATGTCCGGTGGGACCGGTGCGCGGTCGACGACGCAGTCACCCGACCGCGACGCCACCGAGGCGATCCCGCGGACACGGCCACGCCCGGACCAGCCGTTACGGGCGCGGTGGGACCCGACGGACGACAGCGGCCGACCGCGCGTCGACCGTGATGCCCAGCCCGAGCGCAAGAAGCAGTCGGCGCTGGGGCGCTTCGTCGCCACCTACGGATGGCGCGCCTACGCCGTCCCGGTGCTCGCCATCATCACCATCACGCTCATCGTCATGACCGTGAAGGACGGCAGCGATTCGGCATTCGCTCCTGCCGCCGACGTGAATCCGGATTCGGCGTCGCGCAACACCGACGTCAGCAAGGAGACCAAGCCCATCGGGGCCCCGACCGGGGCCATCCAGGCCGCGTCGTTGCCTGCTGGCGCCCTACCTGCGGGCGGGCCGTTCACCCAGAAGGGCAAGGAGTCCTACCACGTGGTGCCCGGAGGCGGGAAGCAGGTGGGCACCGGAGGGCAGGTGTACACCTACACCGTCGAGGTGGAGAACGGCGTCAATCCGCAGGACTACGGCGGTGACGGCAGCTTCGGCAAGATGGTCGACGCCACGCTGGCGAATCCGCGCAGCTGGATCGGCGACGGCAAGGTCTCGTTCCGACGCATCTCCTCCGGCGAACCGGACCTGCGCATCACCCTCGCCTCGCCGGGCACCACCCGGGAACTGTGCGGCTACCAGATCCAACTCGAGACGTCGTGCTTCTATCCGCCCGAAGAGCGGGTCACCCTCAACGAGGCCCGGTGGGTGCGTGGCGCGGTGTCCTACCAGGGAGACGACCTTCTCTACCGCCAATATCTCGTCAACCACGAGACCGGGCACGGGATCGGGTACGAGGCCCACGAACCCTGCAAGGAGAACGGTGCGCTCGCCCCGGTGATGATGCAGCAGTCCTTCGGCGTCGCCAACAGCGAGATCCTCGCCCTCGACCCGCAGATGCAGGCCAATCGGAGTCTGGTCTGCAAACCGAATCCGTGGCCGTTCCCGAATCGGTGAGCCCCCGGGTACCTGTGGGCGGAATGTCGGGACCGCCGAGCCGGTTGACTCCTAAGTCGCAACAATTCAGCACGTGATGGAGGCGCCCGTGTCGTCCTTGCCCCCGCTGGTGGAACCCGCAGCGGAACTCTCCAACGAAGAGGTGGCCCGCTACAGCAGGCACCTGATCATCCCGGACGTCGGGATGGACGGTCAGAAACGACTCAAGAACGCCAAGGTCCTGGTCATCGGGGCCGGTGGGCTCGGGTCGCCGACACTGCTCTACCTCGCCGCGGCCGGGGTGGGCACCATCGGCATCGTCGAGTTCGACGTCGTCGACGAATCGAATCTGCAGCGCCAGGTCATCCACGGCCAATCCGACATCGGCAGGCCCAAGGCCGAGAGCGCGCGCGATTCGATCCTGGAGATCAACCCGTACGTGACGGTCAACATCCACGACCAGCGCCTCGAACCGGAAGGTGCCATCGAACTGTTCGGTCGCTACGACCTGATCCTCGACGGCACCGACAACTTCGCCACCCGCTACCTGGTGAACGACGCCGCGGTCTTGGCGCACAAACCCTATGTGTGGGGTTCGATCTACCGCTTCGAGGGACAGGCCTCGGTGTTCTGGGAAGACGCGCCCGACGGTCGCGGCCTGAACTACCGCGATCTCTACCCGCAGGCCCCTCCGCCCGGGATGGTGCCCTCTTGCGCCGAGGGTGGCGTGCTCGGCATCCTGTGTGCCTCGATCGGTTCGATCATGGGTACCGAGGCGATCAAGCTGATCTGCGGTATCGGTGAGCCGCTGCTCGGCCGTCTGATGGTCTACGACGCCCTCGACATGACCTACCGAACCATCAAGATCCGCAAGGATCCCGACGGTGCGCGGGTCTCCGAGCTGATCGACTACGACGACTTCTGCGGCGTGGTCTCCACCGAGGCGGCCGATGCGGCCACCGGTTCCACGCTCACCCCCGCCGAGCTCAAGGACAAGCTCGACGCCGGCGAGGATGTCGCCCTCATCGACGTGCGGGAGCCGGTCGAGTGGGACATCGTGCGCATCGACGGTGCCACGCTGATTCCCAAAGACCAGATCCTGTCGGGCGCGGCGTTGTCGGATATCCCGCAGGACCGCCCGACGGTGCTGTACTGCAAGACCGGCATCCGGTCCGCGGAAGCACTCGCCGCGCTCAAGCGTGCCGGGTTCGCCGATGCCACCCACCTGCAGGGCGGTGTCACCGCGTGGGCCAACCAGGTCGACAAGAGCCTGCCGACCTACTGACCGCACAGACTGGCGCCGACTGCGTACCGAACCACCTGCTGACGACCCGCCTACGCCAGATCCTGTTCCGCACGGTCCAGGATCGTGGTGAAGGCGTAGGTCATCACCGGGCGACCCACGTAGCGGGTGAGCAGACCGCCGACGATCGGGACCGCGACCTCGAAGGTCGTGGTCCACTCGACGTGGGTGCCGCCGTCGGTGGCCGTGCACGTGACGCGTCCGTGCTCGTGCCGTGACGGCGGCACGCTGCGATCGACGTGATAGTCGAACGAGTGCGGTGGGTGGTAGGCGGTGACCCGCTCGGAGAACCAGCCGACCACCCAGATCAGCACCCGCACGGCACCGAGCCCGTACGGGGCGTCGGCCCCCGGCGTCCGTAACCGTTCCCGAATCACCCAGCGTGAGTGAGTGTAGTTGTGCGCATTGCTGATCCAGTCGAACACCGACGTCAGCGGGGCGTCGATGGTGCGGGTCACGGTCACGGTCTGCATGGGGTGTCCTCTCCTCGGTCCAGTCGATGTGTGCGCTCTATCCGGTCGAGCTTCTCGGGGTTGCGTATCGCGTAGAACCCGGTCAGCTTCTTGTCGTGCACTTCGAAGACGGCGACGGTGTCGACGCGTCCGTCGACGGTGAAGATCGCTGCCGGCGACGCGTTGAAGGTGGCCAGGTCCACCGTCGCCCGGCCGATCTCGGTGCGCGCCACCGCCAGCAGGAACCGCGCGACCTTCTCCGGACCCACCAGCGGGCGGCGGGCGGCGGCGACGTGGCCACCGCCATCGGAGATCGCGACGACGTCGGGTGCGAGCACGTCGAGCAGGCCGTCGACGTCCCCGGTCAGGCAGGCGAGCAGGAGTCGGGCCACCACATCGTCGGTGTCGGTGGGCGGGGTGGCGACCGCGCGGCGGCGGCGCGCGTGGACGTGCTGACGGGCCCGATGGGCGATCTGACGTACCGCGACATCGGATCGATCGACCACGGCGGCGATCTCGGTGTGCTCGTATCCGAACACCTCGTGCAGTACGAACACGACCCGTTCGACGGGGGACAACGTCTCGAGGACGATCTGCATCGCCATCGACACCGATTCCGCGAGCACCGCGTCGTCGGCGACGTCGGATTCGGTATGCAGCGGCTCGGGCAGCCAGGAGCCTATGTAGGTCTCACGCCGTCGTCGCACCGTGCGCAGGTGGTTGAAGGCACGGCGGGACACCGCGGTCACCAGATACGCCCGCGGATCGTCGACCGTCGACGCATCCTGTCGAGACCAGGACAGATAACACTCGCCGACGACGTCCTCGGCATCGGCGACGGCGCCCAGGACGTCGTAGGCCACGGTGAACAGCAGTGGTCGGAGTTCCGCGAAGGTCTCGTCGGGATCGGTCACAGTCCAATGACACCGCACCCCGGGGGTGCGTGACAGGTTCCCGGTGTGTTGTGCATCACACGGCGTGTTCGCCCTCGTGGACGATGGGGTGGCCTGAGGGCCGCGTCGCTGACGCCCACCACCGGGTTTGCTCGGTAATCTCTGCAGAAGTGAACACCGTCCAGCCGCCCGAGCACGTGCTCAACACGTTCGGGCTGACCTCGCACCCGCCGATTCCCATGGGAGATTCGTGGATCGGTGGCTGGCGTGTCGGTGAGGTGGTGTTGTCGCTCGTCCCGGATCATGCGCGGGCCGCGTGGTCGGCGGGGGTGCGCGAGTCCCTGTACGTCGAGGGGTTGCGGATCGCGCGGCCCTTCCGTGCCACCGACGGGCGCTACGTGGTGTCGGGTTGGCGGGCCGACACCTACATCGCGGGTACCTCCGAGCCTCGCCACGACGAGGTCGTGCTGGTCGCCGACCGACTGCATGCGGCAACGGCCGGACTCGATCGGCCCCGATTCCTCCTGCAGTCACCTGCGCCACCACACACCGACGTGGACGTCTTCACGGCCGCCGACCGTGCCGCCTGGGAGGCCGTCCCGTTGCGCACGGCACGCGCGGCCGGGATGTCGGAGCCGACGTCTGCAGATGGCGTCGAGAGCATGGGGATGCTGAAAACGCTTGCGACGCTGCGAAAAACGGTCGACCTGCCGTCGCAGGTGGTACACGGGGACCTGTTCGGCACGGTGCTCTTCGCCGGTGCCGCGGCACCCGGTATCACCGATATCGTGCCGTACTGGCGGCCCGCGCCGTGGGCTGCCGCGGTCGTCGTCGTCGACTCGCTCGCCTGGGGTGGCGCCGACGATGAACTCGTGCAACGCTGGGCGGACCAGCCGGAATGGCCACAGATGATGCTGCGCGCGACGATGTTCCGGCTGGCCGTGCACGCGTTACATCCGCGTGCCACCTCGGGGGCACTGCCCGGTCTGCAACGGGTGGTGGATCTGGTCCGACTGCTGCTCTAGCAGCGTCCGCGCAGGTAGAGGTACTTTCTGCGCTTCTCACAGGTTTGTCGGGGTGATGTGAGCACAACGTGACTCTTCGGTCACGGGAGAAAAAACCCCGGCAACACAGGCTGCCTAACTTTGAGTCCAATCGTCCGACACCGTCGTCGGGAACAGCTCGATCAACACCACGATTGGACGGCCCATGCCTGTACTGCCTGCGTCCGTGCGCAACGCGCTAGGACGTGACCACACGATCACCGACTGGGATCCCGAGGACCGGAAGGCCTGGGACAACGGCAACGCCGCGATCGCCAAGCGCAACCTGGTCTGGTCGGTCATCTGCGAGCACGTCGGATTCTCGGTGTGGTCGCTGTTCTCCGTCATGGCCTTGTTCATGGGACCCGAGTACGGGATCAGTCTCGATCAGAAGTTCGTGATCGCGGCGACCGCGACGTTCGTCGGGTCTTGCCTTCGCATTCCCTACACCCAGGCCACGGCTCGCTTCGGCGGGCGCAACTGGGCGATCTTCAGCGCCATCGTCCTGCTGATCCCCACCGCCCTCACCTTGATGTTGATGATGAACCCGGGTGAGTTCGGGTACGGCTGGTTCCTGGCCGTGGCGGCGCTGACCGGCTTCGGCGGCGGCAACTTCGCGTCGTCGATGACCAACATCAACGCGTTCTATCCGCAGCGGCTCAAGGGGTGGGCACTCGGGCTCAACGCCGGTGGCGGCAACATCGGTGTCCCGGTCGTGCAGCTGGTGGGACTCCTGGTCATCTGGCTCGCCGCCGATCGGCCCGAGATCGTCTGTGCCATCTATCTCGTCGCACTCGCCGTGGCCGGCGTCGGTGCTGCGATCTACATGGACAACCTCGACCACCAGACGGCAAGCGGACGGGCGATGATCGACTGCCTCAAATACCGCGACACCTGGTTGATCGCCCTGCTCTACGTGGGCACCTTCGGTTCGTTCATCGGCTTCGGCTTCGCGTTCAGCCAGGTTCTCAACATCAGCTTCACGTCGGCGGGCGCGGCCAAGCCTGCGCTGGCCGCAGCTCAGATCGCCTGGATCGGACCGCTTCTCGGTTCGCTGGCCCGTCCCTACGGCGGCAAATGGTCCGACCGCATCGGTGGCGGCAAGGTCACCCTGTACAGCTTCATCGCGATGATCTTCTCCGCAGCCATCCTCGTCACCGCGGGTATGGTCGCCGACGCCAACGACAAGGTGATCACCGGTGGTGTGCTCGCTGCCTTCATCACCGGCTTCATCCTGCTCTTCCTGATCTCGGGGATCGCCAACGGTTCGGTCTACAAGATCATCCCCACCATCTGGGAACACAAGGCGCAGAACATCTCCGGGCTCAATGCCCTGGGTAAGACCAAATGGTCACGCAGCATGTCCGGTGCCCTGATCGGTCTGGCCGGAGCAGCGGGAGGACTCGGCGGCGTGGGGATCAACCTGGTTCTGCGGGCCAGCTACAAGTCGAATCAGTCGGCCACCCTGGCCTTCTGGATCTTCATGGGCTTCTACGTGGTGGCCGCCGTGATCACCTGGTGGTTCTACGCCCGCAAG
This sequence comes from Gordonia sp. CPCC 206044, assembly GCF_048537895.1. Lineage (NCBI taxonomy): Bacteria > Bacillati > Actinomycetota > Actinomycetes > Mycobacteriales > Gordoniaceae > Gordonia > Gordonia sp. CPCC 206044. The sequence continues at coordinate 452,432 of NZ_JBCLVL010000003.1, forward strand.
CCGATCGTCATCGGCGAGACCACCGACCTGCAGGTCGCCGCTCCGGCTTCGGAGTCCGCGACGTCGGCGACCGGCAGCGGTTCGGCCGGCAAGGCCATGGCCTGACGTCCGTCGAACCACAGTTCATCGATCAAGGAGTAGTCCAGTGACCAGCACATCCAAGACAGTCGTCGTGGTCGGGCACGGCATGGTGGGTCACCGTTTCGTGCAAACGCTTCGCGAGCGTGACACCGACGGACTCTGGCGTGTCGAGATCGTCTCCGAGGAGGCCGATCCCGCCTACGACCGTGTCGGGTTGTCGTCGTACGTCGGTTCGTGGCAGCGGGATGCGCTGGCGCTGGACGGCAACACCTACGACGGTGACGCACACGTCATCACGCACCTCGGCGAGACGGTGACCGACATCGATCGGTCCGGTCACCGGGTGGTGACGTCGGCGGGACGTGAGATCGCTTACGACGCACTGGTGTTGGCGACCGGCTCGTACGCCTTCGTGCCGCCGGTGCCGGGCCACGACAACGAGAAGTGCTTCGTGTACCGCACCCTCGACGATCTCGATGCGATCCGGGCAGCCGCCGATGCCGCCGGTCCGGGCGCGCCCGGGATCGTGGTGGGTGGTGGGCTGCTCGGCCTCGAGGCGGCGAATGCCCTCAAGTTGCTCGGGATGACCCCGCACGTGGTGGAGTTCGCTCCGCGGCTGATGCCGATGCAGGTCGACGACGGGGGCGGCGCGGTACTGAAGAAGCTGGTCACCGATCTCGGTCTGAGTGTGCACACCGGCGTCGGCACGGCGAACATCGCCGACAACGACGGCGGCGGACTCACCGTGACGCTCAGCGACGACAGCGAGATCGATGCCGCCCTGGTGGTGTTCTCCGCGGGTGTGCGTCCCCGCGATCAGGTGGCCCGGGAGGCGGGGATCGCGGTCGGTGAGCGCGGCGGCGTGCTGGTCGATACCGCTTGCCGCACCGACGATCCCGACATCTACGCGATCGGCGAGGTCGCCGCGGTCGAGGGCCGTTGCTATGGTCTCGTGGCGCCCGGTTACAGCACCGCCGAGATCGTCGTCGACCAGATCCTGGGACGGCCGGAGTCCACTTTCCCCGGCGCGGACATGTCCACCAAGCTCAAGCTCCTCGGCGTGGATGTGGCCAGCTTCGGCGACGCGATGGCCACCAGCGAGAATGCGCTCGAGATCGTCTACCACGATCCGGTCGCAGGCAAGTACGCCAAGGTGGTCGTCTCCGACGACGCCACCACGCTGCTGGGCGGCATCCTGGTGGGTGACGCCTCGGCGTACGCGATGCTCAAGCCGATGGTCGGTCGCGAGATCCCCGGCGACCCCGCCGCGCTGATCGCACCCGCGGGCGGCGGCACCGGGGTGGGTCTCGATGCCCTGCCCGACGATGCCGAGATCTGCTCCTGCAACGGCGTGTCCAAGGGCAGTATCTGCTCGGCGATCGCCGAGGGGGCCTGCGACGTCGCCGCCATCAAGGGCTGCACGTCTGCGGGCACCACCTGTGGCGGCTGTGTGCCCAGCATCAAGGCGTTGCTCGAGGCATCGGGCGTGGAGCTGTCCAAGTCGCTGTGTGAGCACTTCGCGCAATCTCGTCGGGAACTCTTCGAGATCGTCTCGGTCACCGGGATCCGCACGTTCTCCGAACTGGTCGAGCGTTACGGCACCGGCCAGGGCTGTGAGATCTGCAAACCGACCGTCGCGTCGATCCTGGCCTCGACGTCGAGCGACCACATCTTCGACGGCGAGCAGGTGGCGCTGCAGGACACCAACGATCACTTCCTGGCGAACATGCAGAAGAACGGTTCGTACTCGGTGGTGCCGCGGATGCCCGGCGGCGAGGTGACGCCCGAGCAGCTCATCGTGATCGGCGAGATCGCCCGCGATTTCGACCTCTACACCAAGATCACCGGCGGTCAGCGCATCGACCTGTTCGGCGCGCGGGTCGATCAGCTGCCGCAGATCTGGCGACGTCTCGTCGATGCCGGGATGGAATCGGGTCACGCCTACGGCAAGAGCCTGCGCACCGTGAAGAGCTGCGTCGGCTCGACGTGGTGCCGATACGGCGTACAGGATTCGGTCGGGATGGCGGTGCTCCTGGAGAAGCGGTATCGCGGCCTGCGGTCGCCGCACAAGCTCAAGTTCGGTGTGTCCGGGTGTGCCCGCGAGTGTGCGGAGGCCCGCGGCAAGGACGTCGGCGTGATCGCCACCGAGAACGGCTGGAACCTGTACGTCGCCGGTAACGGTGGTCAGAGCCCGAAACACGCGCAGCTGCTGGCCAGCGGTATCGATGACGCGACGCTGATCGCCTACATTGATCGGTACCTGATGTTCTACATCCGCACTGCAGATCGTCTCCAGCGCACAGCGCCGTGGCTGGAGTCGCTGGAGGGCGGCCTGGATCATCTGAAGGCTGTCGTCTGTGACGACAGCCTGGGGTTGGCGGTCGAGCTCGAGGCCGCCATGGAGCGACACGTCGCCGGATATCGGGACGAGTGGGCAGCGGTTCTCGAAGACGAGGACAAGCTCAAGCGGTTCGTGTCCTTCGTCAACGCTCCGGAGGTGCCCGATCCGACCATCCGTTTCGCGAGCCCCGGTGATCCGACCGACGGACTCGGTGAGCTCGAGCCCGAACGGAAGGTCCCGGTGTTGCTCGACATGCCGTCCCTGCCTCCGCGCGTCACCGCCGACGCCGCCGAACGTGAAGGAGTCCCGTCGTGAGTCTCGCGCACGGATCATCCACCCAGCCGACGACCCATCCCGACGCCCTGCCCGGGCAGTGGGTGCGCGCCTGCGCTCTCGCCGATCTGTCCGTCGGTCGGGGTGTAGGAGTGCTCGGACCGAACTTCGAACAGGCCGCGCTGTTCCGGGTGCCCGCCATGGAGACCGATCGGGAGGCGGCGGCCGGCCGATCACGCCTCTACGCGATCGGCAACATCGACCCGTTCGCGCGCGCCGCGGTGCTCTCGCGTGGTGTCACCGGTGATCGATCCGGCGAACCCACCGTCGCCAGCCCCCTGGGCAAGCAGATCTTCTCGTTGCGGACCGGCGCCTGCCTCGACGACGAGTCGACATCGGTCCCCAGCTATGCGGTCCAAGTCGTGGACACCATGGTCGAGGTGTACTTTCCGCAACGATGAGCACCCGTAGAGAAGGCACCGGCGCCCCTGACGACACCGACGCCCTGCCGCTGGCCGGATTCACCATCGGCATCACGGCGGCCCGACGCGCGGAGGAGTTCGCCGCGCTGTTGGCCCGCCGCGGTGCGGAGGTGATGGCCGCGCCGACGATCCGCATCCTGCCACTGGTCGACGACACCGAACTCGAGCAGGTGACCGAGGCGATCATCGCCGATCCACCCGACCTGATGGTGGCGACCACCGGGATCGGGTTCCGCGGATGGGTGGAGGCCGTCGACGGGTGGGGGCGGGCCGAGGCGCTGCTCGGTGCGCTCGGCAAGAGCAGACTGATCGCGCGCGGCCCCAAGGCCAAGGGAGCGATCCGGGCCGCCGGGCTGCGTGAGGAGTGGTCGCCGGAGAGCGAATCCTCCTCGGAGGTTCTCGACCGACTTCTCGAAGAAGGCGTCGAGGGTGTCCGCATCGCGGTGCAATTGCACGGGGCCACCACCGAGTGGGAGCCGCTGCCGGATTTCTGTGCCGTGCTCCGCGCCGCCGGTGCCGACGTCCTGCCGGTGCCGGTGTACCGGTGGAACATGCATCCCGACGTCGACCGGATCGACAAGATGATCGCCGCGGTCATCCGAGCCGATCTCGACGCCATCACCTTCACCAGTGCACCGGCGGCGGCCTCGATCCTCACCCGTGCCAAAGAACTGGGAAAGCTGTCACAGTTCGTCCATGCCATGCGCACCTCGGTGCCGGTCATGTGTGTCGGTTCGGTGACCGCAGGCCCGCTCGAAGCGCTGCAGATACCGACGATCTATCCCAAGCGGTATCGGCTCGGCGCCCTGGCGCGGTTGATCACCGACGAGTTGCCGCGACGCAGTCACGATCTGCGAATCCACGGTCACGACACGGCCATTCGTGGCCAGGCGGTTCTCGTCGACGGCGAGTTGCGCGATCTCTCGGCGACGAGTCTCATCCTGCTCAAGTCGCTCGCGGCCACACCGGGCCGGGTGGTGTCGCGGCAGGACCTGCTCACCGGGCTGCCCGGCGACAGTTCCGACACACACGCGGTGGAGGTGGCCGTCGCCCGCCTACGCAACGCGCTGGGGGACCCCAAGATGATCCAGACCGTGGTCAAGCGCGGCTATCGCCTCGCCGTCGACCTGGAATACGAGGGAGAGGACGGGGAATGACCCACGAATCGTTCCTGCCCGTCGGTGACCGTCTGCGCGACATCAGCCCCGTGCTGGTCGCCCACGGCACCCGCAACCCGCACGGGATCGACGTGATCGCGCAGATCGCCGAGGCGGTGAGCGACCGGATCGGCACCACCCGGACCGCTTTTGTCGACGTGTTGGGGCCGACGCCGTCGGAGGTCATCGCCGACGTGGACCGGCCCGCCGTGTTGGTGCCCGCCTTTCTGGCCTCGGGATATCATGTGCGCCAGGACATCCCGCACCATGTCCAGGCTGCGGGCCGGGCTGACACGGTGGTCACGCGCGCCCTCGGACCGGACCCCACGATCGCCGCGGTCGCGCGTCTGCGCCTCATCGAGGCGGGCTTCGAACCCGGTGACGCCGTGGTGTTGGCGGCCGCCGGTTCCTCGGACGAAAGTGCTTGCGCACAGGTGTATCTCGCGGCGCGTCAGCTGGAGTCGCTGATCGGTGGGCGAGTCGAGGTCGGATTCATCACCACCGCGTCACCGTCGGTGCCCGAAGCCGTCGAACGTGCGGCGCGGAGCGGGCGTCGGGTGGTGATCGCGTCGTATCTGTTGGCGCCCGGGCTGTTCCACAATCGTCTGCACACCTATGGGGCGGACGCCGTGGCCGAACCGCTCGGTGCGGATCGACGGATCGCGGATCTCATCGTCACCCGGATGCGCGCCGCGGTGAGTCCGTACCGGCGCCAACCCGTTGCCCGTCGCTGATCGCCCCGTCCTTGATCGCCGTCTCCCGATCGGCTCTCGCGGCCACGTTTCGTGATCCGCCTCGCCGCGCGGGATTCGCCGTCGCGGAGCTGATCGCGGGTGGTTCGTCGACGCCGGCGCGTGCGATCAGGAAGCGGGGGACCAGCGGCATTCGCGTAGCACGACCTTCCCGTCGCGGACCGGAACGCCTTCGGCGCGTAGGCGTTCGAGTTGTCGACCGGCCAGGTGGGCGGCCGGCTTGCCGCTCGCCGAGATGACCCGGTGCCAGGGCAGATCCGCGGAGTCGGTGCGCATGATCCAGCCGACGATGCGCGGGCTGGAGAGCCCGACGGCGCCTGCAAGGTCGCCGTAGGTGGTGACCTGGCCGACCGGGATGGCCGCGACCAGCGCGCGGACCTGCTCCACCTCGTCCTCGGTGACAGCTGCCATGTCAGGCCCGATCGAGCATGGCGCGGATCAACCCGGCGGTCAGGTCGGGGGCCAGGAAGGGCACCATGTGCTCGCAGTCGGCGTGGATCACCTCGACGGATCCTGCGCGTTCGGCGGCGCAGGCAGCCAGGAAGTCGGGTCGCACAAACGGCGGGTCGACCCGGTCGGCGACGACGATCGACGTGGGTGTCCCCGGCGGTGGCAGCGCGGCCGGTCGCGCCATGTCGTTCCAGGCCGCCGCACACGCGGGAGCGCTGACCCGCCATCCGACTCGGCCGTTCGGTAGGTCGATGAGATGGTCGTCGATCTCCTTGTCCAGCAGGATATCCGGTATGTCCGCCCAGCCCTCGGCACGTTTGGCGGACCTGGCCGCTGCGGCGTCGGCATAGTCCCAATGCGTGAGGCTGTCGGTGGCCACCTCCAGGGTCCAGGCGGGATCGAGACCCTGTGCCGGATCGAGCAGCACCAGACCGTCGACGACGTCGGCGCCCAGACGCTGCGTCAGACGAATCGCGACCGCGCCGCCGTACGAGTGGCCGACCACGACGAACGGCCGCGCCCATGGACCGATGTGCTCGTCGACCACCTCGACGAGCGCGTCGACCTGATCGTCGTACGACCACGGCGGCTCCCACGGCGAGTATCCGTGGCCGATGAGGTCGGGAGCGACGACACGCAGATCGGCGAGGTGATCGCGCGCCAGTGACTCCCAGCGACGACCGTGGCCGGTCAACCCGTGGACGGCGAGCACGGTCGGGGTGTCGGGCAGGGCAGGCCCGAACAACGAGGTGTGCAGAGGCATGTGGCCATCCTGCCGTACGCGCGGCGGTGTCGGCGCCGCGTGATTCCATGGTGGCATGGCAAGTCGCAGCGCCCAGTCGGGTTCCGGAGCCCAGTCGGGTTCGCGGGCCCAGTCGGGTTCGCGGGCCCAGTCTGGTTCGCGGGTCCAGTCTGGTTCGCGGGTCCAGTCTGGTTCTCGAGCCCAGTCTGGTTCTAGAGCTCAGTCGGGTTCCGGCGCCGGCACCGCGTTGCGTGCCCGACTGGTCGCCACGGCATCGGAGACGGCCGGGGCGAGGCATTGGCCTGCGCACGTGCAGGCGGTGATCGACGGCGCGATGTCGGCGGATCCGGAACGGCCGTGGTCTCCCGTTCGCGTGCACGGGGGTCCGGGGACCGGCAAGACATCGCTCGTGGTGGATGCCGCGGTCGCGCGCCTGCTGCACCCGGGTGTGGACCCGGAATCGGTTCTGGTGCTGGCCTCGTCGCGCCGGGCGGCGGCCACGCTGCGCGAGGAGATCACCCGGCGGGTGCTCGCGGCCACCGAGTCGCGGGCCGAGGGCGGGGTGCACGCGCTGCGGGAACCGTTGGTGCGCACCGTGCATTCGTACGCCTTCGCGATCCTGCGCCTGCAGGCGAGCACGCACGGCAATCCGCCGCCCCGGCTGATCACCGGCTCCGAACAGGACATGGTGCTGCGTGAGCTGCTGGCCGGTGACCTCGAGGACGGTGCCCTGTACTGGCCGGAACGGTTGCGGCCCGCGTTGGGCACCGACGGATTCGCCCAGGCGCTGCGGGATCTGATGATGCGTGCGGCCGAACGCGGGATCGGTCCCGAAGAGCTCACCAAGCTCGGGCGCAGGCACCGACGTCCGGAATGGGTCGCGGCCGGGCGCGCCTATGCTCAGTACGAACAGAACATGCTGCTGCGCGGTGCGGTGGGGGCCGACGCCCCGGGAGCATCCGCGCCCGCGGTCGATGCCGCCGAGCTGGTGGGGTCGGCACTCTCCGCGTTCGCCACCGATCCCGAGCTGCTCGAGGGCCAGCGGCGCCGTATCCGGCACTTGCTCGTCGACGACGCGCAGCACCTCGACCCGCAGGCCGCGGCACTGGTCACGTTGATCGGCACCGGCACGGAGTCGACGATCGTGACGGCCGACACCGACCAGTCGGTCTTCGGGTTCCGCGGTGCGAGCCCGCGGTTCGTCGAGGAGCTGGTGCAGTCGGATTCGGATCGGGACATCCTGCTGGACACCACGTTCCGTAACCATCCGGCCATTGCCGCCGTCGGTGCGGCGCTCACCGCGCGGTTGCCGGGCCGCCGCCCGCACCCGTACCCGGCGCCTCTCGAGCCGGGGCAACCGGACGCACCCCACGTCGCCGACGACGAGTTCGGTGGCGCCGCGGTCAAGGTGTTCAGTTCGTCGGCCAAGGAAGCCACGGCGATCGCGGACCTCCTGCGCCGCGCTCACCTGTTCGCGGATGTGCCGTGGTCGCAGATGGCGGTGATCGTGCGATCGGTGTCGTTGACCCTGCCGTCGCTGCGACGGGCGTTCCGCTCGGCCGGCGTACCGGTCACCACACCGACGAGCGATCTGCCGCTGCATCGGCAACGGGCCGTCGCCGCGTTGATGCAGGTGCTCCGCGTCGTCGCGGCTCGTGGTCTCGCCGACGACGAGGCCGCCGAGATCTTCGGTGTCGACGACGCGGTGGCGCTGTTCTCGGGCCCGGTCGGCGGTGCCGACCCGGGTGCCATGCGACGGCTCCGACGCGGTGTCCGCCGTCACGACGAGCACGACGGCGACGGCGGCGCGGCCACCGACTCGTTGCTGGCGCTGCGCCGTGCGCTCCTCGATCGTGAGCTCGGCAGGCGGTACCTGGCCGTGTTGTCGGAGACGGAGGCCCGGCCGCTGGCACGGGTGCTGGCGGTGGCCGATGCCGCGGATGCCGCCCATCGTGCTCAGCGAGGTGTGGAGGAAACCCTGTGGGCCGCATGGCAGGCCACCGGTCTGGAGCGGCGATGGGCCGCCGGGGCGATTCGCGGCGGGCCGGCGGGCGAGCAGGCCGATCGTGACCTCGATGCGGTGATGGCCATGTTCGAGGCGGCGGCGAACTTCACCGACACACTGCCCGCTGCGGGCCCTGCGGGCTTCGTCCGCTACCTCGCCGCGCTCCAGATCCCTCGGGACAGTCGGCTCACCGGGGCGGCGGCGGAGTCCGTCACCGTCCTGTCGGCGCACGCGGCGGCCGGGCGGCAGTGGGAAGTGGTGGCGGTGGCCGGCGTGCTCGACGGTCTGTGGCCGTCGTTGCGCAGCCGCGGCAGTGTGTTGGCGACCGGACAACTCGTCGACCTGCTCGACGGCGTCGACCCCGAAGCCCTGGACACGGTGGCGCGCACCGCGTCGGCGCTGGCCGACGAGCGCAGACTCCTGCTGGTGGCGTGCACCCGTGCGCGGCGGCGGCTGTTGGTGACCGCGGTCGACGACGGTGGTGGCGATGCGTCCCCGTCGCGGTTCGTCCCGGAGATCGCCGAGGCGATCGATCCCCGGTCGGTGCAGGGCGATCTCGACGCCCCGCCGAGCCCGACCGACCTGCCGCTCGATCCCGGTGTCGACCGCGTGTTGTCGTTGCCGTCGCTCATCGCGACGCTGCGGTCTGCCGTCGTCGCGGACGCGGGGGAGCGGTTGCGCAACGGCGGCGACGAACCGTCACCCCGGGCTCGTGCGGCGGCGGAACTGTTGGCGCGGCTGGCAGATTCGGACATTCCGGGCGCGGCGCCCAAGCATTGGTACGGCCTCGCGGGCCCCAGCACCGACAACCCGTTGTGGACGCCCGGACGTGGCCCGGTGCTGTTGTCGCCGTCGAATGTCGAGTCGTTGACCCGCTGCTCACTGCGTTGGGCACTGGAACGGCACGGCGGTCGCGACGGCGACGGCACCCCGGCGCTGACCGGCACGCTGGTGCACACACTCGTGCAGGCGGTCGCCGGCCGGATCGAGCCGGCCGAGGTGACCGCCGCGCTGCGCGGCATCTGGGATCGTGTGGACACCGGTGCCGCCTGGTACTCCGTGCGTGAACTCGAACGGGCGGAGGGGATGCTGACCAATTTCCGTGACTGGCTTCGTTTCTCGCGGGACGACCTGTCCGAGATCGGCGTGGAGGCCGACATCGATGCGACCGTGCCACCCGATCCGGCCGCCGACGACGGCACCGACATCCCGGTGCGCCTGCGTGGCCGCATCGACCGATTGGAACGCGACGGGCAGGGACGGCCGGTGGTGGTGGACGTCAAGACGGCGAAGACCGCGATCACCAAGTCCGACGCGCAGGATCACGCACAGTTGGCGACCTACCAGCTCGCGCTCGCCCTGGGCGGGGTCGACGGGTCGCAGCGATCCGAACCCGGCGGTGGACGTCTGGTGTACGTGTCCGCGCCGAACAAGAACACCGGGGCCACCGAACGGGCCCAGGATGCATTGACCCCCGATCTGGTCGACGAATGGATCTCCGTGGTGCGCACCGCTGCTCGGGCCAGCGTGGGGCCCGGTTTCGCGGCCACCCACAATCCCGGGTGTGCACACTGCGCCCTGAAAACGAGTTGTCCCGCCCAATTGCGCGGCAAGGCGGTGATCGATGACTGACCGGCAGACCCGGCCCGTGGTGTCGGCGATGTCGTTGGCCGCCGCCCTCGGACTGCCTCCGCCGACCCCGGAGCAGGTGGCCGTGATCGAGGCGCCGATGGAACCGATCCTCGTGGTCGCGGGCGCCGGGGCGGGCAAGACGGAGACGATGGCCTCGCGGGTGGTGTGGCTGGTGGCCAACGGCCTCGTCACACCCGACGAGATCTTGGGCCTCACCTTCACCCGTAAGGCGGCCAGCGAACTGGGTGCTCGCATCCGTCGTCGTCTGTCGATGCTGGCCGGTTCGCCCGCGTTGCGGCGCTGGGATCCCGACGGCACCGTCCGGGCCCGGTTGTCCGGGGGCGATCCGGAGGTCAGCACCTACCACGCCTACGCCGGGCGGCTCATCTCCGACTACGGTCTGCTGCTGCCGGTGGAACCCAACTCGACCTTGCTGTCGGAGACCGAGTTGTGGCAGATGGCGTTCTCGGTGGTGTCCGGGTGGACCGGCGAGCTGCATACCACCAAGGTCCCGGCCAGCGTCACCGAAGCGGTGCTCAAGCTCTACGGCGAGATGTCCGAACATCTCGTCGATCTCGACGACCTGCGTCGTGCGGGTGACGATCTGTATCAGATGATCGAGACCCTCCCGAAGGGCCCGAGACAGCGCGACACCCCGACCCAGGCACTGCTCAAGGTGCGTGACGTCATCGACGAGCGACGTGAGTTGCTACCGATGGTCGAGGCGTTGGCCCAGACGATGCGTGCGGCGTCGTCGCTGGATTTCGGCAGCCAGATGTCGCTGGCCGCCCGGCTGGTCATGCGGAATCCGGAAGTCGTTGCCGCCGAACGTGAATCGTTTCGGGCGGTGCTGCTCGACGAGTATCAGGACACCGGACACTCCCAACGCATCCTGCTCGCGACCCTGTTCGGGGATCTCGGCGGCACGCGCGGGGCCTCGGTGGCGGTCACCGCGGTGGGGGATCCGATCCAGTCGATCTACGGGTGGCGCGGGGCGTCGGCGGCCAATCTGCCGCGCTTCACCGCCGATTTCCGTCGTTCCGACGGCAAGCCCGCGGAGCGTCTGGAACTGCTGACCAGTTGGCGCAACTCGGTGCACTCCCTGCGGCTGGCCAACGAGACCTCCGACGAACTGCGTCGTCGCGGCATCCCGGTGAGTGTGCTGCGTCCGCGTCCGGATGCGCCGTCGGGCACCGTGCACCTCGCGCTCACCGAGACCGTCGTCGACGAGCGCACCTGGATCGCCGACCACGTCGAACGCCACTATCGGACCGCGGAGGCCGCCGGCGATCCGCCGCCGACCACAGCGATCCTTGTGCGTCGCAACGAGGACTCGGCGCCGATCGCGGCCGAACTGGAGAGCCGCGGCATCCCTGCCGAGGTCGTCGGTATCGGCGGATTGCTGCACGTCCCCGAGATCGAGGACATCGTCGCGATGCTGCGGGTGATCGCCGACCCGATGGCGGGCACCGCCGCCATGCGGTTGCTGACCGGGGCGCGCTGGCAGCTCGGGGCGGCCGATCTCGCCGTGTTGTGGCGCCGTGCCACCGAGCTGGCCGCGGTCGACTACGCCGTGTCCACCGGCGTCGTGACCTCCCGGGAACAACTCGACGAGGCCCTCGACGCCGTGCTGCCCACCGAGGTGGTCGATCGGGCCGGGATCGCCGACGCCATCGTCGATCCCGGGGATCCCGCGCGTTACAGCACCGAGGGTTATGCGCGGATACGTGCGTTCGGGGCGCAGCTGGAATCGCTGCGGCGTCGCATCGGGCAGCCGCTGCCCGAACTGGTCGCCGACGTCGAACACACGACCGGCGTGGCCGTGGAGGCGCAGATCCGTGCGCACCGGATGCGCGGCGCGATCACCGGCCGTGAACATCTCGACGCGTTCGCGGAGTACGTGACCGCGTATGCCGACCGGGCCGGCGCGAATCTGCCCGGCCTGCTCGCCTTCCTGGACACCGCAGAGACCATCGAGAAGGGGCTCGAACCCGGTCGGATCGAGGTCGCCGAGCAACGGGTGCAGATCCTCACCGTGCACGCCGCCAAAGGGTTGGAGTGGGACGTGGTGGTGCTGCCTCATCTGTGTCGGGGCATCTTCCCGGGCGGCCGCGCCGACAGCACGTGGCTCGGCAGCGCCAAGGAACTGCCCGCGAGTCTGCGCGGCGACCTCGCCGACGGCGCCAACAGCGAGGGCTTCCCGCCGCTCGACCTACGGTCGGTGGCCGACCGCAAGGAGCTCGAGGCCGCACTGACCGAGCACAAGGAGGCGATCTCGCAACGACGTCTCGAAGAGGACCGCAGGCTGCTCTACGTGGCGCTCACCCGCGCCAAGGAATCGCTGCTGGTGTGTGCCCATCACTGGTCGGAATCGGGTGACAAGCCGCGTGGAGGGTCGGAGTTCTTCGACGAGCTGCGCGTCATCGTCGGCGACGCGATCGCCGATCCGACGATCGACTCGGACGGCTTGGTGATCGACGTCGACGCACCGGAGCCGCCCGCCGACACCGCCAATCCGCTGGCGGAGGAGGTGATCAGCGCGCCGTGGCCTCGAGATGCGTTGGGGGACAGGCGCGACGCGGTGACCGAGGCCGCCCGTCTGGTCACCGAGGCGGTCGCCGCCCGGGACACGCCCGCGTTGTTCGACGCCCCGACGAGCGCCACGTCGGACGAAACGGCGGCATCGGCGTCCTCCGACGATGGGCACGATGTCGAGATCGCGGCGTGGCGCGCCGAGGTCGACGCCCTGCTCGACGAGTTCCACAGCGCGAATCGGGCCGAGGTCGACGTCGCACTGCCGACCCACCTGTCGGTGAGTCAACTGGTCGAGCTCGACACCGACGAGGGGGCGTTCGCGCGCAGGTTACGACGACCGGTGCCGTATCAGCCCAATCCCACCGCCCGCCGTGGCACCGCCTTCCACGCCTGGGTGGAGCGCTGGTTCGGCGCGACGCGTCTGCTCGACGTCGACGAGCTGCCCGGGGCGGCCGACGCCACCGCCGCCCCCGACGCCGATCTCGATCAGCTGCGCGACGCGTTCCTGGCGTCGCGGTGGGCACAGCGCAGCCCGACGGAGGTGGAGGTCCCGTTCGAGACCGTCATCGGTCCCACGGTGATTCGCGGCCGGATCGACGCGGTGTTCGCCGAACCGGACGGCCGATGGTTGGTGGTGGACTGGAAGACCGGGTCGGTTCCGGAGCCGGCGCGACGCGAGTCGCTGTTCGTCCAGCTCGCCGCGTATCGGATCGCGTGGGCGCAGCTCGCCGAGGTGCCCGTCGAGAAGGTGCGTGCGGCGTTCCATTATGTCCGTTCCGGTTACACGTTGGAGCCCGACGAGCTGCCCGACCGCACGTCACTCGCCGCGATGTTGGCGAAGTGAGTTAGATTGCCCTGTGTGACGCAGCGTCTCCTGATGCATCGGCGGGCCCATTGATGGCCAGGCGCGGTTTTCGCCGACGCCTGCGTGGCGACGAACTCAACGATCGACCCGACTATGCGCTGGTCGGCGTCGTCCGGATCCCGGAACTGCAGCAGAGCCCGGGGCGCGCCATCGGCAAGCGGGTCGTGTTCGCGGTCGTCGCACTGTTCGCGACGGCGATCATCGTCTATCTCGATCGCGACGGTTACCGGGACGTCCAGGAGAACCCGCTGTCGTTTCTCGACGCGATGTACTACTCGGCGGTCACGCTGTCGACGACGGGCTACGGCGACATCACGCCCTTTTCGCCGTCCGCGCGTCTGATCAACCTCCTGATCATCACCCCGCTACGGGTGTTGTTCCTGATCGTGCTCATCGGCACGACGCTGGAGGTGCTGACCGAACGTTCACGACAGGCGCTCAAGATCCAGCGGTGGAGGAACAGCGTGCGTAATCACACGGTCGTCATCGGGTACGGCACCAAGGGGCGGACCGCCGTCGACGCCATGATCGGGGACGGCGTCAAAGCCGCCGAGATCGTCGTCGTCGATGCGGATCCGGACGTCCTGGAGGCCGCGGCCGCCGAGGGGTTGGTCACCGTGCGCGGTGACGCCACCAAGTCGGATGTGCTGCGCCTGGCCGGTGTCGCCCACGCGTCCAGCATCGTGGTCGCCGCCAACCGCGACGACACCGCGGTGCTCGCCACCCTGACCGCCCGCGAGCTCAACCCGCGCGCCAAGATCGTGGCGTCGATCCGGGAATCGGAGAACACCCACCTGATGCGACAGTCCGGCGCCAATTCGGTCGTCGTGTCGTCGGAGACGGCAGGCCGGTTGCTCGGCATCGCGACGATGACACCGTCGGTGGTGGAGGTCATCGAGGACCTGCTCACCCCCGACGCCGGTTACGCGATCGCCGAGCGCGAGGTGGAACCGACAGAATCCGGCGGCTCACCCGCCCACACCCGTGACATCGTCCTCGGCGTGGTGCGCAACGGGGTGCTGCACCGCGTCGACGACAGCGAGGTCGAGCAGATCGAAGTGGGCGACCGCCTGCTCTACGTCCGTAAAGGTGGTGCGGAATGACCGGTCCCGGGACCACACCGGAGTTCACCCTGTCCGAGCCGCCGATGTTGTCGCGCGCCACGTTCGACCGCGCCGACGAGATCCGCGACGATCCCGACCGGATGCTCGCCGGGTGGGCACAGGCCCGCGTGTTGCTGGTGGACCGCGACGGCCGCTACCCGGTGACCGACGAGGGCCGGCTGCACTGGCAGGACGCGACCACGCTGGGGATCGCGCCGGTCGCCGACGCCGTCTTCCTCGGTGTGGGGGCGGACGAGCGCAATGCCGGGCGCGACCTGTGGACCCGCCGCGTCGATCACGTCGACGGTCCGACCGATGACCCGCGCCGGGGCGCGCACGGGCTCGACGCCGACGAGGCCGGCCTGCTGACCACCGCGCTGGGAATCTTGAATTGGCATGCGACCGCACGGTTTTCGCCGGTCGACGGCTCGGTCACGGTGCCGGCGCGCGGTGGCTGGGTCCGTCGTCACGCAGACACCGGTGTCGACGAGTTCCCGCGGACCGACCCGGCCATCATCACCGTCGTCCACGACGGCGGCGACCGCGTGCTGCTGGGGCGGCAGTCGGTGTGGCCGGACGGGTGGTATTCCACGCTGGCGGGTTTCGTCGAGCCGGGGGAGTCGCTCGAACAATGCGTGATCCGGGAGGTGCACGAGGAGGTCGGCATCACCGTGCGCGAGCCCCGCTACCTGGGCAGCCAGCCCTGGCCGTTCCCGCGGTCGTTGATGCTGGGGTTCGCTGCGATCGGTGATCCCACGCAGCCGCTGGACTTCATCGACGGTGAGATCGGTGACGCCGACTGGTTCGATCGCGCCGAGGTCATCGACGCTCTCGAAGAGGGTGGCGACTGGGTGCGCGGTGACGGGGCGGTGGGCACCGCCTCCGACGGCAGACGGCTCCGACTGCCGGGCTCCATCTCGATCGCACGTGCACTGATCTCGGCCTGGGCATACGCCGATCGGTGAGTCGGCCGGGCTGGGAACAGTCGGGCTGTCCGTGCTGTTATGGGTGTCATGAGCAATGTGATCGACGACGACGCCTCGGCCCGAGTCCCGGGCACCGGTGAGCTGACCATGTACACCACCAGTTGGTGTGGTTTCTGCGCACGCCTCAAGACCGGCTTGAAGAGCCTCGGACTGACGTGGCAGGAGGTCGACATCGAACTCAACCCGGATGCCGCGGAGTTCGTCGGCAGTGTCAACGGCGGCAATCATGTCGTGCCGACCGTGCTGTACGCCGACGGCACCACCGCCACCAACCCGTCGATCGCCGACGTGAAGGCCAAGCTCGGCGTCTGAGCGGGGCTGATCGCTGCGGTCACTGTCGAGGGAGGCTTCCTCCGGCGATGGTGTCCGCGACGAATGGCATAGTGGACCGGTGCCCGATCACCACCGCATCCTCGAGGGGCTCGACCCCGAACAGCAGCGCGCGGTGCTCGCCCCACGCGGGCCGGTGTGTGTCCTGGCCGGTGCCGGAACAGGTAAGACCCGCACCATCACCCATCGCATCGCCCACCTGATCGACAGCGGTCAGGTGAACCCGTCGCAGGTACTCGCGGTCACCTTCACCACCCGCGCCGCAGGCGAACTGCGTGGGCGGCTGCGTGCACTCGGCATCGCAGGGCCCGGGAACTCGGTGCAGGCTCAGACCTTTCACGCCGCGGCACTGCGTCAACTCCGATACTTCTGGCCGCGCGAGCTCACCTGGGAACTGCTCGCCAACAAGCTCCCGGTGGTCGCCCGCGCCGCGCATCACGTCGGCCTGGCCACCACCACGGAGTCACTTCGCGATCTCGCCTCCGAGATCGAATGGGCCAAAGGATCGTTGACGACGCCGGAGGGCTACGTCGCGGCCGCGCAGGCCGCCCGACGCGACGTCGCGTTCCCGGCCGAGGCCGTTGCCTCGGTCTTCGAGACCTATGAGAGCGCGAAACGTGATGGCGCACATCTGCTCCTGGACTTCGACGACCTGATCATCTACGCCGCGGAGTTACTCGCCGACCCTGCCGTCGCCGCCGACTTCCGTTCTCGCTACCGATGTTTCGTGGTCGACGAGTACCAGGACATCACACCCGTCCAGCAGCAGTTGCTCGACGTCTGGTTGGGGGAGCGTGACAACCTCACCGTCGTCGGCGACGCGAACCAGACCATCTACTCCTTCACCGGTGCCACCGCCGCCCATCTGCTGGACTTCACCCGTCGCTACCCGGACGCCACCCTGGTGCGGCTGGAACGCGACTACCGTTCCACCCCGGAGGTGGTGAGGTTGGCGAACCAGGTCATCGCCGCCACCGACGAGCGCGCGCCCGGCACCCGGCTGGAACTGATCGGTCAGCGCCCGCACGGACCGGTGCCTCGGCCTGCCGAGTTCGCCGACGAACTCCGCGAGGCGCACGGCGTGGCCGCCCAGATCAAGCACCTGATCAACGCGGGCACCGAGCCTGCGGAGATCGCGGTCCTCTACCGGGTCAACGCGCAGTCCGAGCGGTTCGAGGAGGCCCTCACCGAAGCCGGCATCCCCTATCAGGTGCGCGGCTCGGAGGCGTTTTTCACCCGTACCGAGATCGTCCAGGCCATGGGCAAGCTCCGCGCGGCCGCGCAGCGCGACGATCTGCCGGCCGGGGTCGAGACCGCCAGAGTGGTTCGTGCAGTCCTCGCGCCGCTGGGGCTCGGCGACACCGAACCGGTCGGCCCGCAAGCCAAGGCGCGTTGGGAATCGTTGCGCGCCTTGATGTCCGTCGTCGCCGATGTGCTGGTCGACCAGCCGACGATGCCGCTGAGTCGGGTCGTCGCGGAGCTCACGATGCGTGCCGAGGAACGTCACACGCCGACCCGGCCGGGCGTCACCTTGGCGTCGCTCCATGCCGCGAAGGGGCTGGAGTGGGATGCGGTGTTCCTCGTCGGACTCACCGACGGGTCGGTACCCATCATGCAGGCGATCGACAAGGGGTCGGGTGCGATCGACGAGGAGCGTCGGCTCTTCTACGTGGGGATCACCCGGGCGCGTGAGCATCTGTACCTGTCGTGGAGTCTGTCGCGCTCGGGTTCGGCCCGGGCCACCCGTCGGCGCACCCGATTCCTCGACGGAATCGACCTCGATCCGCGCCGCAGCGGGCGATGCACCGTGTGCGGTGCCGAGCTGGTGAATCCGGAGTCGCGTGTGCGTCGTCGATGCGGCAGCTGCCGGTCCGAGGAACGCGACGACGAACTCGTGACCGCACTGCGATCCTGGCGGTCCGATCACGCTCGTCGTCGAGGTGTGCGGGAGCGGGCCGTCCTCACCGATGCCATGCTCGACGCGATCGCCGAGGAACGTCCGTCGGATGTGGCAGCGCTCGGTGCCATCCCCGGAATCGGTCCGGTGAAACTGGAGCAGTTCGGCGACGAACTCCTCGGCGTTCTGCACGGTGGGTCGCGCGCCCGCTGACAGATGTGCCGACGCCCCCGGCGGTGACGGAATAACTGCAGGTCAAAAATAGGTTGTGCGATTCGTACGCGACCACCTACCCTGAATTGGTCAGCACGGGGTGATCTTCGTTTGTCCGTAACGAAGCCCTCAGATGTGGAAGCCCACGAGCACGGAAAGGAGCGGACCAGTGAACGGAATCAAGATGCAGGCCGGCGTCAGCGTGCCTGTGGCCAAGCCGATTGCGGCAGCCGTGTGTGCCCGTCGCGACCGCTCCTGGGTCGATGCGACCCGTGTGCGACCGATGGCACCGCATCCCGCCGACGCGCGCGTAGCCC
The DNA here is from genome assembly GCF_048537895.1 of Gordonia sp. CPCC 206044. NCBI lineage: Bacteria > Bacillati > Actinomycetota > Actinomycetes > Mycobacteriales > Gordoniaceae > Gordonia > Gordonia sp. CPCC 206044. Next base: position 470,593 of record NZ_JBCLVL010000003.1, read on the forward strand.
CGGCAGGTCTCACGACCGCCGCAGTGCGAGCGCCGCAGCGGTTCCCCGTGCAGATACGAAGTCTGCGGAGTCGATAACTCCGCTTCCTTCGGGCCACGGGCGAATCGCAGAGGCGAAACCCGTGGCCCTTCTTGTTGCATGTGTCCGCTGTTTTCTCGTCGATGACGAGACGGCGCGCACCAGCCACATCGAGGTCTCCGGGTTCCAACACCCAAACACGAGCAGATGTGGAGAAAAGAATGACTGTCGATTGCGTTCTCGAATCCTGTCTTCCGGCGGGCCACATGACGGTCGGCCGTCTGGACCTGCCCTGCCAGGTGACCGACGCCGATCTGTGGTTCGCCGAGGACCCCCGAGACCTGGAGCGCGCCAAGGCGATGTGCGCCGAGTGCCCTCTGCAGCAGGCCTGCCTACAGGCGGCACTCGACCGCGCCGAGCCCTGGGGTGTCTGGGGCGGGGAGATCTTCGAGCGCGGAACGGTGATCGCGCGCAAGCGGCCTCGCGGCCGTCCGCGTAAGTCCGTTGCGTGACCGGTCAGACCAAACGCGGATGCTCCAGGCTAGAGCGAGTGTTACACGTCGGTTGCCAGGATGGTGGTGAGACACCTCGTGGCGGTGGGCGTGGGGATGGAGTAGACGT